>JAEURA010000110.1 GCA_016789005.1 Anaerolineae bacterium
ACCGTCGCTGGTAGGCGAGGCCGCGCGCCGCCCACGGACCACGATGCATGGAGCCTGTCACGGTTACGGCGGGCGCGTCGCGACGCGCCCCTACCAAGGGCAATTTTCAAACACCCTCTAGGCGACCGGCTCATCGGCGGCTTCCGCCAGCGCCATCCAGCGCGCCAGCAGATCCTCCAGCGCCGCCTGCTGCTCGGCATACTGCCGCCCCAGCGACTCGACGGCGCTGCTCTTTTGCGCGGCGCTGGCGCGTTCCAGCAGCAGGTCAAGCTCTTTCAGCGCGGTCTCGACGCTGTGAATCTGCATCTCCAGCCGCGCCAGCGCCGGGTTCTTCCTGGGGCGCGGCGCGCGCGGCAGACTCGGCGGCGCTGTCGGCGCGGGTGTCCCGGCGGCATCCGCTTTTTCCGCCGCCAGGAATTCCTGATAGCCGCCCTTGAAGACACGCAGCGTGCCGTCTTCCAGCTCCCAGATTTGCGTCGCCAGCCGGTCGATCAGATAGCGGTCGTGCGAGACCAGCAGGATCGTGCCTTCGAACTGCTCCAGCGCCTCTTGCAGGATTTCCTGCGCCTGGATGTCCAGATGATTGGTCGGCTCGTCCAGCAGCAGGAGATTGGCGTTGTTCAGCGTCAGAATCGCCAGCGCCAGCTTGCCCCGCTCGCCGCCGCTGAGCATGCCGACCTTCTTGTAGACATCATCGGCGCGAAAGAGGAGCTGCGCCAGATGATCGCGCGCCTCGCTGATGCGCATCGCCTTGTGGCGCATCAGCTCATCCAGGACGGTATTGTCGAGGTTCATCTGCTCGTGCGCCTGGGCGAAATAGCCCACTTTCAGCCCCGCGCCCAGCGTGATCTGCCCGCTCAGCGGCGCGATCTCGCCCGTCAGGGTCTTCAGGAGCGTGGTTTTGCCGGTGCCGTTGTCGCCGATCAGCGCGGCGCATTCCCTGCGCATCAGGACGATCTCGCCGGCGCGAAACAGGCTGCGCGTCGGATATCCCACCTGGAGATCGCGCGTGCGCAGCACGTAGTCGCCGCTGCGATAGACCGGCTTGAGGCGGACGGCGAAGCGCGGCAGGCGCTTGACCGGCGAAGGGATCGCCTTGATCGCCGCCTCCGCTTCGGCGACGGTGAACATGCGTACCCCGCCCACCCCCGTTTCCGACCATTTGCGGCTCGCCTTGTAATCCATGACGCCTATCTCGTCGATGGCGGCGAGGTCGCGGCTCAGGCGTCGCAGCCGCCCGACTGCGCCGCCGTTGGTCGAAGCGCGGGCGATGTTGCGCTTGATGTAGTCGAGTTCGCCACGCAGGCGTTCCATCTCCTGCTGGTAGACCTTCTCGGCGTAATCCTGCCGCTCCTGGCGCTGACGCAGGTAGGCGGTGTAGTTGCCGCGATAAACGTCGATGCCGGTGCGGTGCATCTCCCAGATGGTATCGACGACCGCGTCGAGGAAGTAGCGGTCATGGCTGACGATCAGCAGCGCGCCGCTCCACTGGCGCAGGGTGCGTTCAAGCCACTGCACCGCGCCCATGTCGAGGTGATTGGTCGGCTCGTCCAGCACCAGCAGGTCGGGACGCGCCAGCAGCAGGCGCGCCAGCAGGGCGCGGGTCTTCTGCCCGCCGCTCAACTGCCGGAGCGGCGTGGCGTATTCGTCTTCGCTGAAGCCCAAGCCTTGCAGCGTCGCCTTCGTCCGCACCTCGTAGTCGTAACCGCCGAGCGTCTCGAATTCCTGCCGCACCGCGCCATACTCGTCAAGGATCGCCTCCAGCGCTGCGCCGTCGGTCTCCTCGCTCATCGCCGTTTCCAGGGCAGCCAGCCGGTCTTCCAGAACGTGAACGCCGGCGAAGACCGACATCATCTCTTCCCAGACGGTGTTGGCGGCTTCGTGGAACGCCGACATCGCCTCCTGGCGCAGATAGCCAAGTCGCACGCCTTCTTTGAGCGTGACCCGACCAGCGGCGGGCTGGTCCAACCCGCAGAGGAGGAGCAGCAGAGAGGTCTTGCCGATACCGTTGGGACCGACCAACCCGACCTTTGCGCCCGGCTGAAGGGTCACATTCACGTTCATGAACACGTCGAACGCGCCGAAAGATTGTCCAAGCTGCTGCGTGCTGAGGATCGCCATCCGTTTGATCTCACTTCATTCACTGGTGTCAGGGCGGGACGCAAAAAAGACCGCAGGGCGCACCCATGCGGCAGAGGAGGCGATCCAGGGATCTCATCCTGGGTTTGATTCAGCCGGAAGAAGGCGGCACAAAACCACATGCGGCACAGGTGCGCAGCACAATCACGACAAACCTGCGAGAGGTTTGCCTAATTATCGCTGGACGCACTTGTGGGCATCATCACCTTCCACTCCGCTTGATAAAAGTTCGGGGAGGTTCACAACGGGTTCGCCGAACCACGATCAGTGTATGCAACCCCGCGCCGTTTGTCAACAGGGGCGGCGCGCTGTTCGCCATCATAGATGCAGCCTTCTACCGCCTTTGTGCGCGGCGTTCCAGCAGCCGGCGGTAGAGCGCGTCCAGGTCGCCGACCAGCCGGTCGATGCCGTAGCGTTCCAGCATCAGCGCCCGAATCGGCTCCGGGTCCGGCGGCTGACGCAGCGCACGCCGCATCGCCTCCGCCAGCGCCTCGGCGTCGCCAGAAGGAGCCAACGCGCCGAGCCTGCCGCCTTCCAGCAGATCGGGCACGCCGCCGACGGCGGTGCTGGCGACCGGGCAGCCCGCCGCCAGCGCCTCGATCAGCGTGACCGGCGTCCCCTCGTTAACGCTGGACAGCGCCATCACGTCAAGGTCGCTGTAGACCGGAGGGAGGTCGCGCACCCAGCCGGTGATCTGCACCGCACTGCCCAGATCGAGCGCGGCGATCTCCGCCTCGACCGCCGCCCGCGCTTCGCCGTCGCCGACGATGACGAAGCGCGCCGCCGGCTCCTGCCGCAGGACCAGCGCGGCGGCTTGCAGGAACAGACGGTGGTTCTTGACCGGGACCAGCCGCCCGACGATGCCGATCAGCGGCGCGTCCGCCGGAATGCCGTGCGCCGCCCGGAAGGAGCCGCCCTGGCGCGGCGCGGCGGCGAACCTGCCCAGGTCCAGCCCCAGCCCCAGGACGACGATCTTGTCCGGCGGGCAGACGCCAAACTCCTCGGCGATCTCGCGCTTCAGCCCTTCGGTAAGGGTGATGACGGCGCTGGACATGGCGGCGGTCAGGCGTTCCAGCATGAGAAAGACGCGCGTCATGGTCGGGCTGAAATACCCCCGGAAGACGTGCCCGTGAAAGGTGTGGACGATGACCGGCGCGCCCGCCAGCCAGGCAGCCACCCGCCCGACGAACCCGGCTTTGGCGGTGTGGGTGTGGACGACATCCGGTTTGAAGCGGCGCATCAGGCGGTAGAGCCGCCAGATCACCTGAAGATCGCGCAGGGGGTGGAGCGACCGCCCCAGCGCCGGCAGGATCACCGGCTGCACGCCGAGCGACTCGGCATAGTAGGTCATGTCGCCTTCGTCCGCGCCCACCTGCCCGGCGACCAGCAGGCTTTCATAGCCGGGCGCAGCGAGGCGCTGAGTCAGCAGCGCGACGTGGATCGCCGGTCCACCGACGTTCAACCGGGCGATGATGCGCATGATACGGATGGGATGCTCGGTGACGGCGCTGCTTCTCATTCCTCTTCCTCAGACCTCATGTCTTGCGACTTGTGGTTTAAGCCAGGTCTCGCATCTTCTCAACGGTCGAGCCGCCTGCTCGCCCAAGATGCGAGAGCCTACTACAGCCTAATGATAGAACAAATCGATGAAATTCCCCTGTGCTCATCGTGTTTTCGGCGCTTTTGCGCGATAATCGACCCCTATCCGAACACAGAGGCGGCAGACACCCTTCATGAACCGACTGGCGAACGAGACCAGCCCCTATCTGCTTCAGCATGCCGGCAACCCGGTGGACTGGTATCCCTGGGGCGAAGAAGCCTTCGAACGGGCGCGCCGCGAAAACAAGCCGATCCTGCTCAGCGTTGGCTACAGCGCCTGTCACTGGTGCCACGTCATGGCACACGAGAGCTTCGAGGATGACGCCACCGCCGAACTCATGAACGGTCTGTACGTCAACGTCAAGGTGGACCGCGAAGAGCGCCCGGACGTGGACGACATCTACATGAACGCGGTGCAGCAGTTCAGCGGCGGGCACGGCGGCTGGCCCATGACTGTCTTCCTGCTGCCGGACGGACGACCGTTCTACGGCGGCACGTACTACCCGCCGCAGCCGCGCTACGGCATGCCGTCCTTTCAGCAGGTGCTCGCCGGCGTCTATGACGCCTACCGCAACCGGCGCGATCAGGTCGAAGGGGCGGCGGCGCAGGTGACCGGGCTGCTTCAGCGCGACCGCCTGGGCATCGGTGGGACGCCGAGCGATCTGACGGCGGACCTGCTGGACGCCGCCTACGCCAAAATGCGCGAGAACTTCGACCCGCGCAGCGGCGGCTTCGGCGGCGCGCCCAAGTTTCCCAACCCGATGAACCTGGAATTTCTGCTGCGCACGGCGGCGCGGGCGGGGTCGCAGGAAGCGCTCGACCACGCCGTGCTGACGCTCGTCAGCATGGCGCGCGGCGGCATCTACGATCAACTCGGCGGCGGGTTCCACCGCTACAGCGTCGATGCCGTCTGGCTCGTGCCGCACTTCGAGAAGATGCTTTACGACAACGCTCAGTTGAGCCGCGTCTACCTGCACGCCTTCCAGCAGACGGGCGATCCGTCCTTCAAGACCATCGCCTGCGAGATCTACGACTACGTGCTGCGCGAGATGACCGCCCCGGAAGGCGGCTTCTACAGCACCACCGACGCCGACAGCGAAGGCGAGGAGGGGAAGTTCTTCGTCTGGAGCCAGGCGGAACTGGAAGCGCTGCTGGGCGACTCGCCTGCGGGCGACGATGCCGCCATCGCGGTCGAATACTGGGGCGTGACCCCGCGCGGCAACTTCGAGGGGCACAGCATCCTCTTCGTGCCCAACGACGACGCCGTCGCCGCCGAACGGCTGAACCTGAGTGTCGAGGAACTGCGGGCGCGGCTGGCGGCGATCAAGGATAAGCTGTTCGCCGCGCGCACGCAGCGCGTGCCGCCCGGTCTGGATGACAAGGTGCTGACCGCCTGGAACGGCATGATGCTCGCCAGCCTCGCCGAAGCCGCCCGCGTCCTGGACCGCGACGACTACCGGGCGGCGGCGGTGCGCTGCGCCGAATTCTTCGACCGGGCGATGCGCGGCGGTGGCGATACGCTGCGCCGCACCTACAAGGATGGACAGGCGCGCATCGAGGGTTTCCTGGAAGACTATGCCAGCTGGATCGACGGGCTGCTGGAGCTGTACCAGACGACCTTCGACCGCCGCTGGTTCGCCTGGGCGCGGGCGCTGGCGGATCACGCGCTGGCGGTCTTTCGCGCCGAAGACGGCGGCTTTTATGACGCCGGCGCGGGGCACGAGCAGCTGATCGCCCGTCCGCGTTCGCTGCAAGATAACGCCACCCCGTCGGGCGCGTCGATGTTCGCCCGCTGCCTGATCCGCCTCAACGCCTATACCGGTGTCGATGCCTATGCCGAAGCGGCGCAGCGCACGCTTTCGCTGCTGACAGCGGCGCTGCGTGAATATCCGCAGGCATTCGGCGAAGCGCTCAACGCCGTCGATATGCTGGTCGGCGGGCTGGCGGAGGTGGCAGTGGTCGGCGCGCCGGACGCCGCCGCGACGCGGGCGCTGCTCGACGCGGCGCGCAAACCGTATCGCCCCAACCTGATCGCGGCGCTGGCGGCGGCGGATGTGGATGGCGACGACGATCTGATCCCCCTGCTCAGCCATCGCGCCGCACGGGCGGGACAGCCGACGGTCTACGTCTGCCGCCATTTCGCCTGTCAGATGCCGGTCACGACGCCAGAGGCGCTGGCGGCGCTGCTGTAGGGGAGAGCCGCCGGCTCTCCCGCAGGCGGGCGGCAGGTGACTCGCCGGGACGCCCGGCGCGGACGCCCAGAAAGGCGTTCCTACAGACCCGTTATGAGCCGTAGAGACGCGCATTAGCGCGTCCTTGGCTGTGGAAGCGGAGAATCGCAATTCGCTGTGTCGAAGGAGTCTAGGGAGAGGCGGTCGATGACTGAAACCGGGTATGTCGAGACGAACCGGGGGCGGCTGTACTACGAGGTCGCGGGCGAAGGCGAGGCGCTGGTCTTCATTCACGCGGGCATTGCCGACTCGTCGATGTGGGACCCGCAGGTAGAGGTGTTTCAGGGGCAGTACCGGGTCATACGCTACGATACACGCGGCTATGGCAGGAGCGAGACGCTCGAACCGATGCCCTATTCCAACCGTGACGATCTGCGCGCCGTCCTGGATGCGCTCCATGTCGAGAAAGCCATCCTGGTCGGCTGTTCGCGCGGCGGGCAGATCGCCGTCGATTTCGCCCTGGAATTCCCGGGACGGGTGCGCGCCATCGTGCCGGTCTGCGCCGGGCTGCGCGGGGTCGATCTGGTCCCGGATATGCCGGCGGATGAAGCGGCGCTCTTCGAAGAGGCGGAAGCCGCCGAGGCGGCGGGTGACTGGGAGCGCGTCGCCGAATATGACGTGCGCATCTGGGCGGATGGTGTCATGCGCGGCGGGACGGCGCTCGAAGCGGTGCGGGACAAGGTGCGGCAAATGTGCCTGAAGCTGTACGCGCGCGGCGACGACCCCGGCACACCGATCCCGCTGGAACCGCCGGCGGGGCTGCGCCTGGGCGAGATCGCCGTCCCGACGCTGATCATCGTCGGGGCGTTCGATACCAGCCACGCCCGCGCCGCCGCCGACGTGATGGCGGCGGGGATCGCCGGGGCGCGCAAGGTGGTGATCGAGAACAGCGCCCACGTGCCGAGCATGGAACACCCGGAGCTGTTCAACCAGATTCTCGGAGAATTTTTGGACAGCCTGCCCGCTAGTGTGGACGTGTGAGCGAGGACACCGCGATGGATACCGCAGTCGCCAGCCCGGCAGGGGTGATGTCGCTGGAGGCGTTCATCGAACGCTGCGAGCGCGAAGGGCTTTTTGAACTGATCGACGGGGAGATTGTGCCGGTGACGCCGAACGTGTTGAAGCACAACCAGATCAGCGGGCGGCTTTACCTGCGCATGGGGGCGCATGTCGAAGGCGCATCTCTGGGGTATCTCGCCTACGAGTCGCCCTACGTCCTGGAGTATCAGTCGAACTGGCTGCGGGGCGCGCGCGTGCCTGATCTGCTTTTCGTCAACGCGGTACGTTTTGCGGCGTACACCGCGCAGACGCCCGACTGGGGAGAGAAACCGCTCATCCTCGTCCCTGATCTAGTGATCGAGATCATCTCGCCGACCGATAAATTTGTAAAAGTTATGGACAAGGCGCGGCTGTATCTGCGCGACGGTGTGCGGCTGGTCTGGCTGATCGATCCGCAGTCGCGGACTGTGAACGTGCTGACGGCGGATGGCGGCGAATTCCTTTACGATGCCGGCAGTACGCTGACCGGCGGCGATGTCCTGCCCGAGCTGCGCCTGGACTTGCATGAGATATTCGCATGACGCCCATGGATCGTGAGAGCCTACAGGAGGAGTTCCGCCGCGTGCTGCTGACCGTCGTCGGGCAGGCGTACAGCGCGGCGGGCTATGCGCTCGATGAACGCCCGACGCAGTGGGCGGGCGGGCTGTTTCGCTTCCTCAAGCCGCTGACGGCGGGCGCGTTCGCCGGGCTGCTCGGCGTGATCGAGTACCAGCACCTCTACTACCCGGAAGACGGCTTCGGGCGCTTCCGCATCACCCTGGCGCGCACGGCGCAGCCCGGTCAGGCGGTCCCGCCGGGGCAGCAGCCGACCCGCCGCCTGCTGAGCGTCCTGGTCGGCGGCGACTTCGGGGTGCGCCTCCTGCCTGAACTGGAATACTGGTGGAGCTATGCCGGCGTGCCGGAGATGGGCGAAGCGCTGGCGGAATCGGGCAGGCTGGCGGTCGGCTATGGCATCCCCTGGCTCGCCGGCGACCTGCTGCCGCCCGGCGTAGGCAGCAGGTGACAAAACGTGAAAAACTCAGGAACAAGCTGCGGAATGATTCAGGGTTAGATCAGGAGTAGTTGATGAAGAAATCTCTCGACTATTATCTGTCGCTGCCCTACGCCATTGAAATCATCCCGGACGATGGCGCTTGGTTCGCACAGATCAAAGAACTTGAAGGCTGTATGACCGAAGTAGACACCTGGGAGGAAATCCTCCCCGCTATCGAGGAAGCTAAGCGCCTGTGGCTTGAAGTCGCGCTCGAAAAGCAGCGTCCGATTCCTGAACCCCTAGGCGCGATAGGTTGATCTTCCGTTGTCCTCCCTGATGCCGCGCAAACGGATGGTCCACCTGCACGGGCGCAAAATGGTGATCGCGCAGGGGGCTGCGCGAAAGCGCTGAACACCGTTGTGACGGGTCACGCACTGCGTTTTTGCGCATGCAGAATTGTGTAGCCGATGACCCGATCCTGATCATCGTAGCGGATGATCACATCGTCATCGGTCAGTTCGCTGTCCGCTGCTACACTGGGACGGGTGAAGTTGATATACAGCACATCTGCTTCTGCGTCATAGTGCATCCACACTTCGCCCGCCGGCGCATCTTTGATTGCGGGCAGCAGATTCAAATACGCATGCATGTGCATTACGGCCAAAGTTGTGACCTCTTTCCCAAGGATCGTTCGCGGCGCGTCAGGAATGCCGTGATGATGAAGCCATCCTGATCCAGTTCCCGGTAGGCGACCACGATCCACTTTCCCACTTCCACCTGCTTTCCGCCAGCAATTCGCCACTTCCCCCGGCGAGGATGCGCTCGGGTTCCGCAACTGCCGCGACGACCAACGGCAGCATGCCCGCCAGTTCCGCATGTTCTTCCATGATATGCGCCCCCCGCTCGTCCGGCAAGCGTATTGGGATGCCATTCCTGGAAACCACACTGGTCATGGGGTCTTCTTCACTGCTGCTGCTGCATCTGCTGGTAGGTGAGCAGGTCGTACTGCGGCAGGGCGATCTCCGGCGCGTGCGTCTGCCCATCGACCGGCAGCGCCTCCAGCTTAGAGAGCTTCACGCTCACCTCCAGCGTCGATTCCGCTTCGCCGAGGAACACGCCGCGCGTCGGCGGCACGTCGGCATAGTCGCGTCCCACCGCCACCCGAATGTGCCGGTCGCCGCAGATCAGGTCGTTGGTCGGGTCGAACCCCACCCAGCCCAGATCAGGCAGCCAGGCTTCCAGCCAGGCGTGAGTCGCCCCGTCTGCCGAGCGATCGCGGTCATGGGCGCGGTAGTACAGGTAGCCGCTGACGTAGCGGCAGGGGATGCGCATGCCGCGCACCACCGCGATCATGATGTGGGCGAAATCCTGGCAGACGCCCTTGCCCTCTTCCAGCGCGTGTTCGATGGGTGAATCGACGGTGGTGACGTTCGGCACGTACTGGAACGCCTTGTAGATCGTGCGGTTGAGGGCGATCAGCGTGGTCAGCGGGTCGCCGCCGCGCTGAATGCCTTTGGCGGCGATGAAGGCGTCGAGCGCCGGGCTGGAGCGGGCGAAGCGGCTGGGCAGGATCATGTCGAAGAGGTCGCGGTCGTCCAGCGCCGCCGCGATGCGCTCCCAGGCGTCGCCACCCATGCCGCTCGGCAGCGGGGGGGCGTGCTTCGTCTCCACCACCGATTCGGCGCGCACGGCGAGCCGGCGGTGGCGGGCGGGGATATCGAACTGGTGGATGGCGTTGCCCAGGTAGTCGCGGTGGCTGATCGCCCGCGCCCTGGGGCTGATGCGCAGGTCGAAGCGGATGCAGCTTTGCAGGTCGTCGCTGCGCGGCTGCATCCGCAGTTCCATGACGGTATCGGTGATCGTCTCGCTGTAGGCGAAAGCCGTCAGGTGGGTGACAGCGTAGTACATGGGCAAACACTTTCCGTCGAGAGGTCGTGCACGAGTGCTCGCGCCCGTTCAGTTCGTCAGCGCCGCCTCGATGGGATACGAGATGTACGTGTCGAAGAGCGCATCGTGAATCTGGTACGCCTGCTGTTTCATCCCCGTCAGATAGGCAGAAAACCCGGTTGACAGCACGTCCTCGACCTCGTCGAAGCTCAGGATCGACTGCAAGCGGCCCGCGACGCGGTTGACCTTCAGGTTTTTGTGCCGCATCGTCGCATCCGCCAGGCTGTTGAGCGAACTGAACAGCGTATCGACGCAGAATCGCGCTGAACGCGGAAATTCCGCATTGAAGAGCAGGAATTCGGCGATCCGTTCCGGCTGCATGTCGGGATTATACACCTTGCAGAAGGCTTCAAAGGCGCTGAACGACTTGAGCAGCGCCACCAGATCGAAGTAGCGTTCGACCGGCTGATCGCTTTCCGGCGATTCGCTGAAGTGGCGCGGAAGCTGGGCGTTCAGGAAGTTGACCAGGTTGATCAGCCGTTCGACGTAGCGCCCGATCTGGATGAAGTGCCAACCCTGGTTGTGATTCATGGTGGCGTCGGTGATGCCCTGGAAGAGGTGCGCCCCGTCCTTGACGCCGACGTAGAACGGATGCGGCTCGTTCAGCCAGCCGAGCGCCCGGTCGGTGTGCCGCACCTCCAGATAGAGCTGGTTGATCTCCATCCACATCTCGCTGCTGATCTGCTCGCGGATGTGGCGGGCGTTTTCGCGCGCGCCCGTCAGGTTGAAGACGATGGACCCGCTGTAAGACGAATCGAAGGTGAGCCGCTGGAGCATCTCCTGCACGTCGAGATGTTCGGGGATCGGCTGGATATCCAGCCCGCGCAGCAGCCGCACCAGCCGCCCATCCGCCGCGCCGGGGGCGGTTTCCAGGGCGCGATTCAGAAACACGTCGAGCACCCGGGCGGTGTGTTCGGCGCGTTCCAGATAGCGGCTCATCCAGTACAGATGGTCGGCTACGCGCGAGAGCATGGCGGTCTCCTTCGGCTGTCTGTGTCACTCATAGAGCACCCAGGTGTCTTTGCTGCCGCCACCCTGCGAGGAATTGACGACCAGCGACCCTTCGCGCAGCGCCACGCGGGTCAAGCCGCCGGGGACGATGGTCACCCGGTCGCCGTAGAGGATGTACGGGCGCAGATCGACATGGCGGGCGACGATTTTGCCGTCGATGAAGCAGGGCGCGGTCGAAAGCGAGAGCGTTGGCTGGGCGATGTAATTGCGCGGGTTGGCGGCGATCTGCCGGGCGAAGGCGTCCTGTTCCGCCTTCGTGCTGTGCGGTCCGATCAGCATGCCATAGCCGCCGGATTCGCCGACCGCCTTGACGACCAGTTTGTCGAGGTTCGACAGGACGTGCGCCCGCTGTCGCTCGTCTTCCAGCAGATACGTCTCGACGTTGCCGAGGATCGGCTCTTCGTTCAGGTAGTAGCGGATGATCGCCGGGACGTAGGCGTAGACGGCTTTGTCGTCGGCGATGCCCGTGCCGACGCTGTTGGCGAGGACGACGCTGCCGGCGCGATAGGCGTTGAACAGCCCGTTGACGCCCAGCGTGGAATCGGGGCGGAAGGCGAGCGGGTCCAGGAAGTCGTCGTCGATGCGGCGGTAGATCACGTCCACCCGCTTGAGTCCGCTGGTGGTGCGCATGTAGACCCTGCCGTCGTGGGTCAGCAGGTCGCGCCCTTCGACGAGCTGGATGCCCATCAGGCGGGCGAGGAAGGTGTGCTCGTAGTAGGCGGAATTGTAGACGCCGGGGGTGAGCAGCACGATGGTCAGGTCGTCCACCTGGGGGGCGAGCGAGCGCAGCGTGCGCAGGAGCGCCTGCCCGTACTGATCGACCGGGCGGACGCCGTAGTTGCTGAAGAGGTGCGGGAAGACGTTTTTGGCGACCTGGCGATTCGCCAGCATGTAGCTGACGCCGCTCGGCACGCGCAGGTTGTCCTCCAGCACGTAGAACCTGCCGTCCTCCAGGCGCACCAGGTCGGTGCCGCAGATCGAGACGTAGACGCCGCGCGGAACGTCGATTCCGCGCATCTCGCGGCGGTAGTGGCGGCTGCTGGCGATCAGCTCATAAGGCACGACCTTGTCGCGGAAGATCAAGCCCTCGTGGTAGATGTCGTGCAGGAAGAGGTTGAGGGCGATGATGCGCTGCGTCAGCCCTTTTTCGACCGTCTCCCACTCGTCGTGGGTGATGATGCGCGGCAGCAGGTCGAAGGGAAAGGTGCGCTCCGTGCCCTGGTCGTCGCCATAGACGGTGAAGGTGATGCCCTGGTTCAGAAAAGTGAGGTCGGAGGCGCTCTGGCGGTATTCGAGTTCGCCGGGCTTGTAGCTGATCAGCCGTTCGACCATGCCCCGATAGTGGGCGCGCGGGGTGTGGTCGGGCAGGAACATCTCGTCATAGGTGCGGGCGTCCAGCCGATAGTCTGTGAAGAGATCGGTGCGGTGATCGGCTGCCATCGATTCGAACCTTCGCCC
Organism: Anaerolineae bacterium; assembly: GCA_016789005.1. Classification (GTDB taxonomy): domain Bacteria; phylum Chloroflexota; class Anaerolineae; order Aggregatilineales; family Phototrophicaceae; genus Flexifilum. Next base: position 12,418 of record JAEURA010000110.1, read on the forward strand.
CTGGTGGAACTGACAGAACCCCGACTCAATAGTGATCGCGGCGGCGCATCTGCGCATTGGTGAAAACTCACCAAAACGGCGGCGCGCGCTTGGTGGTTCGTGTGCAAACAGCGCAGCGTGACCGGAAAGAATCCCCAGGTCGAGGTGCTTTAGGATACTGCGGATTGGTGAAGTTGGACAAATGTGGGGGCGATTCGTGGGTGCATTCGGATGTGGGGGCAGGAGCACGTGGTGGTCCGCCGCCGGACATTAGAAATGTCCGGCTATCCCCAAGAACGTGAAAAACCCTCTGGAAGAGGGTTTCGACGGCGGCGCTCGTGCTGCTTTTGGCGACTCTCCCACCTACAGAACCGACGTTCAGTCGGTTTCATGCGCCTCTGGGGATAGCCGGAGAATTCTATTCTCCGGCGGCGCATCGACCAGGATGATCGCCCACCCTCAAAAGCGAATACACCCGATTCGTCACCTCACCCCTCCACAGGACCGCAATTTCCGCACCGGCACGGAGAAGCCCGGCAGCACCTCGCCGCCGGTCAGGGGTGCTCGCGCAGGAACACGAAGAGGAATCCGCTGAGCATGTGGATGAGGCAGGCATGAAGCTGCGAAGGCATTGTCTCGACAACCGCCTGTTACTTCACGCCGATGGCGTCCCTTCCAGAAGGGTCTGCCCGACGGTCGTCAGCGCGTGGAAGGTCATCTGCGGAAAGCGCTCGGAGAGTTCGCCCGCATAGGCGTTCACGTCAATGAAGGGCAGATGAAACAGATTGCGCCAGGGGCGGTGCGCTTCGTAGATGCAGACCTGCCGGGGATCGAGAATCTTCACCCAGTGGGGAATCGTCTCGGCGTCGTCCGGCTCGACCGCGAACAGCAGCAGATCCGCCGGCAGGGTCCTGGCGACCTGCCGGACCTCCATCGAGTCGGTCAGCCGATGCACGCCTTCGGAATAATTCAGCACCGTCCTGCCGTCCGGGTAGGCGATGTGAAAACCGAGCTGCGGCGCGTTCGCCGGCAGGCTCAGCCCCATCGTCCCGATGCGCACCAGATCGACCGGGTGGAGGATGAGCTGGGCGATATATTCAGCTTTGGGGAGCAGCCCCGGCGGCAGCAGCGGCATATGCACCCAGGTGAACGCCGTCACCGTGATGCCGGCAATCGAAACGCGCTCGCCATGCTGGACGGGATGCAGATTCGCCTCGCTGAGGATGTGATGCCGGTTGATGTGCCGGATGACCTGCGGCGAGGAGACCAGGTGGATGTTCGGCAGATAGGGGCGAACTTCCGCCGCTTCCAGGAAGGCGCGCAGCGACCCGGCATGTTCGGGATGCCCGTGCGTCAGGCAGAGGATGATGGTTGGTTCCTGTGACACCACATCCCAGGTCACCCCGTCGCCGAACAGGTCGAAGCCGATCAGCGCGCCGCCGTGGCGCAGGGCGATTCCTGACCAGCCGAAATAGCATATGTCCACAGCCTGCCTCCTACGAAACCGCTGTACTGGCTTCGGCGGGATGAAGCGCCTGCACTTCCGGGACAGGCACATGGGTCTTTTCGTGTGCCCGCCGCATCATCAGCGCGACGCGGAGCGCGCCGAGGATCAGCTTGAAGATGTGCGGTTTCAGGGCGTAGCGGGGGCGGTACAGGCGCAGCCGCCGAATCGCCCGCCAGACCACGCGCCAGTAGTACTTCCGCAGCAGGCGGTACATCTCTTCCTGGGGGAGCGCCGTCGGGACGATGAAATGCGCCAGATCGTAGATCTCGCGATGCTCGGTCAGGACGTTGTCCTGCTGCTCGCGATACAGGTCGGTTCCGGGAAGCGGCGTGAGCGGGGTCAGCTCGGTCAGGACGATGACGGGGCGCGCTTCGACGTATTTGTCGATGCGCTCGAAATCCTTCTCGGTGAAGTCGGGCAGGACGACGAACCCGGCGCTCACCCCCACCCCACAGCGGTGCAGAATTTCCAGCGCCCGCTCGTTGATCTCGACGTTGGAGCGCTTGTTGAGCGAACTCATGTCGCCGTCGTCCACCGCTTCCAAGCCGGTCATGACGATTTCAACGCCCAGCCGCGCCCACTTTTCGAACAGTTCCGGGTTCTGCACCACGCAGTCCGCCCGGCTGTACACGAAATAGTGCTTGCGGATGCCGCGCTGGCGGATCAGATCGTGCAGCTTCTCCATCCGGCGCACGTCAATGAACGAGTGATCGTCGCAGAACAGCACGAACTCTTCGCGAATGCTGCTCAAATCTTCGACGATCAGTTCGGGAGAACGGGCGATGAAATGCCGTCCGGTGAACTTCTGACACGAGCAGAAGTTGCACGGGAAGGTGCATCCCATCGAGGTCTGAATGGAGGCGACGGGCGATTCAAACAGGTAGTAGTATCTCGAACGATAGGCGGCAGTCAGAGACCGATTGGGGAAAGGTTGGTGATCGAGTGAGCGGGGGAGGGGACGTGACTGAGTGAGACTGAGGGCGCCATTTACGGGCAGCGCCAGCCCTGCAATATCGGCGAAGCTTCGCTGCTGCCGCCGTCGTTCGACAATTTCCTGAAATGCCGGGACTCCTTCACCCAGGACGATGGCGTCGATGTAAGGGGCGTTGAAATCCTGGGGGCACAGGGTCGCGTGGTGTCCGCCGATCACGGTGAGGACCTTCGGGTTGAAATCCTTCGCCGTTTTCATCACCTGGTGCGCCGTGTAGGTCTGCACGATCTGGCTGCTCGCCCCGACGATGTCCGGCTGAAAGCGCTCCAGCGTCCCGGCAAGGTCGGTGTCCAGCTCCATATCCAGCAGTTCCACCTGATGGTCCGGGACGGCTGCGCCGATGATCTCCAGACCGAGCGGCTCCACCTTCGAAAGGTGCTTCAACCCCATCGTCAATTCGCCGCTCGGCGGATTGACCAGCAGGATTTTCATGACGGTTTCCTCTGCATTTCCTGTACAGCCCACAGTGAGACAAGTCAAAACCGGGTAAATCGCTAACCCCTGATAGTCCTCATGCTAGACGGAATGCGGGCGGCAGGATGTGACTCACGTCACATGCCGTCGCCGATGTGGATCAGCAGAGAGAAGGCGCGCCCTCTCTCTGCTGATGGTCAGACGCCGCCCATGCTTTCTCAGCGCCCTGCCGTGATCTCCTGGAAAAGCGCGCCGACCGCTTCGACGATCACATCCGGCTCGTCGTACTGGATGTGGTGGCGGCTGTGTTCCGCGACGATGAACCGGCTGCGGGTGGAAAGCTGCGCCAGCGCCGCTTGCGCCGGCAGCCAGACCTCCGCCTGATAGGCTTCCATGATGGGCAGCATCTCGGCAGGCACGCTGTCATCTGCCCGCCGCGCTGCGACCACCACCAGCGGCAGGTCGCCCAGATCGCGGACGGCGTTCACCTGCGCCATCGTTTCGGCGAGCGCCTGATATTCCCCGTACAGGGTGGCGAAGAATCCCTCGGTAGCGATCTGCTGCTGATACTGGGCTGCCAGTTCGGCGGGCAGGTAGGGCGGCACGGGCATCTGCGCCGGCTGCATGACCCCCTGCGCCGCCAGCGCCGCCAGCTGCGGAAACTGGGCGTAGGACTCCGCCATCAACTGCTGAAGCGCTTCCGGCAGCGCGTGATCGGGCGGCGTGGAGTCGATCAGCGCCAGCCCGGCGACCTGATCCGGATAGCGCTGAGCATAGAAGCGCATGTGCGCCCCGCCCAGCGAGTGCCCCATCAGCAGGTAGGGCGGCTCGATCCGGGCAGCGGCGAGCAGGGCGTGAAGCTCGCCGACGATCTGCTCGGCGGTGCGCGGCTGATCGCTCATCGCGCTCAAGCCGTATCCGGCGCGGTCATAAAGGCAGGTGCGGGTGGTCGCCGCCAGCGATGCCTGAATGCCGAGCCAGTGCAGCGACCATTCGCCCATGCCGGCATCCACGACGATGGTCGGACTGCCTTCGCCAAGGCACGAGAGATACTGCTGTCTTCCGTCGATAGTGATGGTCTGCGCCGGCGCTGTCGGCGGCTCCTGCGCCATCGCCCGGATGCTCGTCACCAGTGCGACGGCGACCAGCGCCGTCGTCAGAATCCTTTTCATCATGCCCCTCCTCAGGAGTCTGCTGCTTTTCGAAAGTGGGCGGCGCAGCGCCGCGTTCAACACCTTGATTGAACGCCCGGATCGGTCTGCGGGGAATGCGCAGGACGTGGAAAAAAGTTCCACAAAATGCGGAGAAATCGCGGCGGCAGGGGCGCTACAATGATCGGAAAGGTCAGGAATGCAGCACGGAGTTGGGTGAGGATCAACCGCAGCATGAAGATGCGGCTTCAGCAGCTTTTCGGACGATTGCAGTTTCGGCTGTTCGTCAGCCATGTGGTGGTGGCGCTGCTGACCGCCGTCAGCGTCACCCTCGTCATGCTCCTGTTCTCGCACCGCGCCGCCGAAAGCCCGCCGCTGGACCTCTACCAGGCGGTGGCGTTCGACTACGCGCGGATGTGGCTCGCCGGTGTGCCCGACGGCGAAGCGACCGACCCGGCGGTCGATCCGATGGTCGGCTGGACGATCATCCTGTCGCAGCAGGATGAGATCGTCTGGAGCCGGGGCGACACCCTCTGCCGCGCCGGAATGGCATTCGACGCCTGCCCGGAACTGTCGCTGATTCCAACCGCCGACCGCTTCGTCCAGCGCGACGGTGAACGGTGGGCGCAGGTGCGCGCCCCCCTGGCAGACGGGCATGTCGTGCTGATGCAGCGCGGACGAGTGATCGCCCAGCCGCGCCTCTTTTACGGCGATATCGTCCTGGATGGCTACGGCGCGATCATCGCCTTTGAGGGCATATCGCGCGGTCTGGTGGCGCTGCCAATCGCCCTGCTGCTGGCGTCGGTCATCACCCGTCCGCAGGTGCGGCGGCTGCTCGCCATCACGCAGACCAGCCGCCGTTTTGCATCGGGCGATCTTCAGGTGCGGATTGGTGACCGGCACGAGGATGATGTCGGACGCCTGGCGCGGCAGTTCGACGATATGGCGGATGCGCTCGGTCGGAACATCGAAACTCTGCAAGACCTGGCACAGCGCAATGCCGACTTAGCCCTGCAAGCCGAAGAAGCGGCGGTCAAGGCGGAACGGGCGCGCATCTCGCGCGATCTGCACGACGCCATCGCTCAACGCTTGTTCAGCCTCTCCGTCAGCACGACGGCGCTGCCGGACCTCATCACCCAGAACGCTGCACAGGGCATCCAGCAGGCGAAGACGATTGCCGAGATGGCGGAACAGACGCTGCTGGACCTGCGCGCCCTGCTGGTCGAGCTGCGTCCCATCACCATCGTCGAGCAGGGATTGGCGGAGGCGCTGCGCGGTATGTTCCGGCAGTGGCAGAGCGTGCATCGCATCCACATCGATGCGGCGCTGATGCTGACTGGCAGGACTCTCCCCGTCGCCGTCGAGGACGCCCTGTTTCAGATCACCCATGAAGCGCTGAGCAACGTCGCCCGACACGCTCAGGCGTCGCTTGTGGAAATCTCGCTGGTGGAGGGGCAGCAGCGGCTCGCCCTGAGCGTCAGCGACAACGGGCGCGGCTTTGATGTGACGGTGCCGCCGCGAACTGCCCACTTCGGGCTGATGAGCATGCGCGAACGCGCCCAGATGTTGGGCGGCGATCTGAAGATCGAAAGTGAGAGCGGCAAAGGCACGACGCTTCAGGTCACCCTGCCGTTCGCTAAGGATGAGACTGACCTCCTATGAGCATCAGCATTGTCATCGTGGACGATCACGTCGTCGTACGCCAGGGACTTCGCCTGCTGCTGGAAACTCAGCCCGAGCTGCGGATCGTTGGCGAGACCGGCGACGGGCAGGAAGCCCTCCGCCTCGTCGAAACGCTGCAACCGGATGTCGTCCTGCTGGACCTGATCATGCCCGGCATGAGCGGCTTGGACGTGCTTCGCGAACTGCGCCGGCGCGGCGTAGGCAGCAGGGTTCTGGTCCTGACATCCTCGCTCGAAGACCACATCGTCACTCAGGCGCTGCAAGCCGGAGCCGACGGCTACCTGCTGAAGACCAGCCGGTCATCCGACATGCTGAACGCGATTCGCCAGGTGGCAGCAGGCGGCAGCGCGCTTGACCCGGCGGTGACGACGATTCTGCGCCAGCATCTTGCCGGGCGAGACCCGCTGGACGCCCTCACCCCCCGCGAGCGCGAGGTCTTCGATCTGCTGGCGCATGGCGTCAGCAGCCCACAAATCGCCGAGAAACTCGTCGTCAGCGAGGCGACGGTGCGGACGCACATCACCAGCGTGCTGGACAAACTGCGGCTGCGCGACCGCACCCAGGTGATGGTCTATGCCCTGAAACGCGGCATCGTGCGCCCCCAGGACTTGCCCTGACCTACCGGGATCATCCGCTGAACTGAGCGACCAATGTCTGCGCCGTCGAAGCCAGTGCTTCGCGTCCATTCCCCTCGAACGCCGGGATCGCCGCTCCGGCGTCCGCCAGACCACCCAGCACCTGATCGAGTTCCAGATAGTTGTCCGGCGTCGTCGTCTCCACCGCCAGTACGACCGACGCCAGATGCGCCGCCGGTTCGGTCTGTCCCTCGGCGAGGAAGCGTCGGGCGAAGCCGAGCAGCGCCAGCGTGGCAGCAGGGATCGAGCGGGTCGGGTTGACCGTCGCCAGCAGGCGGACGAGCATCCTCAATGCTTCGTCGGCGTCTCCCTGGTCGATCAGGACATGCGCCAGGTTCGCCAGCGTCCGGTTCATCCCCATCTGATTTCCGATCTGCCGGTACAGCTCCAGGCTTTGCTCGAAGCAGGCGCGGGATCCGTTCACGTCGCCGAGCGCACGGCAGAGCTTGCCCAGTCCGCTCAGGCTGGCAGCCATGCCGCGCTGATCCCCGATTTCGCGGTACATGTCCAGCCCACGCTGATGCGCGGCGCGGGCAGCGTCGAAGTCGCGTTTGACCTGATACAGCCCGCCGATGTTGTTGTGCACCATCGCGACTCCGCGCGAGTATCCCAGCGCCACATCGATGGCGTAGCATTCCTCGTAGAGCCGCAATGCCTGATCGATCCTGCCCAGGTGAAGTTCGATATTCCCCAGGTTGTTGAGCAGGGCAGCGATCTGCCGCTGGCTGCCCAGGCTGCGAAACAACGCCAGGCTTTCGCGGTAGTAAGCGTCCGCTTCCGGCAGATGTCCCATGCCGAAGTAGGTATTGCCCAACATGTTGAGCAGCTCGGCGGTGTTCAGGGTATCCCCGGCGCGCTGCGCCGCGTGCAGCCCCTCCTCGGCGTGCTTCAGCGCGGCTTGATCATCGCCAAGACGCCAGGCGGCGCGCGCTTTCAGCCGCGCCAGGAGAATGGCGTGTGCTTCACTGCCGCTCAGCAGCGGGGCGACGCGCTCGATGAGACGCTGCACGCGCGGATATTCCGCCGTGATGTCCAGCATGCGCTCGGCAGCACGCTCCAGATAGCGGACGGTCTTCTCGGCATTTCCTGCCTGATGCCAGTGGACGAGCAGCACCTCGCTGTAATCCTCGTCGCCGGGGTGGACGGCTTCCAGGGCGGCGGCGACCTGACCGTGCAGCGCGCTCAATGAGTTTGCCGGGATGTCCCGGATGACCGCCTCGCGCAGTTGATCGTGAGAGAACTGCCACTGCTCGTCGCGGAAGACCAGCACGGCGGCGTCTTCACACTGAAACAGCCAGTCGTTGACCCGCGCTGCCCCGAAGTGTTCGCCCAACAGCGCGCGGTCGATGATTCTGCCGGCGACCGCCGCAAAGCGCGTCAGGGCGTGATTCTCGACGGGCACGCGGGCGATGCGCTGCTGAAGGATGCGTTCCATGCCGCCGGTCAGCACGCGCGCCGGCAGCGGCTGCTGTCCGATCTGGCTGAGATCGCCGGCGGCTTCGGCGAGCGCCCGCACCACCTCGACGACGAAGAAGGTGTTGCCCTCCGTCTCCTGGCGGATCAGCGGACCGATGCGGTCCATCGGCGCGCCGCTGCCGATCATCGACTGAACCAGCGCCGCCAGCGCGTCGTCGTCCAGGCGCTCCAGCGTCATCAGCGTCATCGGCGCGAGCATCGCCGGCAGGTCACGCCCGGCATCGTCGCGGTAGGTGGCGATCACCAGGAGGTGGCGCAGCTCCGACCGCCGATCCAGCAGGCAGCGCAGCGGCAGCAGGCTTTGGCGCGCCCAGTGCAGGTCTTCCAGGATGAGCAGGATGGGAAAATCCGCCCGCTGGATCAGGGCGACGATGGCGTCCACCAGGCGGCGCTGCTCCGCCTCGTCACTCGGCGCTGCCCCGCCGGGGATATCCCGCCCGATCAGCACAGGGATATCGGGGACGAGATAGCGCAGCACCGACGCCTGGGCGTCATCGACCGGGACCGAAAGCAGCAAGCGGCGGACAATCGGACGCCACGCCTCGAAGGGCGCACCACCGACACTGTCGATGTCGCCGCGCAGCGCCGTCATCCCGCCGACGAGCGCCTGAGCAGCGGCTTCATCGACCAGGCGTGATTTGCCGACACCCGATTCGCCGCCGATCAGGACGAAGCGCGCTGTGCCCGCTGCCGCGTCGTCGATAGCGTGGGTGATCACCGCCATCTCGGCATCTCGCCCGACGAATGCCGCCGCTTGCAGGAAGCTTTCACGCTGCGCCGCATCCTGCTGATCGGGCAGCCCGGCGGCGAGGCGGATGGCGCGGATGACTTCATCCGCCGTCGCGTAGCGGTCTTCGGGCTGTTTCAGCAGCAGCCGCTGAATGACCAGCTGAAGCGGGTGATCAGCGAGGGCTTCCATGTCGGGCGCGCGGCGCAGGATGCCGACGATGTCGAACGGGTTGAAGGGCAGCCTGCCCGTCGCCAGTTCGTACGCCATGACGCCGATGCTGTACAGGTCGGACTGAGGGGTCGCCTCGGCTTTGCTCAGCACCTCCGGAGCCATATAACCCATCGTGCCGACGCGGTCGCCTGTGCGGGTGACGGCGGCGCTGAGTCCGAAATCCAGCACTTTGACAGCGCCATCGCGCGAGACCAGGACGTTGGCGGGCTTCAGATCGCGATGCACGACGCCGCGCCGGTGCAGGTAGGCGGTTGCCTCCAGCAGTTGGATAAGCAGCGCCGCCTGAGCGCCCGGTCTTTGCCCGAAGCTCGCTGCATGCAGGGGCGCGGCATCCTCCAGCAGTTCCATCGTGAAGAATGGCGATCCGTCGTCAATGCCGTAATCGTAGACGCTGACGATGTGCGGGTGGCGCAGCGAGGCGAGGATGCGGAATTCGCGCGCCAGATTCAGCAGCGAGTCGTGCAGGTCACCGCCATCATCAGGGGCGGCTGGCGGCGGGACATCCACCCATTTCAAGGCGACTGTCTCGCCATAGAGCAGATCAAGGGCGCGGTAAACGGCGCTCGTCGCCCCGCGCCCGATGAGCGCCTGGATGTGATAGCGGTGGTTGAAGAGGGTTTTCATGGCACAGCGCAGCGATCAACCAACGATGTTTCAATTTTACAACCAATATCTCACAGCCAATACTCTCGCAACCGGCAAACCGGCAGCAGGCATCTCACAGCTTGTAGCCAAACCGCCGCAGCAGCGCCTTGCGGTCGGCGATGTCGGCTTCCGTCTCGACGCCCTTCGACGCCATGCCGTCGATCACACCGAGGATGCCCCGCCCCTGGGCGGTCTGCGCGACGATCACCTCGACGGGGTTCGCCGTCGCGCAGAAGACGCGGCAGACTTCCGGGACCTGCTTGACGGCGTTGAGGACATTCACCGGGAAGCAGTTTTCCAGGAAGAGGATGAAGCTGTGCCCGGCGGAGAGGGCGATGGCGTTCTGCGTCGCCAGGGCGATCATGGCGTCGGAGGTCCCGCTGAAGCGGATCAGCGCCGGACCGGACGCCTCGCAGAAGGCGAGTCCGAACTGGATGCCGGGCACGGCGGTGACCAGCGCCTCGTGCAGGTCTTCGACGGTCTTGATGAAGTGGGACTGCCCCAGGATGAAGTTGATGTTATCGGGTTTCTGGATCGCTACGGTCAGGAGTTCCATCGTGTAAGCCTTTCACGCGCCTATGCCCCTATTCTGGATCATTATCCCCGGCTCGGCATTGGAATAATGCTAGAATGTGGGAAAGAGAGGATGCTCAGGATCGATGTGATGCAAACTGCTCCAGTACGAACCGTGTTTGGCGTCGTCACAGATTTTCTTGCGACCAATCCTACACCGGAGGAGATCGTCGCATTTCGCCTGCCGGATGATCTACAGGCACGTTCACACGATCTCCTGGAGAAAAACGGCGAAGATGCGCTCACGCCGGAAGAGCATGAGGAGATGATGGACTTCGTACGAATTGACCAGATGCTCTCGCTTCTCAAAATCAAGATGCGGGTCAAGCTTGAGGGTGTCGGCGCATGAGTGTCGGGCTTGCGCAGCGCTGTGTAAAGAAAACAAGGCAGCCATGACTCGGATTATCGTCGTCTCTGGTGGGACCGGCGCCAGCGGTCGGCAGCTGGTGCGGACGGCGCTCGCCCAGTTCGCCGGCGGCGACGTTCAGGTAGAGGTCGCCCCGCTGGTCCGCAAGCCCGCCGAGCTTGAAGCCGTCGTGGAGCGCGCTGCCGCCGCCGGCGCGCTGATCGCCCATACGCTCGTCGATGCCGCCCTGCGCCGCGAACTGGTGGCGCTCGCCCAGCGGCATCAGGTAGTGGAGATCGATCTGATGGGCGGGCTGCTCGATCAGCTGGCGCAGCAGTTGGGACAGAGTCCGCTGGGGCAGCCGGGGCTGTACCGCAAGCAGAACGAGGAGGACCTGCGGCGCATCGAGGCGATCAACTTCACGGTCGATCACGACGATGGTAAGCGCGCCTACGAGCTGGGGCAGGCTGAAATCGTGCTGGCGGGGGTTTCACGGGTGGGCAAGACGCCGCTCAGCATGTATCTGGCGACGCTGGGCTGGAAGGTCGCCAACATCCCGCTGATCAAGGACATTCGCCCGCCGAAGGAACTGTACGAGATCGACTCGCGCCGGGTGATCGGGCTGACCATCCAGCCGGGGCAGCTGCTCCTGCACCGCAGGCTGCGCGCGCAGCACCTGGGGGCGGGGCGGATGGAGACTTATGCCGAGGCGGATGCTTCCGCCGACGAACTGGAATATGCCCGGCGGCTCTTCCGCCTGGGGCAGTTCCGGGTGGTGGAAACCACCGACAAGCCCATCGAAGAGACGGCGCAGGAAATTCTCAACCTGGTGCGCCCCTGGGAGATGTCGGCTCCGCGCTGAGAAGCTGAGCCGTCTGGGCTGGGTGATGCCAGCCATAGGCTGTCGACGATGGCGTCGTATTCAGGTTTGTACCTGTTGAGGATGGTGAGGTCTTTGGCAAAAACCACGAGATAGAAGATTGTATCGGAATCTTCTATCACTATCGTATCAAGCCGTGCCGTGCTGTCGGTTGCCAGCACCGAATACTGGTATGCGGCGCGCCCATCGACCGTCAAGGCCTGTCGCGAGATGATCCTTCCCCCGTACAGTCCTCCGATCCTGCCAGCCAGAGTTTCGAGTTCCTGCGCCTCTATCTCGCCTGAAACCGTCAGTCGCATCGCCACCGCCGCCGAGTCGTTTGTGTCGCGCTCGGCGACCGAGATGCACTCCGCCCTATCCGAGGCGCAGATTTCCCGAAAGGTGGCAGCGTAGAGGAGTGCTTTGCCCTGCTCCCAGTGCTCCGGGAAGATCAGCCGGTTGGTGCGAAGATGTTCAAACTGGTTGGATGGACCCAGAACAAGCGAGGCAAAAGGCAGTGCCAATGCTGCTGCCCCCCCCAGCAGCAGCCCGCCCACTGCATAGGACGCCACTTCCAGAAAGCCGCTGCGCCTGAGCGACGAGCGGGCGTCGCCGACGGCAGCCGCCCAACGCTTATAAGAAGGATGCTGCCACAGCGCCAGCAGCACCCCACCGATCAGGTTGGTCACGATGATCGAGGGTACCGCGCTAAGGCCCTGAACTGCGAACATGGCGATGCTGCACATGCCGATGACGCCAAAGATGAGAAAAACGCCGATCAGCGTGAGGCGCGATAGCTGCGGAACGCCGAGGCGCTGCCAGTTGCGCGCGGTGAGAATCGCCGCGCCGACTATCGTGAAGAAGAT
>JAEURA010000118.1 GCA_016789005.1 Anaerolineae bacterium
CGCTCTGACCCGCCGGGAAAACGAAGAGTCTGGCGGCGGGTCAGAGCCACCTTCAGGTGGCTTCCCGCCGCAATTGATAGCCAGGGGTTTCAACCCCTGGTGGCGGAACACATTCCTGCCCCCATTTCCAAATACACCTCGGGCAGACCGCGCTATAATGCAGAGGTCTCGTATGATCGGGAGAAGAATTCCCCATGAACGATCTCGGCGCGCCGCCCGTCGCGGCACAGCAGCCCCACACCTTCACCCACCTGGACCACACCTTCTCCGATCCTTACCACTGGCTGGAGGACAAGGATGACCCGGCGGTGATCGCCTATCTTGAAGCGGAAAACGCCTACGCCAAGGCGGCGCTGGCGCACACTGCCGATCTTCAGGAGGCGATGGTTCAGGAGATGTTCGGGCGCATGGCTCAGGATGACAGCAGCGCCCCGGAAACGCACGGCGGCTATCGCTACTACACCCGCGTCGAAGCCGGCAAGCAGTACCGCCTGTTCTGCCGTCAGCCGGTCGGCGGCGGACCGGAAGCGATCCTCATTGACGAGAATGCCCTGGCAGAAGGACACGACTACTGCCGCGTCTTCCGAAGCGAAGCCAGCCCGGATCAGCGCTATTTCGCCTACGCCGTCGATCTCACCGGCGCGTGGGTGTTCGACCTGTTCGTCAAAGACCTGCACAGCGGCGAGATCGTCGCCGGACCTATCGCGGACACCGCCTGGACCTTCGCCTGGTCCGCCGACAGCCGGGCGATCTTCTACACCCTCTTCGATCCCGCCCATCGCTCCTACAAGATTCTGCGCCACGCCCTCGGCGCGGGCAGCGAAGACACCCTGATGCTGCACGAGTCCGACGACTCGTTCACGCTCGATGTTGAAGGCACGCGCAGCGGAGCCTATCTCATCGCCACTTCGACCAGCCACAGCGCCAGCGAGGTCCGCATCCTCCCCGCCGACCAGCCGACCGGCGAGTTCCGCCTCTTCGCGCCGCGCCGCCCGCACATCGAGTACTACGTCGATCATCACGGCGACCGCTTCATCATCCGCACCAACGAAGACGCCGTCAATTTCCGGCTGATGACCGCGCCGCTGGATCAGACCGACCCCGCCGGCTGGCGGGAGGTGATCCCGCATCGCCCCGACGTGCTGGTCGAAGGAGTCGATCCCTTCGCCGGCCATCTGGTCGTCTACGAACGCGCCGGCGGGCTGCACCAGCTTCGCCTGTCCAACCCCGACGCCGTCTCGAACGTCCGCTACGTATCCTTCCCGGAGCCGGTCTACGCTGTGATTCGCGCCCGCAACCTGGAATTCGCCACCGACCTCCTGCGCTTCACCTTCAGTTCCTTCACCACGCCGGAATCCAGCATCGACTACGACATGGCGCGCGGCACGTGGATTGTCGTCAAGCAGCAGCAGATTCCCAGCGGCTACGACGCTACCCTGTATCAGAGCGAGCGCCTGACCGTCACCGCCGCCGACGGCGCGCAGATTCCGCTGTCGCTGGTCTATCACAAAGATCGGCGCACCGGCGGTCCCCAGCCGCTGGTGCTGTACGGCTACGGGTCCTACGGCTACAGCACCGAGGTGACGTTCAACGCCAACCGCCTCAGCCTGCTGGACCGGGGATTCATCTGGGCGTCGGCGCACGTGCGCGGCGGCAGTGAGCTGGGACGTCCCTGGTACGAGGGCGGGCGGCTGATGAACAAGATGAACACCTTCACCGACTTCATCGCCTGCGCCGAGCATCTGATCGCCGCCGGCACCACCCGCCCGGCGCTGCTGGCGATCATGGGCGGCAGCGCCGGCGGACTGCTGGTCTCGGCGGTCGCTAACCTGCGTCCCGATCTGCTGGGCGCGGTGGTGGCGCTGGTCCCTTTCACCAACGTGGTGACCGCCATGCTGCGCCCCGACCTGCCGCTGACGGTCACCGAATACGAACAGTGGGGGCATCCCGATAACCCGGAGGCGTTCGCCTACTTCGCCTCGTACTCACCCTATGACCAGATCGAAGCCAAGCCCTACCCGCCCATGTACGTGCGCGCCGGGCTGCACGATCTGCAGGTTCCGTACTGGGATCCCGCCAAGTACGTCGCCCGGCTGCGCGCGCTGAAGGCGGACAGCAACCCGCTGCTGCTGGTGACCAAGATGGGGGCAGGGCACAGCGGATCTTCAGGGCGCTATGATCAGCTCGGCGACACGGCGGAAATCTACGCCTTCCTGGTCGATACGCTAGATAGGTGAAAACCCCGGGGTGCACCACGTTTCGCTCGGCGTTTGTCCTATAATGGAAACAGAGCAAGGCAAAAAGGCGGCTGATGATGGTGACGGTTGATCTGAAGCTACGGTTACAGCTTTCCGAGGATGTGGTGCAGAAAGCGCGAGAGAGCGGGCTGCTCACAGACGAGAAGATCGGAGAGCTGATCACAGCCGAAGTCGAGCGCCGGCGCAGCGAAGCAGCCGCCCGCCTTCGTGACACTATGGATCAGCTGTCGGCGCTCATGCGAGAAGAATATGGCGACCTTTCCGAAGAGGAGGCCCAGGCGCTGCTGAGTCAGTGGCTCAGTGAAACGGACGACGCACCTGAGTTGGGCACAAATCGACCTACATCCTCATGATGCTTGGCATCGTCCTGGACACCAATGTCTACATCTCCGCGACGTTCTGGGATGGCACCCCCAGGAGAATCGTCGATCTCATCCTCGCCGGTCAGGCAATACTGCTGACCAGCGAGTCCATTCTCGCCGAGTTTGAGGGGAAGCTCAAAGCCAGAAAGCTCGCTCAGTATCTGTCTCGTCTCGGCAGACATCCTCACGAGATCGTGAACGACTATCGAGAAAGCGCCCAGGTTGTGGTCCCGGATGATGTTCCAGAAGATGCCATATCCGATCTGAAGGACTTGATCATCTTGGCATGTGCGGTAAGCGGCAAAGCGGATTACATCGTGAGTGGCGATCATCATCTGCTCGACCTAAAGACCTACGCAGGTATTCCCATCATAACCCCGGCAGAATGTCTCGCGCTCCTGCGCACACCTGACACCAACGCGCCGCATTACGAATAAGGCTCGGTATGCTGGCAATTCCGCTGCGCTGCTGTTTGCGGCGAAGCGACAATACTGCGCAAAAGCCGCCCATCGTGTAACATTGCCCGGACCCGATTGACCCTTAGGGAACGAATGCCATGCCGCTTGATCTGCAAGACCTGGGACGCCGTGCCAAAGCCGCCTCGGTGCTGCTGGCGCGGGCGACGACCGATCAGAAAAACCGCACCCTGCTGGCGATTGCCGATTCGCTCGACGCCTGCGCTGAAAGCATCTTGGCGGCGAACCGGCTCGACCTCGAAAACGGGCGCGCCGCCGGGCTGAGCGCCGCCCTGCTCGACCGCATGAGCCTGGAAGGGGGGCGGCTCGCCGCCATCGCCGAAGATGTGCGCAAGGTCGCCGCACTGCCCGACCCGGTCGGCGCGCAGTTCGACGCCCGAACGCTGCCCAACGGTCTGCAAGCCAGCCGGCGGCGGACGCCCATCGGCGTGATCGGCGTCATCTACGAGGCGCGCCCCAACGTGACGGTCGATGTCGTCGCCCTCACCCTCAAGAGCGGCAACGCGGTCATCCTGCGCGGCGGCAAGGAGATCCTGGGCAGCAACCTCACCATCGTCTCCGCCATCCGCGAAGGGCTGAAGCAGGGGAGCTTCGAGGCGTTCATCCCGCCCGACGCCATCCAGGTCATCGACGACCCGGATCGCCGGTACATCGACGAGATGCTCAGGCTGCACCAGTACATCGACATGATCATCCCGCGCGGCGGGGCGGCGCTGCACAAACTCTGCCGCGAAAACAGCACCATCCCGGTCATCACCGGCGGCATCGGCGTCTGTCACGCCTACGTGGACGACACGGCGAAGCTGAACGACGCCCTCAACATCGTCTTCAACGGCAAGACTCAGCGCCCCTCGGTGTGCAACACGCTCGATACGCTGCTGGTGCATGAAGCGGTGGCGGCGGAAATTCTGCCGCGCGTCGCCGAACGCCTGGGAGCGGCGAACGTCCTGTTCAAAGCTGAACCGAAGGCGCTGGCGCTGCTCTCACAGACCGGCGCGCGCGTCGAGCCTGCCGGTCCCGACGATTTCGACATCGAATGGATGGCGCTGATCCTGGGCGTCAAAGTGGTGAGTGGGCTGGACGAAGCGCTGGATCACATCCACCGGCACAGTACCGGGCACAGCGAGGTGATCCTCACCGAGACGCCGGCGCACGCCGACCGCTTCGTCAACGAGGTCGATTCCTCGGCGGTGTTCGTGAATGCCAGCACGCGCTTCAACGACGGCGGGCAGCTCGGTCTGGGCGCGGAGATCGCCGTCAGCACGCAGAAGCTGCACGCACGCGGTCCGATGGCGCTGGAAGAACTGACCACCTACAAGTGGGTGGTGATCGGCAGCGGACACGTCCGCCCGTGAAGAGGTTGTAGAATTCTACGCGCGGCGAAGCTGCTGCCGTCACTTCGCCGCGAAAAAATCCATATCCCCGCTGGCGAGAAACCCATCCCGCGTGAACGCCGCCGCGCTTCCCCCTGGCGACCAGGGCAGCGGCGTGATCCGATAGCCCACCCCCGCCAGCAGGTCGAACAGCCTGCCGCGCTGCTCGCCGGGGAAGCTCTCGAAGATCAGCAGCGGCGCGTGATTGCGCAGGATGTCCGCCGCGCCGCGCAGGATGTCCAGTTCCGCCCCCTCCGTGTCGATCTTCACCAGCGCCCGCCGACCCGCGAAGCGTTCCGCATACGCCGTCAGCGGACGCATCTCGACCCGCCGGCGAATCAGGTTCGCCTGTCCCGCCAGCGCCGACTGAGCGGCGGCGTCCGTCGCCCCTAACCAGGTCTCCTGTTCGGGGAAGACCAGCTCCAGCTCTCCCGCCGCCGCGCCGAGCGCCACGCTCTCCAGCGCCGGCGTGAAGCTGTTGAGGGCGCACGCTTCGCGAAAGTAATCGTGACAGGCGGCGTTCGGCTCGAAGGTCAGCGTCTCGACCCCCTGTGACAGGAAGAGCAGCGAGTGCGTGCCGTAGTTCGCGCCGATGTCTACGAACAAATCGGGACGCCCGCCGGCGATGGCGGCGGCATAAGTTCGCTTGACATGCGGCTCGTGCCCAAGGATCGACAGTGCCGTGTCCCAGTCCAGCCAGAAGGACGCCGCACGCAGCGGCAGGATGATCGGCTTGCCGAAGAAGCGCACCATCCACGTCCCCGCCGGGATCGACCGGCTGACGCCGCGAAAAGCGCGGGCGAACAGCTTATGCGCGTAATACTGCCCGCCGCTCCCCAGGCGCAGATAGAGCGCGTTCAGCCAGGCGCGGGGAGTCGGGCTGCCCGCTGGAAGGCGAATGATGGCGTAGAAGAAGGCGCGAACCCACTGCTTGATGCGATCCAAGACTATTATCCTCGTCTCTGCCCCTGCGCCGCCGCAAAGACCAGCACCCGATCGGCGATCACCGCCTGCGCCAGCGCGCAGGCAAGCGCCGCCGCGCCGAGCAGCACGGCATAGGGCACAGTCGCCCAGATTTCACCGCTGCGCCCCAGATGCAGGAATCCCAACCCCCAGTCGCCGACTGCCCCTCCGGCGAACAGCAGCAGCCATGCCGGCGCAGCGCTCAGATCCACCATTTCACCGCGCATGTACGTCGCGCCCGCCGTCAGCAGCGCGGCGATCACCGCCAGACGCGCCAGGATCAGCCCTGCCTGGAGCAGGACGCTGCCGGTGCGCCCCCGCACATAAACCGACAGCAGCAGCCCGACCGAGGCGTCCAATCCGGCGCTGGAGACCGGCAGGACCAGCGCCGCCGTCATGCTGAGCGACAGCAGCAGGATCGCCGCCGGCAGGCTGACCTCCGGCGTGATCCGGTTGGTCAGCAGGGTGAGGTAGCGCCCCTGAAAGCCCATGATCTCCCACAGCATCAGGGCGATCAGGACGACTCGGGCGATCAGGATGGCGGCGATGATCAGGCGACCCCGATAGAAGGCGGCGACCCAGCGCGCTCGCATAGCAACCTCTACACCGCCGGGAGTCGCCCGCAGCTGATCCCACGCGCCGCGCGCCATCTGCTCCGGCACGAATCCGACGGACGCGCCGAGGGCGATCACGCTCAGCAGCGCCTGCAGGGCGATCACCGGCACGTACACGATGTTGAAGACGTTCTCGACGCTGTTGATGCCCGCCGGGCGGCGCAGCAGATCGGTAGCGATCAGCGTGCCGATCAGCAGCAGCACGGCGAGGGCGAAAAGCTGGGCAAAGGCGCGCAGATAGCGCACCGACGCCGGCAGCCGGCGCGGCTGACCGAGTTCGTAGCGCAGTGCGGGGTGATCGCGCTGCGCCCAGCGAGGCAGCGGACCCGTGAACAGCCGCATCATTTCGCTTCATCTCCGAATAGAGCGCCGATGTGTTCTTCCAGCCGTGCCAGCGCTTCCCGCCAGATCGGCTCTGGCACGTGCACCAGCGTATCATGCTGGATGTAATCCAGATAGACCGACGGAACCACGCCGAGCAGCTGTTCGACCGCCAGCGCGTACACGCCGACCTGCAGATGATAGCGCCGGGCATGCTGCTCGACCTGAGCGCGCGTCGCGCCGGGGACCCGCGCCGTCTTGAAATCGACCACCGCCCAGGAACCGTCGGGGCGTTCGATCAGCAGGTCGAGGATGCCGTGAATCGTGCGTTCCGGCGTGACGCTGACGAAAGGCAGTTCGCGGAAGAAGCGCCGCGCCGTGCCCAGCCAGCCGAAGACTTCGCGCCGCCGCACCCGCTCCAGCATGCGCGCCGCTTCGTCGACGATCTCCGCGCTTTCGGCAGGGTCGGTCACCCCCTCGCCCCAGGCATAGCCCGCCAGCAGGCGGGGCAGGTCACCCCTGCCATCAGGGATGCCGTACTGAATCGCCCGGTGGACGATCTCGCCGATCAGCCGGGCGCGCGAGCGGCGCGGCTTGTCGCTCACCGTCTCGATGGGGGCAGGCGCGCGTCCATAAACCGCGCGCGCCCAGCGTTCCCGGAAGAAAGGACGGTCGCCTTCCGGCAGGGCATAGACCGCCGCGCCGAGATCGCCGATCTGTGTCGCCGTCAGGTCGCGCACCGCCCGCTGATCCAGCCGAACCGCCCCGACCAGCGGCGGCGCTTCGACTCCGTCGTCCGGCGCTGCCGGCGGCGTCAGCAGTTCCCAGTCGAGCGCGGCGAATCGCTCCGTCGGGAGGGCGCGCTCGCGGTTCGCCGACGCTTGCTTCGGTGCGTCAGGCACTGCATACAGACCCACACGCAGCGCCAGGCGCCCCGCCGGGGTGTCGCGCTCGATCTCTTCCGGCGCGAGGTCGCCCAGCGCCAGCGCCTCGATCAGCCAGGTCAGCCATCCTGAAGTCCTGAGCGCGCCGTCTTTGTCCCAGCGAATCTGTCCGCTGAGGATCAGCAGGTCGGCGGCGCGGGTGGCGGCGACGTAGAGCAGGCGGCGCTTCTCGGCATCCTCTTTCTGCGCCGTGATCGCTTTGCGCCGTCGGGCGGCGAACGAATCGACGTAGCCCGCCGAAACTTCGTCATAGACCCGACACGACCAGCCGACCTCCGGGTCGCAGGCAGCGTAGGCGCTCTCGCGCCCACCGCCGAAGCGGTAAGAGGCGTCCGCCAGGACGACGACCGGGAATTCCAGCCCCTTGCTCTTGTGCACAGTCATCAGCTTGACGGCATCTTCGGCATCGAGCGCCGCCTCGCCCTCGCGGGATTCCTGAGCCTTGAGGTTGTCGAGAATTTCCAGGAACGCCCCCAGCGCCGCCTGACCGGTCGCTTCGGCGATGGCGACCAGCTTCTCGGCATTGGCGCGCAAACGGACACCGCCCGGCAGCCCCGTCAGCACGGCGAGGTAGCCGGTGCTGGCATAGGCTTCGCGCAGCAGGTCGGCAATGCTGACCCGCCCCGCCAGCGCGCGCAGATGGTCCAGCGTCTCGCGGGCGAACAGGACAGCGGCGCGGTCGTCGTCGCTCAGCCGTTCCAGCGGCGCGGCGTAGAGGCAGTCCCAGAAGGTCATCTTCTCCCCCCGCCCTTCCCCCTCTCCCCTTGTGGGAGAGGGGGTCAGGGGGTGAGGGGCTTCTGTATCGAGGGTCAGGGGGTGAGGGTCATGACGCATCCACAGCAGCGCGTCATCGCTCAGCGCGAACAGCGGCGAGCGCAGCGCCGACGCCACCGCCAGATCGTCACCGGGGTTGTACACCGCCCGCAGCAGGTTGAGCGCATCCCAGATCTCCTGTCGGTCATAGAAACCCCTGCCGGCAACGGTCACATAAGGCAGCCCCGCCGATTTGAACGCCGCCTCGTAGATCGCGGCGTTGGTCATCGCCTGGAAGAGCACGGCGATGTCGCCGTAGCGCGCCGGGCGATCCGCCTTCAGCGCCCTGTCGAAGACCTGCCGCCGCTCTTCTTCGATCAGGCGGCGCAGGCGTTCGGCGATTTCTGCCGCTTCGCGTTCGCGAGCGCTACCCTCATCCTCATCCTTCGCGCCCGTCGGCGCTTTCTCTATCAGCAGGCATTCCAGCGGCGGCGCGTCGACCGGCGGCTGCCGTTTCGCCTCCATCGCCGCGCCGTAATCTACGGCATAGCGGCTGTCCGCTGTGAGCAGTCGGGGGAAGAGGCGGTTGAAGGCGTCCACCAGCGCGCTGTGGGTGCGAAACGATTCCGCCAGTTCGACGCGCGCGCCGCCGGCATCGACGATGCCCGCCGCCACATCTTTGAAGACCGTCACATCGGCGCCGCGAAAGGCGTAGATGCTCTGCTTGGGATCGCCCACCACGAACAGCGCGCCAGGGCGTCCTTCGGTCAGGGCGCGCACGATCTGCCACTGCGTGGCGTTGGTATCCTGGAATTCATCGACCAGCACGGCGCGAATCTCGTCGCCGGCGTAGCGGGCGCGCACCTCGTCGTCTTGCAGCAGGTGCGCCGTCAGCCGCTCCAGATCGTCGAAATCCAGCCCCCCGCGCGCCGCCTTCGCCGTCAGATACTCTCGATGAGCGCGCCCCGCCAGCGCTGCCCACCGCTCGATCAGCGCCGCTGCCGTTTTATCGATTTCGCCGGGCGGGTCGCCGATGGCGTCTAAAGCCTCTTTTGCCGCCGTGCGCAGTTCGGTCAGCGCCGCTTTCGCCGCCTTGAAGACATCGTCGCCGCCCCAGGCTTTGGCACTGCCACCTTTCAGCACCACCGCACCGGCAATCGCCTCCAGCAGCCCTCTTGCTTCTTCCCCCTCTCCCCTTGTGGGAGAGGGGGTCAGGGGGTGAGGGGCTTCTGTATCCGGTGTCAGGGGGTGAGGGATCAGCAGTTCAACACACGTCCGCCAGACATCGCCGATCTTGTCGCCATCAGGAATGGGATGCGTCCACGCCGCGAACGCCGATCCCGCCAGCCAGGCGCGAAAGCGGGCGACCACCTCCAGCGCGCCGCGCCCCCAATCGCGCTGCCAGGCATCCAGGAGCGCCGCCGGCTCATCCGCCGGGAGAGGGTCCGACGCCGCCAACCGCAGCAGCGCCGACCGGACCCCGCCGCCATCATAGACGGCGAGCAGCGCGCCGGCAGCGCCGACCGTCTCGGCGGCATCGGCGTCGCGCAGCGCATCATCGATCGCTGCTTCCAGCAGCAGGCGCGACTCGATCTCATCCAGCACGTCGAACGCCGGGTCAACCCCGGCTTCAGCGGCGTTGGCGCGCAGGATCGCCGCGCACAGGCTGTGGATCGTGCCGATGCGGGCGCTGTCCATCGCCGCCAGACGCGCCGCCCAGCGCGCCGATCCGAAAGCGTCTTCGCCGTTCGCCCGCGCCTGAATGCCGGCGCGCACCCGTTCGCGCATCTCGGCGGCAGCTTTTTCGGTGAAAGTGATCGCCGCGATGGCGTTCAGGGGCAGTTGCGGGTCAGCATCGAGCAGCGCCAGGAAGCGCTCGACCAGCACCAGGGTCTTGCCGCTGCCCGCCCCGGCGATGACCACCAGGTCGCGATCATGAGTGATGATGGCGCGTTCCTGCGCCGCTGTGAAGCCGATGAGGTTCTGCCTTTTACGTCTGTGCCATGCCCTGCACTGATTATAGGGCAGTTGGCGCGGTTCGGCGTGGTCTTAACACATGATCGCTCAGACATCCCTTATTATGTAAATAATCGCTGAATATTGCGGAATTATCTGGATTTTTCTGCAATGCTTCTGTAACTTTAAGACCAATAGAGTGATTAATAATCATGACTTGAACGAAGGTCTTGTGGGTCATATGGTCAATCGAACCCTCTGGAGCCGCGCCGTGAAATTCGCGGCGCCGCCCAGCATCGCAGGACTTGATGAACAGGCGGCGCGCGCGGCGCGCGCGCTGCATTACGTGCTGGTGGGAATCATGGTGATGATCATCCCAGCCGTGCTGCTGATCCTGCTCTTCGGCGACCTCAAGGTGATCAGCCTGCTCTTCGCCGCCGCGGGAACGCTGGTGTGCCTGTTCTCCCTCTGGCGGCTGCGCCGGGGCTACATCCGACAAACAAGCCTGATCCTGATCAGCTTTTACTGGACCATCGACGCCGTGCTGCTGGCGGTGACCGGCGGCATGCTCACCGCCGCCGCCAGTCTGTTCGTCGGCGTGATCATCATGGCGGCGCTCTTCGTCAACTGGCGCGCCAGCGTCATGGTGACGGTGCTGACGGTCCTCTACAGCCTGGCTATCGTCTTCCTCAAAGATTCGCTGCACGCGCTGCCCCAGATCTACGTCTTCGACGACTTTCGCAGCTGGATGGTTTTCGTGCTGGCGGCGCTGCTGGTCGTGATTCCGGTGATCACCATGCAGAACAGCATGGCAGACGCTCTCAAGCTCGCCCGGCAGCAGCTTGCCGAACGGGAGAAAGCGGAGCGGTCGCTGCGCGACAGCGAGGAACGCTATCGCCTGGTCTCCACCATGATCTGGGACTATGCCTTCGCCTTCGACATTTCCCCGGAAGGCAGGCTGATTCCCGCCTGGATCACCGCCGAATCTTTCGGTCGCCTCACCGGCTACAGCGCTGATGAAGTCTGGAAGGACCTTGGCGCCACTTACCTCCTCTACCACGCCGACGATCTCGAACGGGCGCGGCAGGATGTGGCGCGGACCATTCAAGGTGAAGAGACGACCGCCGAATATCGCATCGTGCGCGGTGACGGGCAGATACGCTGGGTCCGTTTGCAGCGCAAACCGATCTGGGATGCCGTCCAGGGGCGGGTGATCCGCTTCGTCGGCGCAGCGCAGGACATCACCGACGAGAAAGAGGCGGGTCGGATGCGCCTGGAATTCGCCCTGCAGAAAGAACGCCAGCAGACCTACCGCGACGTGATCAGCGGGCTGTCGCACGACATCAAGACCCCGCTGACGGTCATCAATACCAGCCTGTACGCCCTGGAGCGCAGCAGCAGCCCTGAAGAGGGACGGCAGCACATCGAGAACGTGCGCCGTCAAACCCGGCGCGTGCGCGATTTCATCGAGGACCTGCTGGCGGTCTCGCGCATGGACAGCGCCCCGCAGCTGCGTCTGCACGACATCGAACTGGACGAGCTGCTCTCCAGCATCCACGACGAGCTGCGCCCGATCATTGACAGCAAGCGGCAGACCTTCGCCCTGCACTTCTCTCCGGCGCTGCCGATCGTCCGCGCCGACGAGGCGCTGCTGCGGCGGGCTTTCGTCAACGTCATCCAGAATGCCGTCCATTACACGCCGGAGGGCGGCGCGATCCGCATCTACGCCCAGCGCGTCGGCGAGTTGGTGTGCATCGACATCAGCGACACGGGGGTTGGCATCCCTGAAGCCGATCTTGACCACATCTTCGAACCGTTCTTTCGCGGAGCAGAAGCCAGGGTGCGGCGCAAGAGCGGATCAGGGATCGGCTTGGCGGTGGTACAGCAGGTCATCACCCATCACGGCGGGCGCATCGAGGTGGAATCGAAACTGCACGTGGGCAGCACCTTCCGCATCTGGCTGCCGGCGTCCCGGTCGGGAAATCTGGGACGGTCGCCGGATGTTGCGACATCCGGGGCGGGAGCGTTTCGCTAAAGCCAGGTCTTGCCTCTTTTCAACGGTCGCGCCGGCGGCTCAAACCTACGGGGTGGCGGGGTAGGGGCGAACCAGCGGCTCGCCCCTGACAAGAAGTTCTGCTTATTCGCCGTTCGGGGTGATGGCGACTTCCGGCGCAGACCAGCCCGCGCCCATCGCGTCGAGATCCGCCATGTCCGCCATCAGGCTGTCCAGCGCCGCCTGCGCCAGATCAGTGCGATAGGTCACGCCTTCGCCTTCTGCCGCGCTGCTGATGACGCCGTAATCCAGCGCGATCTGCGCGGTAATGTCGAACGCCGCCGGGTCCATGATGCCGATGCCGCTCGCCGAGGGCCAGACCAGCTTGTTGATTTCGTTCATCTGCCACGCCTGATGCCCGACGCCCAGCGTAGGACCTTCGGCGAGGACGAAGTCGACGCACTGTTCCGGGTTGTCGCGGCAGGCGATCCAACCGCGGAAGCTGGCGCGCAGGAACTTGATGGCGATCTCTTCGTTGCCTTCTTCCGCCAGCCACTCAGCGCGGGCGAAGATGCCATCTTCCAGCATCGCCGTGCCATATTCATTGAAGTCCAGGACGTTCAGGTCCGCCAGGGTGTAGACCGGGAACGTGCCGTCTTCGGCGACGAATTCGAGCACCTGCGCCAGTTCGTTGTAGGTCATCGCGCTGGCAGCATCGATTTCACGGGCGAGGAAAGCATTCATGTCGAACGCCTGCTGGGCGACCACCACATCATCGGGGTTTTCCGGGTCGAAGCCGGCTTTGGTCAGCGCCGCGAAGGTCGGGAACTGGTTGCCGCAGCACCACACGCCGACGACCTTGCCGCCCAGCTGATCGAAGGCGGTCAGACCGCTGTCGCCCCAGGTGATCTGGCGCATGCCGGAACTCTGGAAGATTTGCGCGATGTTGATCACATCCTGCCCGGTCTCGCGGGTTGCCAGCAGATTGCCCATCCAGTCGATGCCGAATTCGGCTTCGCCCGAACTGACCAGCACCTGCGGGTTGATGTCCACGCCCGCCGCGACGATAGTCACGTCCAGACCTTCTTCTTCGTAGTAGCCGAGGGCTTCAGCCGCATAGTAACCAGCAAACTGCGCCTGCGGCACCCACTTCAACACCAGACTGACGGGGGTCATGTCCTGCGCACCAACCGGCACAACCGCCAGCGCCAGCAGCATGACTACTGCGATGAGGTACAACTTACGCATAATGCACTCCTTCAATCGACCAGTCACCAATCCAATGCCAACCTGTAGGGACGCCCTGGCGGGTCGCCCTCAGGACTCCCGAAACGAGACATGCCACGACATCAGCACACGCTCGATTGCGGACACCACCAGATAGAACAGGATACCATACAGCGCCGAGATCAGGATCGCCGACCAGGCTTCCGGGTACTTGAACAAGCCGGCATCGTCGCGAATGCGAAAGCCGATGCCTGCCGTCGAGCCGCCGAAATACTCGCTGACAATCGCGCCGATCATCGCCAGCGTCGTGCACACCTTCAGCGCCGAAAAGATGAAGGGCAGCGCCGAAGGCATCCGCAGCTTGCGGAAGATCGTCAGTTCGGTGGCGGCATAGGTCTTCATCAGTTCCAGCGAGGTCACTTCGACCGAGGTCAAGCCGCGCACCGTGCTGACCATCGTCGGGAAGTAGGTCAGCAGGGCGACGATGCCGATCTTCGACGCCGGGTTCAGCGCGCCGAACCAGTTGTTCATCAGCGGCGCCAGGGCAATGATCGGGATGGCGTTGACGGCGATGGCGACCGGCAGCAGCGCCCGGCTGAAGCTGACGAAGCGCGACGCCGCGATGCCGGTCAGCACACCGGCGCCGCAGCCGACCACGAAGCCCCAGAAACCGTTCTGAAAGGTGTTCCAGCCGGCAGAGACCAGGCGCGGGTAAACTTCCGCGAAGACATTGGCGATCACGCTCGGCTTGGGCAGGAGAAACTGCTGAATCTGGAAGATATTGATGAGCAGTTCCCACGCCAGGATGACCACCGCGCCGATCAGCAGCGCCGCCCCCTGCTTACGCAGCGCCCGCCGGTAGACTGGCAGGCGTCGCCAGGGCTGCCACAGGACGATGACCGCCGCCACCGCCAGCCAGACCAGCGGGGTGATCAGATTCAGCGCGTTCTGCAGCGCCTCGACGGGCGCAGCGTCGTTCAGACGTTCGGCGAAGATGCTCTGCGGCAGCCCGACCAGCGCCCCGCTCAGGTTGAAGCCGAGCAGGATCGCCGCTGCGCTGTACAGCCCGTACAGCGCCAGCACGCCTGACGCCGTCCAACCCAGGACGCCGGGCAGCCCTTCCTTTCGGCTCTTTTCGGAGAGCCGCGCTCGCCCTTCGGAATCGAGGAGCGCCAGCCAGTAGGGACGAGTCAGCGTCAGCAGACAGATCAGCAGCCCGGCTGCCATCACCGGTTGGAGCGTGGCATTGCGGAAGGCATTGCCGAACGGTGTGCCAAAAGTGAGCAGAGGGTTTTGCAGGTGAGCGCAGACCATCACGAAGAAGATCGATGCCGCCGCCAGCATATCCAGCCCCAGCGTGCGGTCGTCGAACACCACATCCACCGCCTCGGTATAGACGGCTTCGGAGGCGGCTTCGGCGTCGCTGGCTTGCCCAGGAGTCAGTTTCAGCGATTCTTCAGACATGATCGTCACTCATCGATGCCGAGACCGACGCCCTGACGCAGCGCATGGCGCACCCGGCTGGTCAGGTGGAAGAACTGATCCAGGTCGCGCGTGGCGGAACCGCGCGGGCGCGGCAGGTCGATGTCGATCACCTCGGCGATTCGCCCCGGACGCGGCGACATGACCACCACCCGCGACGACAGATAGACCGCCTCGCTGATGCTGTGGGTGACGAAGACGACGGTCATTTCCGGCATCGCAGTCCAGATGCGCAGCAGCTCGTTGTTCATGCGCTCGCGGGTCATCTCGTCCAGAGCGCCGAACGGCTCGTCCATGAGCAGCAGGCGGGGCTGGAACGCCAGCGCGCGGGCGATGCTGACGCGCTGCTGCATGCCGCCGGAAAGCTGCCAGGGATACTTTTCCTCGAAATCGCCCAGTTCCACCAGCTTGAGCATTTCGCGGGCACGGGCGCGCCGCTCGTCCTTGCTGTGCTTCATGATCTCCAGCGGCAGTTCGACGTTCTTGATCACCGTCCGCCACTCGTAGAGAGTCGCGCTTTGGAAGACGAAGCCGTATTCGCGATCCTTGCGCGCCTGCTGCGGCGTCTTGCCGTTGATCGTCAGCTGCCCGCCGGTCGGCTGGATCAGATCGGCGATCATGCGCAGCAGCGTGCTCTTGCCGCAGCCCGAAGGACCGATCAGCGAGACGAACTCGCCCTCCGGGATGTCCAGGCTGATATTTTCCAGGGCGTGGACTTCGACTCCGTCCGCGCCGCGAAAGGTCTTCGACAGATTCTTGATGGAGATGATCGATGTCATGAAGCAACCTCTGCCCGCCAGCGCACCACCAACCGCTCGATCCCGGCGATCACCGCGAAGAACAGGATGCCCAGCAGCCCTGCCATGAGGATCGTCGCGAACAGGCGCGGCGGCGACTGATTGTAGTACCGCGAAAAATTAAGGATGGCGATGCCTAGCCCCGTCTGGATGCCCGACGGCAGTTCCCCGATGATCGCCCCGACCACGCTCGCCGTCGCGCTGATCTTGAGCGCCGTGAAAATCTGCGGCAGAGCGTTGGGCAGGCGCAGCTTGATCAGAATATCCCACCAGCCCGCCGCGTAGCTCTGCATCAGCTCCAGCGCCGTCGAGGGGATGCTGGTCAAGCCGCGCAGCGTATAGATAGTGACCGGGAAGAAGGTCAGATAGGCGGCGATGATCGGCACCGACCATTCCAGCGCCCCGGCGCGCCCCATCCAGATCACCACCATCGGGGCAATCGCCAGGATCGGCACGGTCTGCGACGCCACAACATAGGGCAGCAGTCCGCGCTGAAGCAGCCGCGAATGGGCGAAGAGGATCGCCAGCGCAAAGCCGATCACGCCGCCGATGACGAAGCCGCGCACTGCCGCCCACAGCGTATAGAGCGCGTTTTCCAGCAGCATGGCGTACAGCGGCGGACCGTTGCGCTGCGACGGCTCGCTGAACGCCCCCAGAATGTCGCCCAGGTGCGGCAGCTGAGTATCGTTGAAGAGCGACAGGTCAATGGTCGTCTCGCCGACCGTCAGGGCATAATCGACCGACTTGCTGAAGCTCTTCAGCCCTTCCCAGAGCAGGCACAGCGCGACGATGATCAGGATCGACGACAGGAGCGGGCGCATCCCGCTGGAATCGCGCGGCGGGCGCTCGGCACGAGCATTCGGTTCGATGCGTTCGGTAGCGGCTGCCATAGGTGTGAGTTCGGAAATTCCGGCTTGGCGAATAAGTCTAACAGCAGTATGGATTCATTGTAACGTTGTCATTTACTTTTCGCCAATGAAGATCACCCGCAGCGCGCGGCATCAAAATGCAGACGGCAGGTCCAGTCAAACGGGGTCGGCGGCGCATCGCCCTCGACTTCGGGCGGCAGCTCCGCCGGGATCAGGTAATAGGTCGTCCAGGTCCCCCCGGCAACCCAACCGCTCACCCCGGTCGGCGTCTCCACCCGCCACCAGGTGTACATGCCGTTACAGCTCGGTCCGCCGATCACCGTCAGCGGATATCCCTGGTTGAGCGTCGCCACCCGCCCCGTGCCCACCGCCGGCAGGGCGCGCAGATTCAGCCCGTTCATGCCGGGCGCGACCACCACCGCATCGCCCTCCGTGATGATCGGCGCGGGCGAATGACGACAGGCTTCCGCATGGGCGGCGCGGATCGGGATGACGCTGGCAAAAATGGACAAAACCGTCAGAATCAAGGCACGGGCGTGAAGCATGGATCTGTTCCTTGGCGTGCGCGCCTTTTCTCAGTCAATCATAGTGAATGATAAACCCGCAATGCGATTCCGTGATGAAGGCGACGCCATAACGTATATCTTCCGTTCGCTGCGGCGGCTGCGCGATGTCGAGCGCGGACCCGACGAACTGGCGCGGGATGTGACGCCGACGCGGCGGCTGCTGGCGGCGACCGGTCTGCTGGATGCCGCCGGCACGCGGGAATATGCCGTCGTCACCGGCAGCAAGGGCAAAGGTTCGACGACCGCCATCACCGCCAAGCTGCTGGAACATCTGGGGCATCCCACCGGCATGGTCACCAGCCCGCACCTGGTGCAGTACCGCGAACGCATCCGCGTCAACGGGCGGATGATCCCGGAAGGCGACTTCATCCGCATCCTTGACGACCTCGCGCCGGAGATCGACCGCATCGAAGCCGAGTTCACCGGGACGCAGTATTTCAGCCCGCAGGGCATCTTCCTCGCCATCGCCCTGCAGTGGTTCAACGAACAGGGGGCGACGGCGGCGGTCCTGGAAGTGGGGCGCGGCGGGCGCTTCGACGACATCGCCGTCGTGCCCAACCGCCTCTCGCTGTTCACCCCGATCCTGCTGGAACACGTCGTCCAGTTGGGCAGATCGCTGGACCGCATCGCCTGGCACAAGGCGGGCATCATCAAGCCGCACGGCTTCGCCTACAGTGTGCCGCAAGCCGCCGAGGTGCTGGATATTTTGCAGACGGAGGCGGAAACGCTCGACGCCGAATTCGCCTGGATCGCCCCGACCGACATGGCGGAGCTGGTGCGCCGCACACCGAACGGCATGATCCTGCGCCTGGGGCGCTATGGCGAGATGGCGCTGTCGCAGCACGGCATCTATGACCTGGAGAACGCGACGCTGGCGGTGCAGGGCGTGGGGAACATGCATGGGCGGCTCTCCGGCGTGCCCCACGCCTCGGAAGCCTATGTCGAGGCGATCCGCGCCGGGCTGGCGGACGTGCGCTGGCCCGGTCGGATGCAGAAGCTTCAGGACTCCCCGACGGTGTGGCTCGACGGCGCGACGACGGTGCGCGCCGCCCGCTACATGCTGGAGAGCCTGGACGGCGACCTGCGCGACCCGGTGATCGCCATCGTCGGCACGCCGGTGGACCGCGACTACCGGGGTGTGTATCAGGCGCTCGCCCCGCACGTCAGCCGGATCATCCTGACCGACAGCGACATCAACCCCAACATCCGCTTCCCCGCGCCGGAAACTGCGCTGGCGGCGGCGCGGGCGGTGCATGATCAGGTGGAGTACGCGCCCAACCTGGCGACGGCGCTGGACATCGCCCGCCGCGCCGCCGGAGCCGACGGCACGGTGCTAATGGCGGTGACTCTGCCGCTGGTCGGCGAGGCGATGCTCCTCTACGGGCTGACCTTCGAGCAGATTTAGCGCGCGGCGCGGTGAGGGGCGCACTGAGGGAATCGCCCGCCGCCGCTGTAGAACTCTCCAGACTGGTGAATCGACCCTGGCGTCGAGTCTGGTGAATAAGGCTATGGATAAGCACTTCTACGCGGCGGTCTCGCTCGGTCTGGGGCTGGCGCTCGGCATCGTCGGCGACATCTTTTTCTACCGCCGGCTGATCGGGCTGTCCTTTCCGCTCTTCGTCCTGCTGAGCGTCGCCGCCTTCTTCGCCTTCGCCGCCCTCGCCCGCAAACAGCCGCAGGCGCGCAACCTGTGGCTGCTCATCCCACTCGGATTCTTCGCCGCCATGGTCGCCGTCCGCGCCGATATGACGCTGACTTTTCTGAACGTCACGGCAGTGCTGACCCTCGGCGCGCTCCTTCTGCACTATTTCCTGCTGCGCGAAGCTTTCGACTCGCAGTCGCTGGCGAAGCACACCCTCGCCCTGTTCGACGCCGGGTTCGCCGTCGTCCTCGCGCCGGTGGCGCAGTTGATGGACGCCGCCGGCTTGCTGCGCCGCCGCAGCAAACCGGGCAGCCATCTCGTGACGGCGGTGCTGCGCGGGCTGCTGATCGCCACCCCGGTGCTGTTCGTCTTCGGGCTGCTGCTGGCATCTGCCGACCCGATCTTCGCCCGCTACGTCGAACGCCTTACGTCCCTGCTCGAAGTGCGCAACCTGGAAGATGCTTTCACTCAGGCAGCGGTCGTCGCCACGCTGGGATGGATCGGCTGCGGCGCGCTCGCCTATGCCGTGCTGCGCCGCATAGAGACCCGCAGCGCGACAGCCCCCACCACCGCCGCCGCAGTCACGGAACCGTTCGCCGAGGACAGCCCGAAAGCCGAAGGCGCACCCTCCCCGGCTGAGCCAGCACCCGCCGCGCCCAAGCCGGCGCAGAGCGGCTTCTCGCTCGGCGTGATCGAAGCGGCGATCACGCTGGGGCTGGTCGATCTGCTTTTCGCCGCCTTCGTGCTGATCCAGCTCGCCTACTTCTTCGGCGGTCAGGGCAACATCACCGTCGAAGGCTTCACCTATGCCGACTACGCGCGGCGCGGCTTCTTTGAACTGGTCGGCGTCTCCACGCTCACGCTCGGTCTGATGCTCTGGCTGGATTCCGTCACGACACGGCGTGCCGGCGGACAGCAGACGCTCTTCCGCATCCTCTCCATCGGCATGATCGTGCTGGTGGGGATCATGCTGTGGTCGGCGCACCTGCGCCTGACGCTCTATGAAGAAGCCTATGGGTTCACCCACCTGCGGCTGTATCCGCACGTCTTCATGTTCTGGCTGGCGGCGCTGTTCGGCTTCTTCCTGCTGTCGCTCTTCCGCGTGCGCCGCAACATCTTCGCCCTGGGCACAGTCGTCTGCGTCATCGGCTACCTGGCGACGCTGAACCTGATCAACCCGGATTACACCATCATGCAGCAGAACATCACCCGCTATCAGCAGAGCCGCAGCCTGGACATCGGCTATCTGCGCTACGTCTCCGCCGACGCCATCCCGGCGCTGCTGCCGTTCTACCAGCAGGTCGAAGACCGTGAGCTGCGTTACGGCTTGGGGCAGTGGCTCATCTGGCGGCAGCAGGAACTTGACGCGCAGCGCGCGGATGTCACCTTCCTTTCGGCGCACGTTGGGCGCGATACGGCGTGGGCGATGCTCGACGCGGCGCGCG
>JAEURA010000144.1 GCA_016789005.1 Anaerolineae bacterium
GCTGTCGCTGATCGTTCATCCTGCTTTGATCCGCTGGGCGCTGCCGCTGAGCCTGGAAGTTCGCCTGGCAGTGACCGTTTTAGCGATCCTGCCGCTCGGCTTTCTGATGGGTGTGCCCTTCCCCGGCGGGCTGCGCATCGCCCATGAAGCCGATCCTCGCGGGATCGCCGCCTTCTGGGGCGCGAACGCCGCGACGGCGATCCTTGGCTCGGCGCTGGCGATGACGCTGGCGGTCAGCATCGGCTTTACGGCGGCGCTGCTGCTTGGCGCGGCGTTCTATGTTGGAGCCGCCGGCTTGGCGCGCTTCGGCTGGACGCGGCAGGGCATGCTGTAAGCCGCATGATTCGAACGACGCTGCGTAGCGACCTGCTGTGATGAAAGGTTGGCACAATGGTACTGGGTATGAGCACACTCGCCGGGCTGCCGCTGCTGCGCCCCGGCGTCCGCCGTCTGCGCGTCTCCAGTTATGACCCGGCGGGCGGCAACATGGACTGGTGGGAATTTGCGCCGGGGCAGGCGCGCGACATTGCCAGCCTGACCGGTCCGGGCTGCGTCAAGCACATCTGGATCACCTTCTGGTGCGAAGACAAGTACGCGCTGCGCAAAGTCCTGCTGCGCATGTACTGGGATGGCGAAAGCACCCCCAGCGTCGAGACGCCGCTCGGCGACTTCTTCGGGATGGGGCACAGCATGACCCGCAACTTCGTCTCGCTGCCGCTGCAAATGAGTCCCGAAAACGGGCGTGCCTTCAACTGCTGGTTTCCCATGCCCTTCCAGTCGTCGGCGCGCATCGAAGTCGTTAACGAAGCCGACAAGAAGCTCAACTTCTACTTCTACGTCGATTACGAGGGTTATCCCGCCGAGACCCGCCTGGACGATTACGGGCGTTTTCATGCGCAGTGGCGGCGCGTCAACCCGACGCCGGGCTGGGCGGACCCTGCTGTGCGCTGGGAAAACAACCGTGACGCCATGTTCGAATCCTGGCGCACTCCGAACCTGACCGGCGAGAACAACTACGTCATCCTGGAGGCAGAAGGGCGGGGGCACTACGTTGGCTGTCATCTGGATATCGACTGTTTCTCGCGCCAGGCGAACGACTGGTACGGCGAGGGCGACGACATGATCTTCATCGACGGTGAGCCGCTGCCCAGCCTGTACGGGACCGGCACGGAAGACTACTTCAACACGGCATTTTGCCCGACACAGGAATACAGCGCGCCGTATCACGGGCTGATCCTCTATCAGGGGACCGACGACTGGAAGTGGCGCGGCAAAAACACAGTATATCGCTACCACATCGAAGACCCGATCTTCTTCGAGCGCTCGATCAAAGTCACCATCGAGCATGGGCACGCCAACAAGCTGAGCAATGACTATGCGTCTACCGCCTACTGGTATCAGGCGGAGCCGCATGCACCTTTTCCATCCATGCTGCCGGTCGAACAGCGGCTGCCCCGGCTCTGAGATGCCGCTCATGGGGGAGGATCCAGTGACGCAGTGGGTCAACGCGCTTCAATCGCACAGCCTGTCGCTCGATGGCGCATGGGAGTTCTCTCTTGCCGGACAGTCGGGGAGCATCCTCACACCTGGAGTCTGGGAGGCGCAGGGCTACGCGCGTCGTGTCGAGGGTCCGGCGGTCTACCGGCGCACCCTCGCTGTCCCGGCTGATTGGCAGGGCATGCGCGTCCAGCTTCAGTTCGACGCGCTGAGCTATCACGTCGAGGCGCGTCTGAACGACGTGATGGTCGGTGAGCACACCGGCATGTGGACTGCCTTTGCCTTCGATGTGACCGACGTAATACGTCCCGGTCTGGACAATCTCCTCGAACTGACCGTCTACAAGCCGGGCGAGCGCTTCCCGATGCGCGAGTCGCTTGCCGGGTTCCTGCCTGATGTCTGCATCCCGTTCGGCGGCATTTGGGGACGGGCGCGTCTGTCCGCCTTTCCCGGTGCAGCGCTCAGCGATCTCTGGCTGCTGCCCGACGCCGGGACCGGACGCGTCCACGTCGAAGCGGCGGCGCACGGTGCGCAGGGGATGAACGCCGTTGTCCGGCTCTTCGACCCTGCCGGTCGCGAAGCGGCGATCTGGCTGGGGGCGGTCGAAGCTGGTGCCGTCCACGCCGATCTGACAGTCCAGATGCCGCGCTTGTGGAGTCCTGACGATCCGGCGCTCTATACCGTTGAACTGCGCCTTGAATCGGGCGGTGCGGCGCAGGCGCTCCTGCGCCGAACTTTCGGCTTTCGGACGCTTTCCAGCGACGGCGATCAGCTGCTTTACAACGGTCAGCCCGCCATCCTGCGCGGCATTCTGAACTGGGGCTGGTATCCCGAAACGCTCTGCCCCGCGCCCGACGAGGCGGCGATCCGCGACGAATTCCGGCGCGTGCGCAGCCTGGGCTACAACCTGATCAAGCTCTGCCTGGTGGTCCCTTCGCCGCGCTATTTTGAGATCGCCGACGAGGAAGGGATGTTTCTGTGGCTGGAACTGCCGATGTGGCTGCCTCACGTGACCGAGCGGCTTGAGCAGCAGGCTCCGATGGAGTATGCCGACATCCTGGCGCGGGTCCACGCCCACCCATCGGTGGTCATCTACAGCCTGGGCTGTGAACTGGACGCCGAGGTGAACGCCGACCTGCTCAGCCGGCTGAACGGCATCCTGCGCAGCCGCACCAGCGGCGTGCTGGCGTGCGACAACAGCGGCAGCGGCGAAGCCTATGGCGGGCTGGGTTTCGACTTCGCCGACTTCAACGACTATCACTTTTACTGCGACCTGCACTACTTCACGCCGCTGGTCGATCACTTTCGCCGCGACTGGCGTCCGCCGCGCCCCTGGATCTTCGGGGAATTCTGCGACGCCGACGATTACCGCGATCTGGAGGAGATCGCCGCCGCTTCGGGCGGGGCGCTCCCCTGGTGGCTGATCGAGAAGAACCCGATCCATTCGCTTCAGGTGCTCGGCTACCCGCTTCAGGGTGAGCGGATGCGTCAGCTCGACACCCTGGGTTTCAGTGGTCAGGACCTCCAGCACATCGCCCGGCAGCAGTCGTTCGTCATCCGCAAGACGATCCTGGAGAAGGTGCGCGGGCGCTCCGGCATGGGCGGTTATGTGGTGACCGGTCTGCGCGATACGCCGCTGGCAACGTCTTCGATGTTTGACGACCTGGGGCGGATCAAATACGACGCCGACGCCTTCCGCGCCTTCAATGCCGAATCGGTGCTGGTGCTGGAGCAGGGACGCCGGCGGCTCTGGAAGCGCGGCGGCGACCGCCCTGCTCCGGTGGATCGTTTCAACCTGACCGCCGGCACGTCAGTCGATTATCGCATCGTCCTGGCGCACGCCGGGGCAGACCTGCCCGGCGGCGATCTGCGCTGGCGGCTGCTGGACGGTGACGGCGGCGCGGCGGCGAGGGGCGTCTGCCCCGTCGAAGGACCGCTGGTGGGCGGCGCGCCGCGTGAGATCGCCTCATTCGGGTTCAGCGCACCGGAAGCCGCAGGAGAGTATGCCCTGGAGGTCGAGTTCGGCGCGCTGCGCAACCGCTGGGCGCTGTGGGTCTACCCGGCAGCATCGGCTTTGACGGCATCAGTCGCCTGGCACGATCCGGGCGGCGTCCTGGGCGATCTGGGGGACGGGAAAGACTCCGCCCTCGATCTCAGCCGGGGCGGCTTTGCGGCGCTGACCGATCACCTCCTGGTGACGAGCGCCCCTGACCCGGCGGTGATCGACTACGTGCGGGGCGGTGGGCGGGCGATCCTGCTCCAGACGGGTCCCGGATACCTGCCAGCCCTCCCACGCCCGTTCTGGCGCGAGTCGATCAAGCTGATCTACGCCCATCCGGTCTGGGAAGGATTCCCCCACCGGGGCTATGCCGACCAGCAGTTCTATCATCTGGCGACCGATTACGCCCTGGACAGCACAGCACTGTCGGCAGCGCTCCCCGACCTGCGTGCGGCGACACCGATCCTGCGCCGCCTGGATGCCCGGCAGTTCATGCTGACCGACTATCTGGTCGAACTGCGCGTCGGCGAAGGTGTGGCGCTGGCTTCAACCCTGCGTTTCGCCGGCGGCGCGGGTGATCAGGTCAGCGGGTTGTCCGCCAGCCCGGCGGGGCGGCATCTGTTGGGGCAGATGGTGAGCTACCTCTCTCCGGGAAAATAATCGAAATGCTCGCGCACGATGCGAGGGCATTCGTCACGCTTCGTCTGGTGGCTCGAACACTGCAATGCCTGCATCAGTGATGTGGATTTGATTGTCGGCGCTTCTCCCAACCCACGCCGCCAGCGGGGGCTGGCGTTCGATCAGCGCCTTGATGATGAGGGGTAAACCAACGTATTTCACCGGGCTGGACTGCCGATCCCGATACTCATACAGTGTCTTCAGGGCGATCCACTCCAGGTAGCTGAGCGGCTTAGGGCTGCTGGTCGTCATCTGGCGTATCCTTCGCGGGAACGATGCGTTTGCGATAGATGACGGTGCTGGACGAACCAGTCCAGGCAATCGGTCGTGACCTATCGATTGGCTGGACCGTCAGAGGGCGATCAGCGATGGCGTATCCGTGCAAAAGGGTGATGGCTTTCTGTGTATCCGTCTCGGATGCCATCTCGACAAACGCGAACCCGTTCGACTTCGACGTGTAGCGATTTCTAGAGAGAAAAAGCTCCTTGATGTCCCCGACTTTTGCGAACAGATCGCGAAGCTGGGCTTCGGTAGTGTTGTAAGGCAGGTTGCCGACGTACAGTCTTTGAGCCAAGCGACACCTCTCATTTGGGGATCAAGTCCTGGACCTGGGAGGGTGCGGGAACTCGCCCGGTGGACGAACCTTACAGGGATGAACTCGACTCTTCATGACTGGCGCGTCGCATTCATCATGAGCAATGGAGAACTGACCTGTGGGTCCGACGAACCGGAAAACCTGAATTCCCGAACAGGATGGCAGGAAACCAGCCTGGTTCATCGAACGGGATAGGAGGATCGGACGGCACAGTCTGAAGATCAGGACTGCCCTCTCTTCAGTGTACTCTTGTTCTCACCCCTCGTAAAGAAAACGAGAAATGGAGGGTGCATTTCAGATGGGGATACGGGCGGACAACGCCCGCGTTGTCCCCTACAAAATGTGCCTCCGTAGGGACCGATGCCTGCATCGTCCGTTGAAGTACCCAAAATATTGAAATGCACCCAGAAATGGTGAGGCTGATGAAATACTCACTCTCGCAAACCGCCGGGCTTCATGATATGCTTCTGAAGCAATGTGAAAAAAGCAGACAATTGTGTCTCGTTCACATCGGTGCTCTGGTTAAACACCTGTAGACTTTCTGCGAGAAAACGGATCGCTGTACCCCCCAAAGCCCTTCTGTGATCCTCGTGTGTGTCGCGTAAGCTTCCTGAAACATCTGGAACGTTGTGCGGTGAAAAGGCTATAGCAGACCTCTTATGTTTCAGGAGTGAAACAACATGGCAGCACGTACGCAAGGTACAGTCAAGTGGTTCAACGCAGAAAAGGGTTTCGGGTTCATCTCGCATGAAGGCGGCGAAGACCTGTTCGTCCACTTCTCCGAAATCGTCGGCGCGGGCTTCCGCTCGCTTGATGAAGGCGCGAAGGTGGAATTCGAAATCACCCAGGGTAAGAAAGGCAAGCAGGCGAGCAGCGTTACGGTGCTGAACCGCTAACCGCCCCCCGGCTCCAACTTCCATTGACCCAAAAACCGCCCCGTTTCGGGGCGGTTTTTATGATTCTAAAGTAAATTTCCGAAAAAAACACGAACGGGAGACTCGCCGGGTCTCCCCTACAACCAACGTGCCTGTGTCGCTTTCCCGTGCTTATTGCGTAGAGGAACGATAGCTGCGAATATCATGATCGATGGCGAACGTCGCCGCTTCGACACGATTCCCGACGTGCAGCTTGTCCAGGATGACGCTGATATGATTGCGAACGGTTTTGTCACTCAGGACCAGCGCCGCCGCGATTTCGGCGTTGTTTTTGCCCTCTGCCAGCAGTCTGAGCACATCGATTTCCCGGTCGGTAAGCTCATTGAACGGATCGTGTCTGGTGTCGCCGCGCTGGCGCATCATCGCCAGGACGCGCCGGGTGATTGCCGGGTCCAGCAGTGCTGCGCCCTGCCGCACCGCGTCCAACGCGCGAATGAGTTCGCCCGTGCCGCCCTGCTTCAGCACGTAGCCCACCGCACCGGCGCGGATGGCATCGGCGATCAGTTCGTCGTCGGCGTATGAAGTGAGCATGATCACCTGGGTCCCCGGCTGCCGCTCTACGATAGCGCGGCACGCTTCGATGCCGCTGTCACCCGGCGGCATGCGGATATCCATGATCACGACATCGGGCTGGTGAAGGCTGCACAGGCGAACGCCGTCCGCGGCGGTGCCGGCTTCTGCGACAATGCGCGTCTCGGGGATCTGTTCCAGCAGCAGCCTCAATCCCATGCGCACAACTTCGTGATCGTCCACCAGGATGATCGTCAAAGGCTTCATGATGACTTCTCTTCGGGTAAGGAAAGGGTGACTTTTGTGCCTCTGCCCGGCTGACTTACGATCTCCATCTGCCCGCCGATCAGGCGGGCGCGGTCGCGCATCGATCGCAGCCCATAACCGGCGGTCGTGGCATCGACCGGGAAACCTCGCCCGTTATCTTCCAGGATCAGCGTGAAGATGCCATCAGCGCGCTGAATCTGCACCTGGACCCGCCGGGTACGCGCGTGACGCAGGGTGTTGGAAAGGCACTCCTGCACAACCGCCAGGATTTGGTGAACCTGCACCGGCTTCAAATTGGGCGCAGAGTCGTAGGTGAGTTCGATGTCGAGCAGTCCTTTGAAGCGTGGATCGGCGAACAGCTGCTGCAAGCTCGGAATCAGCGGGTCAGTCGGGGAGGGGGTGCGCAGCGAGACCATGTAGCTGCGCAGATCAGTGTTGAGGGCGTTGAGGACGTTCCTCGCCTGAAGCAGCCGCCGGTCGGCTTCCGACCCTTGCTCTATGAGCGGCTGCATCGACTCCAGGATCAGGCTCGCCGAATATATGCCCTGAATCGCGCCGTCGTGGATTTCCTGACCGATACGTTCGCGTTCTGCCGCCTGAATCTGCTCGACCTCCATGTGCTCGATGAGGCGATCCAGTTCGACCTCGAAGACCTCCAGCGCGCGAATGATGGTGATGGCGAGCAGCAGCCCGATCAGCGTGCGGAAGACCTGGACAGGGACACCGATCTGCTGGTCGAAGAGCGCATAGTTGAGCACGTTGGCGGGAGGAAAGTCTGCCGGGGGAACGATCAGCCCCCCAAACAGGGCGTAGGCGATCAGTCCGATTCCGGCGAGGCGCAGTACGTTGAGGATGTTATCGATTTTCAGCGGCGCGATGGTAAGCCGTGCCTGGTAGCGCAAGCCGTAAGCGGCGATCAGGCTGCCCGGAAACCCAAGCAGATAGCGCGCCCAGACATCCGAAAGGAGATACCAGCTTTCATCCGTCGGCAGCAGATACCCCCCCAGCATATAGCCGACGCTCCATACCCCTGCCAGGGCGACGACTGCCGGTCTCAGCATTGGGTAGCGGTGTTCCAGGGTGACGGCTCCGAACATCAGCAGACACATGAACGAGACCGCTAGCAGGACCAACTGCGCCGACCGCAGCAGATCGATCAGGGCTTCCGGCAGATACCCCGCCTGGATCGGGATGAAGATGATGCCCCATTCATGAACCCCATGCGCGATTCCGAATACCGCCAGCCAGCGCAGGTCGTGCGCCAGACGCAGCCGGCTGTGTCGTCGGGTGCGCAGGAATATGGCAAACCCCATCACGAAGAATGTGAGACCATAGATGAACAGCACGACGATGCGGTTGATCCTGAAGAATTCGCTGATCTCTGCCATCATCAGGGTGGGTTTCCTGCCAGACCTGATTGAATTGTAACACCGGCGTCAGTTCGGCGTAATGCAAACGAGGACTGCGCGCAGTCCTCGTTTGCCATCGCCACACGAACGTAAGATTACGGTTGGAAGCTGAATTCGATGGGGTCACCCTCGTAAGCGTGACGCACCTGAGCATTGTCGAAGTTGGCGATGCCGAAGCGGTAGATCGCGCTCAGATCGTCGAACTGCACGTCGAATTCCGAACCGGTCACCAGGGCGCGCCCGAATTCCAGTGTCCACATGCCATCTGCCCACACCCACCCGGCGGCAATGTTGCCGCGGTCACCGGTGATCTCGCTGATGACGATGGAGGGGATGCGGTCGCCCGGCTGGAACAGGGAAGCATCGAACGGCACGGCTTCGCTCTGCAGGATGAAACCAGGGCTG
Organism: Anaerolineae bacterium; assembly: GCA_016789005.1. Classification (GTDB taxonomy): domain Bacteria; phylum Chloroflexota; class Anaerolineae; order Aggregatilineales; family Phototrophicaceae; genus Flexifilum. The sequence goes on from JAEURA010000144.1 coordinate 8,296, forward strand.
CCATCACGCGGGAAATCACCGGGGGGCATGAACGCCGGAGCCGTCTTGTCTTCGTTAACGTTGTCACTGTAGCCGCCGCCATCCTTCGGATCGCTGTGGCGTCCTGCCTCAGGCGTATCGGGGCTGTAGGGCGTGCTGTCGAGGTACTGATCGTCGATCTGGTTCAGGTTGCGCACCGATTTCCAGTGCCAGATGTCGCCCAACTGTCCTTCAGATTCAGTGAACTTGTTGCCAAACGGCTTGGGATCGCCGGCTTCCGAGCGGTGGCAGGCGGTGAAGCAGCCGTCGGCGTCAAAGTCTTCGATGCTGTCGTTGATGGGCCAGATGATCGCCAGCTTGTCCTCGTACCACAGGTTGTTGTCGCCGCCCTGATCATCGGGGTCGCGGAGGCGCGTCCACGTGCCGTCAGGCTGCATTTCCCAGGGGGAGCGCAGATAGCTCTGGGTCGGGTCTTCCCAGCGGACCAGGAAGTAGACCATATCGTCGGTATAGACCGATTGCATCGTGATCGTCGTGGCGCTCTCGTTTGCGCCGCGCCGGGTCTGGATTTCGATCACCGGGGCGTCTGCCCAGGCTGCGTCGTCTGACATGCCGTCCAGAGCGGGCGCTTCGGCAGCGGAGACCGACACCAAGCCATCATCCTGGGCGGATACGGCTGCGGAAAGAGCGAGCACCAGAACGCATAAGAGAATACCTAGCGAAAGCTTCTTCATCGTGATTCCATCCTGAGCAGGTTGAAAGACATGAGCTGCTGTTTCGGCTGGAATTCCTTCGACTTGCGACGTCTCTATGGCGAACAAGCGGATTCGATGTTCCAGCCTCTCATCTAACATTAACCTTGAGCCGGGCTGCGCAGAAGGTGCGGATGTCCCGGTTTTTTCGGGACAAACCGGTAATGCAAAGCGCCGGAGGCGCGTCAAAGCGAACAAATTATCTATCTGTGCGCTATAATTCGATGCAATGATGGTGGTTCAGTCCTGCATCACGTCAGACTGGGCGGCGGGATTGAGCCTCGCTGCGAGAGGAATGGACATGATTGTTCCAAAGCTGGACCTGATCGGCATCGTCGTGCGGGATATGCCGGCGTCACTGGCATTCTATCGTCAGCTCGGCTTTGACCTGCCCGCATTGATGGATCAGGAAGGACACGTCGAGGCGGTCCTGCCCGGCGGGCTGCGTATCGCCTGGGACACCCAGGAAGTCATTCGCAGCTTCTCGCCAGATTGGCAGCCGCCCGCCGGCGGACATCGCATGGGGCTGGCGTTCCTGTGCGACAGTTCGGCGCAGGTCGATGCCGTCTTCGCCAAACTGACCGGCATGGGTTACGAGGCGCACAAAGCGCCCTGGGATGCCTTCTGGGGACAGCGTTACGCCCAGGTCCTCGACCCGGACGGCAACCCGGTCGATCTCTTCGCGCCGCTGTCGTAAGTCAGCGTGTCTCAGATCGGGTGGTGCAGGGGAGTCTCCTGAAGTGAGCCGTTCATGGCGTCATAGAACGGGTCGTCGGGGGTGATTTCGCCGCGCATCACCCGTTTTCCGGTGAATGCCGACTTATACAGACTGGCGGCGAATTCCAGGATGCGCCGCGCTTCTTCGCCGCTGACCGGCGGGGTCTCGCCGCGTTCCAGGCAGTCCAGCAGATCGCGCAGCTGGGCGTCGTGGTTGCCGGGCACGTCCTCGGTCAGCGCCTGCCACTGCGCCAGCGCTGCCGGGTTTTCCACGCCTTCTGGCAGGGTGAACTGCCAGTGTTCGTTGCGATAGCGATAGAGCGCTGTGACTTCGACGCTCGCCTGCTGAAAATCCAGGCGCATGTAAGTCTCCTGGCGGGGCGACAGTGCGCTGTTGGTGATCGTGCCAAGCGCGCCACTGGCAAAGCGCACCAGCGCCATCGACACATCTTCGACTTCGATATCCCGGTCGAGCGTGCCCGCCATCGCCGTCACCTCGCACCAGTCGTCCAGGAGCCACAGGAAAAGGTCGGCGAGGTGCACTCCCAGGGTGACGGTGGGTCCGCCGACTTCGGTCTTCCAGCTGCCGCGCCAGGGCGCGTCGTAATACTCCTGCGTGCGATACCACAGCGTGTTGCAGACGCCGACCAGCGGCTTGCCAAGCGCCTGCGTCTGAATCAGCCGCTTGAGGTGCTTCGCCGCCGAGCCGAAGCGCCACTGGAAAACCGTGCTGACGCGCCGCCCGGTGCGCTCTTCGGCGCGCGTGATTTCGTCGAATTCTGCCAGTGAGGCACAGAGCGGTTTCTCGCAGAACACCCACGCCCCGGCATCCATCGCCTGTAAGATCAGCGCCTTGTGCGGGGCGGGCGGTGTCACGATGTGCACCAGATCGGGCTGTTCCGCCGCCAGCATCGCGGCAGAGTCGGTGTACCAGCGTGGGATGCCGTTCGCTTCGCTGATCGCACGGACGCGCGTCTCGTCAAGATCGACGGCGGCGACCAGTTCGACGCGCTCGCCCATCGCGCGGATGGCGGACAGATGATTCCCGACCGATTTGCCGGTCCCGATGATTGCCAGACGATGCACAGTCATGATCGTTCATCCTCGTTCAGGACAGCGCTGCCGTCCGTGTCTTTATTCATGGGCATGATGCCGGTCAGGATGTTTGAGCGCTTCAAGCTGCGCCGCTTCCGGGCGCGTCTTGTAGAAACCGTCGAGCGGGTAACATCCCGAAATCATACCGCCGCGCGGGGCGGTTGTGCAGTCGCTAAAGGTGCGGCAGATCTGCTTGCGCTGAAGCGGACGACCGGCGAGGATATCGGCGGGCATCTGCGGGTAGCTCAGCACCATGCGCCCCAGACCGACGGAATCCGCCATGCCCGTCCGCACGACGCGCTGCGCGACGTTGGGCAGCCAGTCCTGCAGGTAGGAGTAGCCCGAACCGATCAGGAACAGATTGGGATGTGCGCGCTTGAGTTCTGCGACGACGCCGATCTGCCGGGCGACGCCGCACAGCGGGTCTTCTGGCGGCTGGTAGCCGTCGGAGGGCGGGAAGAGCGCAGGTCGCTGGATGTGCGGGTTGTAGTATGGACTGCCGGCGGTCAGGCAGACCAGCCGGATGTTCAGGTCTTCCAGCAGGCGGAGGAAGCGATGGGTCTCGGTCAGGTCGATGCCGACGCCGCTGCCGTCGCCCCCGAAGGCGTAAGGATAGCCGCCGGTCCAGCTTTCGGGTTCACCGGTGCTGTCTGCACCGGGGCGGAAGGGCAGCCAGTCGAAGGCGCTCAGACGGACGCCGATCAGCAGTCCCGGTGCGCGGCGGCGGATGCCCGCCACGATCTCGCGCAAAAAGCGGGTGCGATTCTCGAAGCTGCCGCCATACCTGCCGGGGCGTTCTACCGCGCTCAGGAATTCGTGCCCCAGGTAGCCGTGACAGTGTTTGACATCGACGAAAGCAAACCCGGCTTGCTGTGCCCGTACCGCCGCTGTCACGAAATCCTCGATCAGAGCATCGATCTCGTCATCGGTCATGACGGGATAAGCGTCTGTAAGCTTGTATTTCGCGTCGAGCAGAGGATGATGATAGAGGATGTGCGGCTCCAGCCGTTTCTTATCGTTGGGGCGCGCGAAACGCCCGGAATGCGTGAGCTGCAAACCGACCAGCAGGTCGGACGTGTCGCCGATCTGCGCGTGTGCCTGTACCAGCGCCATCCGCAGATCAGCGATACGCTCCAGGGTCTCCTCGCCGATCACCATCTGGTTGGGGTTGGCGCGCCCGTCGCGGCGGACTGCTGTCGCTTCGCCGCCGAAGATCAGCTTCGCGCCGCTGCTGCCAAAGCGCTCCCAGCGCCGCCGCACCAGCTCGCTCGGCTGCCCGTCTGGCTCGGCGTCCCAGCCCTCCATCGGCAGGATGGTGAAGCGGTTGCCGATCGTCACGCCGTCGAAGGTGTACGGCTGCGCCAGCGGCGAATCGGAGCCATGTTCAACCTGTTCGTCGAATTCGAGCGCCGCCCCGATCTGTTCCAGGTAAGCGCGAAAATCGGTGGGCGTGCGCAGCTGCGCAACACGTTTGTACGTCATGAGGCGACCTCGCGCGTGCTTTCACGGACCAGCAGGGTAGGCACCAGGATGCGGTGATGCAGTTCCACCTCCGGCTCGGCGATCAGCTCCAGCAGGTACTTGATCGACAGCTCATCCTGTTTGATGAACCTGAACTCGACCGTCGTCAGCGGCGGCTCAGTATAGAGCGAAAGCTCGGAGTTGTCGAAGCTGACGACAGAGACCTCCTGGGGGATGCGCAGCCCTGCCTCATGCAGCGCGCGCAGCGCGCCCTGCGCCATACTGTCGGTGCCGACGATCAGCCCGGTGAATGGCTGGCGGCTGGCGAGGATATGTTTGACCCCTTCGTAGCCGCTGCGCATCGAATAATCGCCCTCGGCGACGGCGACCAGCTTCAGATCATGCTCGTGCAGCACACTGCGGATGGTGGCATGACGCCAGTAGCCGTTGTGCAGGGCGGAGGTCGGAGGGATGGCGGCGATCTGCCGGTGGCCCAGAGAAAGCAGGTGCTCGGTGGCGAGCCGCGCGGCGTGGACCTGATCGAAACCTACCCATGCCAGGCGCGAACTCGGCACGTAGTCGCGGCGCACCATCGGGATACCCCGGCAGATGCGCTGGAGTTGGTCGTCTTCCATCTGCAGACGCGGGGCGTACAGGATCACGCCGTCGATGAGGCGCGCGGCGGCGCTTTCCAGCGCGGCGTCCAAGCCCTGCGAGGTCGATTCTGAAACCAGCAGACTGTAGCCGGCTTCCTTGGCGGCGTGCGCCATATTCTTCGTGGAATCCGCCAGCCTGCCGCCGTAGTTGACGTCGACCACGATCAGCTCCAGCGTGTGCGAGCGATTGGTCGTCAGCATCTGCGCGGCGCGGTTGGGGCGGTAGCCGAGTTCATCCATCAGCCGGGCGATCTCGCGCCGCGTCTTTTCAGAAACGCCGGGTTTGTCGTTGATCACCAGCGAAACCGTCTGGTAGGACACGCCTGCCAGCTTGGCAATATCGCGGATGGTTGGCTGCTTCCTGGAGTTCATCCTTTTTACCACCACAAAGCTTGACCGTTCAATATCATAGCACGACTTCTTCTTTCAGCAAAAGATCGCCAAAATCACTTGACAAGATCGCCGATTCTCTGTTATCTCTATGGTAACTGGATTGACCGGTCAAGTTGCATCCGTGAGTCAAGACGTGTCAATTTGAAAGGATATTATGAAGATGGTACGCCACAATCGAAAAGTCCTGATCCTTCTATCGGTCGTCGCGCTGCTGCTCCTGGTGGGCGGCGCAGCCCTGGCGCAGGACAAGCAGGAGATGCGTCTGGTGTGGTGGGGGTCTCAGAACCGCCATGACCGCACCATCGCCGTCGTCGAGATGTACGAAGCCGCGCACCCCGAAGTCGACATTGTCTACGAATTCGCCAATTTCAACGATTACTGGACGTTGATGAACACCCAGGCGGCGGGCGGCGAACTGGCGTGCGTCATGCAGCACGACTATGCCTACCTCGCCGAATGGGCGCGCAACGGGCTGCTCATGCCGCTCGATCCGTTTGTTGAATCCGGCGTCCTGGATACGTCGAACCTGGACGAGGTCTACATTCAGGGCGGGCGCGTCGATGGACAGCTCTACGGCATGAGCCTGGGCACGAACACCCAGTCGATGATCCTCGATCTCGACGCCTTCGAGACCGCCGGTGTGGCGCTTCCGGCTGCGGACTGGACGTGGGATGACTTTGAGGCGATTGCCCTCGAACTGCACGACAAACTGGGCACCTGGGCGTACGGTTCGCCGACCCTGGGCGACGATCAGATCTGGACGGCGATGATGGTGTCGCTCGGCACGAATCCGTTCGCGGAAGACAACACCGATTTCGGCTACAGCGATGACCAGCCGATCATCGATCACTTCAATCGTCTGCTCCGCCTGCAGGAAGCCGGCGCGATCATGACCCTGGAAGAGGCGTCGCAGTATTCGGGCGGTCCCGAAAACTCGCCGATTGTCGCCGGCGCGGCGGCGATGCAGTATCAGTGGAGCAACCAGGTCGTCGCCATTTTCGCGGCGGCAGGTGCAGAGCGTCACTTCAAGCTGTGGACGATGCCGCGCCCGGCGGACGCTGTCGGCGCAGCCAACTACCTGAAACCGTCGCAGTTCTTCTCGATCACGGCGGAATGCAGCATGCCTGAGGTCGCCGCCGACCTGATCAACTTCTTCACCAACAGCCCGGAAGCCAACGACATCCTGGCGGCGGAACGCGGCGTGCCGGTGTCCTCTGCCATTCGCGAACACCTGCTGCCGTCGCTGGACGCGGTCGGCTCTGAGACGGTCAGCTTCCTGGAAATGGTGGCAGAGGATGCCAGCCCGATCTTCCCGCCCAACCCGCCCGGCTATAACGACCTCCGCAACAACGTGTGGACGCCGCTGTTCCATGACCCGGTGCTGTATGGGCAGATTCCTGTGGAAGAAGGCGTCGCCATCTTCCGTTCTGAAGGACAGGCGATCCTTTCCAGCAACTAATCCCAGGCGAATCATGGGTGTAGGGGCGACGCAGGCAGGTCGCCCCTGCTCATATTCAGCAGCCCCTCACTCCGAACCGCTTCCCTGTATGCAGCGCGGCGGAAAAGAGACGAGGTTCCAAGATAAGAATTACACGACGAGCGTTTAGGAAAACTGATGAGCGAACCCGCAGCAGTCCTTACGGGGGCGAACCAATCACCAGAAGACGCCTTGCCTCGCGCGCAGGCTAAAGGCAAATCAAGAGACTTCAAGCGCAATAACTTTGTCGGCTATCTGTTCGTTTCCCCCTGGCTGATCGGGTTCTTTCTGTTCGGCTTCATCCCCATCGCCATCTCGCTCTATCTGGCATTCACCAACTATCACCTGCTGCGCGGCGGAGAGTGGGTCGGGCTGGCGAATTTCGAGCGCATGTTCACGTCGGACATTCGCTATGGGCGGGCGGTGGTCGCCACCTTCAAGTACGTCCTGGTTGCCGTGCCCCTGCGCCTGATCTTCGCGCTGGCGGTCGCCCTGCTGCTCAATACCAAACGGCGTGGGGTGTACTGGTTCCGCGCCGCCTATTACATCCCGTCGGTCATCGGCGGCAGCGTCGCCGTCGCCGTCATGTGGCGGCAGCTGTTCGGCGGCGATGGGCGCGTCAACGAGGGCGTGATCAACACGCTGCTCGGCTTCATAGGCGTTGAGCGGCTGAACTGGTTCGGCAACCCGGACACGGCGATCTGGACGCTCATCCTGCTGGCGATCTGGCAGTTTGGTTCGCCGATGCTGATCTTCCTCGCCGGGCTGAGGCAGATCCCCGGCGAATTCTACGAAGCAGCGTCCATCGATGGGGCGAGCGGCTGGCAGAAGTTGATGAACGTCACACTGCCGCTGCTGACGCCGATCATCTTCTTCAACTTCATCATGCAGATCATCTCCGGGTTCCGCGTCTTCACCCAGGCGTTCGTGATCACCGCCGGAAACCCGCTTGACAGCACGCTGTTCTACGCGCTCTATTTGTACCGGCGCGCTTTCAACGACTTCCAGATGGGCTACGCTTCGGCGATGGCGTGGGTGCTGCTGCTGATCATCGCTTTCTTCACCCTGCTGAATTTCCGCCTGTCGCGGCTGTGGGTGTTCTACGAGACCAAGGAAGGGTAGCCGCTCATGGATCAAGCGCTCAACTTCGAGACCCACCGCCAGCAGCGGCGGCGCGCC
>JAEURA010000145.1 GCA_016789005.1 Anaerolineae bacterium
TCCGGCGCTTCGATGATCTCGCCGAAGACGAAGGAATCGGTCTTGGCTTCGCGGCAGGCGGCGCGAAACGCCCACCAGAATTCCGGTGTCACGCCGTTGGCGTAATCCAGCCGGTAGCCGTCGGCGTCGTATTCGCTCAGCCAGTAGCGGGCGACATCCAGCATCCAGTCGCGCGCGCCGGGGTCGGCGAGGTTGACCTGGGGCATCGACGCCACCCCGAAGAAGGTGCGGTAGCCGAGCGGCGACTCGTCGAAGGTGAACCACGACCGACACGGGCTGCCGGGGTTGTGCAGTGCCTCCTGAAAAAACGGATGCTGATTCGAGATGTGGTTGCAGACCAGATCGAGGATGACGCGGATGCCGCGTGCGTGCGCCTCGTCGATGAAGCGGCGCAGGGCGTCATTGCCGCCGAAATGCGCCGCCACCTGGGTGTAGTCGGTCACGTCGTAGCCGTGATGCGTCGGCGATTCCCAGATCGGCGAAAGCCACACGGCGTCGCAGCCGAGATCGGCGATGTGGTCGATTCTCTCCGCCGCGCCCCACAGCGTGCCGCCGCAGAGCGCGTTCAGGTCTTCCGTCTGCGTCCAGCCGCGCCCGTCGCCGGGGGAGAAGCGGTCCACCATCAGATGATAGAGGATCATCTTCTTCGCCCATTCCGGCGGGCGCAGCCGGTCCACCCGGTAGGAGAAGATCACGCCCTGCGGGTCGCCGGCGAAGGCGGTCGGCTCCGGGCGTTTGTTGAAGTAGGCGTCGGCAGCCCGCTCCACCGTCCGCTGAGCGTCGGGGAAGTCGGCGAAGGCTTCGCGTTCGGCGGTCCACCCGCCGATGCGATAGCGCACCGTCGTGCCGTCCGCCTGGGGCGGCAGAGCCGCCTGCCAGCGGGTGAGATAGCGCCAGGTCAGCGAATCCCAGATCGTCTCAACCGGCTGCATCAGCGCGACATCGCCCCGCCGGGCAGCCCCGCGTGACCCGTCGGGCGCGCTGCCGTCGGTGGTGTAGTAGACGGCGGCATGTTCCGGCGCGAAATCCTCGCCGGTCAGCGCTTCGACGATCACCGGGTCGCCCGGCAGCGGGTCGCGCGGGGCGATGCTGCCCCGGTGCTGAATGCCGTGCCGACCGACGCGGTGATACAGCAGCTTGAGCGCGTCGGTCGAAAGCGTGCCGAAGATGTGGTCCACGCCTCAGCCTTTCACTGCGCCTGCGGTCAAGCCGCCGACGATGTAGCGCTGAAGCGAGATGTACAGGAGGACCACCGGCGTCGCGGCGATCAGCGACCCTGCCGCGAACACGCCCCAGTCGTTGGTGAATTCCGCTGAGACGAAATTGAACAGCCCGACCATCAGCGTCCACTTTTCGCGGTCGGTCAGGATGATGCGCGCCAGCAGAAACTCGTTGAGCGTGCCGACGAAGACCAGGATCGACACCACCGCCAGCACCGGCGTGACCAGCGGGACGATCAGCAGGCGGAAGGTCTGCCAGTGAGTCGCGCCGTCCACCAGCGCCGATTCGTCGATGTCACGCGGCACGGTGTCGAAGAAGCCTTTCATCAGCCAGACGTTGACGCCCATGCCGCCCGCCAGATAGACCAGGATCAGCCCACCGTGCGTGTTGAGCGCGAAGAACGGGATGTAGCGCCCGATCTGAAGCAGCATCAGGTAGATCGCCACCATCGCCAGGATGTTGGGGAAGACCTGGATGAGCAGGGTGGTCACCAGCAGCGCCCGGCGTCCGCTGAAGCGGAAGCGCGAGAAGGAGTAGGCGCTGACGGCAGCCATCGCCACCGTCAGCACGGTGGTGATGCCAGAGACCGCCAGCGAGTTGAACATCCAGCTCCAGAAGGGCACGGTCGGGTCGTTGAAAAGCCGGTTGAAATTGGTCAGCAGCTCGTCCAGGCTCTCCACGTTCTGCGGGATGAAGGTCTGGTTGACCATCGAGCCGGACGGGTTGAAGGCGGCGGAGATGATCCAGATGACCGGAAACAGCGAGAAGATCAGGGCGACGAGGATGAAGACGACGCGGAGGATCGTCCCGACCGATGGCGGGCGCGATACGCCGCCGCGCCGCAAGGTTCCCAACGAGACAGCCGCAGCAGTGTTTTCAGACATTTTCGCCGATCTCCTCCAGCCGTTTGGTGAAGCGGAACTGGAACAGGGTGAGCGCGCCGACGATCAGGAAGATGACCACCGCGATGGCGGAGGCGAATCCATAGTCGCGCGTGCCGCCCGCCGCGAAGGCGTAGCGGAAGGTGTAGCTGATCAGGTTGTCAGTATAGCCCACCGGCGGGGCGCTCGTGCCGGGAATCGGCGGACCGCCCTGGAACATCGCTTCGATCAGCAGATAGTTGTTGAAGTTGTAGGTGAAGGACGCGACCAGCAGCGGACCGACGGCGACCAGCAGCAGCGGCAGGGTCAGCTTCCAGAACTTCTCCCAGGCGGTCGCGCCATCGACCTCGGCGGCTTCGTAGATGCTGGTGGGAATCGCCTGAAGCGCGCCGGAGCAGATGAGCATGAAATAGGGGTAGGTCAGCCACAGGTTGACCATGATGATGGCGATCTTCGCCCACATCGGGTCCACCGACCAGGGCGGCGCCCAGCCGAAGAGGTTTTCCAGCGTGGTGTTGATGACGCCGACGTTCAGGTTCAGCATGCCGCGCCAGATCAGGATGCTGATCATGCCGGGGATGGCGTAGGGGATGATCAGCAGCGAGCGCACGACGCGGATGCCGGGGAATGGCTTGTTCATCACCAGCGCCATGCCCAGCCCCAGGGCAAACGACGTGACCACCGAGAAGAAGGCGAACATGACCGTCCAGCCGAAGACCTGGACGAGCGGACCGCGCAGCACCGGGCTGGTGAACAGGCGGCTGTAGTTTTCGAAGCCGGTCGGGACCCAGAAGCCGAGCGGGGCGGTCTCGCCGCTCGCCGCCCGGAATTCGCCGGTGGCGTTGTCCGCCGGATATTCCGCGCCGGTCTCGCGATCCATCAGCACGTCGCGCGCCGCGTCGAAGACCCAGCGCTGCTGGAATTCGCCGGCGGCGCTGCGGCTTTGAATGCCGATCGGCGCGTCGGCGGGACCGAACTGCATTTCCTGAATGACCTGAAGCGCCCGGAAGCGGTCGCCGCCGCTGAGCAGCAGGTAGCCGCTGAACGCCTCCGGCGGATCGCCCGCCGGGACGGTCTCCAGCGCGGTGTTCTGCGCGGCGAAGAAATTGCCGCCCGCCTCGTCCGTCAGCAGCAGGGCGTAGGCAGAGGCGTCGTCTTCGGCGGCGCCTTCGCGGCGGTAGACATTCCATTCGTAAGAAACTGCGCCCTCCGGCAGAAATTTGTCCGCCGCCATCAGGGCGAGGGCTTCACTTTTGGTGTGGCGGTGTCCGTCGCTGTAGTTGGTGAACGACACGTAGAGCGTGTAAAACATCGGGTAGACGACGAGCAGGGCGACCAGCGCCAGGGACGGGACCATCCAGCGCATGGGCTTGAGCGCATTGCGCAGCAGCACCACGCTCAGCAGCAGGGTGGTGAGGATGATCGTCCCGCCCAGGAAGGCGTTGCCGTCGTTGATGAGCGTCACGCCAAAGACCAGCACGCCGGCGTTGATCACGCCCAGCAGCAGCAGGCGGACGAGGTAATTCAGGGTGCTGACCGAGGCGGGTGGTGCAGAAGGGGCGGGAGGTGATCCCCCCGCCCCTGCCGACTTCCCGCCCGCCGGTGTACTGGCAAGGCTGGAAGCGCTCATGCGTCTTTAGCCTCCGACCGCAATCGTCAGGACGTGCGACGCCGGGTCAAAACTGAAGGTGACCACGCCCTCTGCCGGGACGCTGAAGGTGAGGTTGGCACCGTCGCGCGCGCCGTCCGCGCCGTAGTTTTCGTCCCACGACAGATTGTAGGCGACCTTGCCTTCGTAGTCGCCCGCCGGCAGGGTCACGCTCAGGGTGTAAACGCCGTCGCCGTCGGGGTCTTGCAGCCAGGAGCGCAGGCAGTCCGGCGACCAGTCCGCCGCACAGCCGATCGCCGCCTGGTAGTTGCCGGGCACGCTGGCGATGACGTGGTTGACGCTGTCGGCGACCCAGTGGCTCTTGTGGTCGTAGACGAACATGACCGCGCCTTCTTCGGCGACGCTCAGCGCCACGTTCGGACCGTCGCGGTCCGCCATGCCGCCGTAGTTCTCGGTCCACGCGCCGTCCAGCGCGACCTTGTATTCGTAGTCGCCCGCCGGCAGCAGGAACGTGCCCATCCACACGTCGCTGTTGGCGACGTAGGCGAGCTGCGCATCTTCACACGCCGGGTCCCAGTCGCCGCCGCAGCCGATGGCGCTGTTGACCGTACCGGGGATCGACACCGACTGCGGACCGTCCGCCGGGGGCGGGTCGCCCGCCGGGGTCATGCGCACGGTTTCCACCTCGCCGCCGGCGATCAGGGTGCGAATCTGCTCGGCAGCGTCGGCGAAGGCGTCGGCAGCCGGCTGGTCGCCCTGGATGACGAGCTGCATCGCCGTCTGCGCCGAACCCCAGACCGAGGACATTTCCGGGATCGACGGCTGCGGAATGCCGACCTCACCGGCAGCCTGGAAGGCAGCCAGATCAGGATCGTTCAGCTTTTCCAGCGTCGGGATGAACGCCGGCGGACGCGGATCGGCATCGTAGAGCGCCTGCATCGCCTCGTCGGTGGCGACGTAGTCGAGCAGGAAGGATTCGGCGAGAAGCTGGTTTTCGCTGTAGGCGCTGAGCATGAAGCCCTGACCGCCGATCAGCGGCATGCCGGGACCGGCAGGACCCGCCGGGATATTGCTGATGGCATAGGGCACGCCGGATTCGCGGATGCGCGGCAGCGCCCAGGGACCGGTCACAATCATGGCGGCATCGCCGCGTTCGAACAGGGTGTGCATGACGTCGTAGTCGATCGCCGGCGGGATGAAGCCGTCCACCGCCATGCCTTCCAGCCACGTGGCGGCGGCGACCGCGCCTTCGCTGTCCACGCCCACGTCGGTCGGGTCATAGGCTCCGCCGCCCGCCGTGCCGAAGATGTAGCCGCCGAAGGCGCTCAGAATCGGGTGGAAGTGATAGAAGTCGGCTGTCTGGATGATGTAGCCGTAGTCGGCTGCGCCGCCGTCCACCAGTTCCTCGGTGATGGCGCGCACGTCGTCCCAGGTCGCCGGGGCGTCGGGCACGAGTTCAGAGTTGCGGAAGAAGGCGACGTTTTCCGCCGCGTAGGGCATGCCGTAGATCTCGCCGTTGTAGGTGAACAGCGAGAGCGAGCCGGGCGTGAACATCTCCGCCGCGTCGCCCAGGTCGATGGGGGTAACCGCGCCGTTGATGACCAGCTCGCCGATCCAGTCGTGGGCGGCGACGATGATGTCGGGACCTTCGCCGGTGGGACCGACCACGCTCAGATTGGCGCGGATGTCGCCCATGGCGATCTCTTGCACTTCCACCGTGACGCCGAACTCCTCGCCAAAGGCGGCGGCGAGTTCGGTCAGCGGTGGGGTGCGCGTGCGGTCTGCCCAGATGAGCAGATCAGGACGGTCCTGCGCCAGGGCAGGGACGGCGAGCAGCCCGAAAACGAGGGCAACTGCGACGCTCAACAAAATCAGGTGACGCTTCACGGAATAGTCCTTTCGTCTCTTTCAGCCGAAATGGCTAAACTGCTCTCCAGCGCCGCGCGCATGTCGCCCAGCAGGGCGATGAGCTGGCGCTGATCAGCATCTTTAAGTGGGGCGAGCCAGCGCCGCAGCGCCGCGTGGTGGGCGGCGTGGGCGCGCTCGCGCAGGTCCGCGCCTGTCGGCGTCAACCGAACGCGCTGAGCGCGGCGGTCACGCGGGTCGCGGACCCGGACGATCAACCCCATCGCTTCCAGCGCCGCCACCAGCCGGGTGATCGTGCTGCGGGCGACCAGCAGCCGATCCGCCAAGGCGACCAGCTGCCTGCCTTCGTCGATGTCCAGCAGCAGCAGCACCGAATACTGCGAGGGGGTGATGTCAAAGTCGAGGAGCGCCCGACGGTCGCAGTCGTCGAGCAGGACGTAGATGTCGTTGAGCAGCCTGTGCTGCTGCTGTTCCTGCGAGGGGGGCGTTCCCGTAAAATCGGATGTGGCTAACATGAAGTCACTGGTCATCAGCAAAAAACTGTTGCATGTGCAACTGTCTGGAGCGATTCTACGCGCCGTGCCCACTCTGGCGCAACCCGACGCATTGGACACTTTGCATGAAATTGACCGTCCGGCGCACGATGGCAGACCATCGATGCAGAATCGGGTACACTAAGGAAGAATCACCTAGGGAGACTGATCATGACTCGACCGTTTGTCGTCCACATCACCGGTAATCCCAATATTCCGGGGCTGCGCCTGGTGAACGTTCGCTCCAGCCCGCGCACGGACGCCTCCGCCGCCGTCCTGAAACAGTCCACCGTCGGGACGCGCTCGCTGACGGTGCTGGAGGCGCAGCCGGACGCGGTGGGCAATCAGCTGAACGGCAAGGTCTACCAGTGGTTCAAGGTGCGCCTGCCCGATGGCGTGGAAGGCTGGGTGCGCGACGATCTGGTCAGCGTGGAAGGCGATGGGCGCTCGCTGGGCTATCCCGAACTCGGCGGCGAGACGTATGCCTTCAGCCTGCTGCGCACGCTGCTGCCGACCCTGACCGCCGCTCCAACGCCGACTCCCACGCCGACGCCGACCCCCACCCCGATCACGCCGACGCCGGTCGCCAAGGAAGTCATCGGCACGGTCATCGCCAAGGATGGGCTGCGGCTGCGCGCCGCGCCGATCAACGGGGCAGAGGTGACGCGCCTGACCTACCGGTCGCAGGTGACGATCCTCGACGTGACCCCTCAGGGCGGGACCAGCAACTATCTGTGGGCGCGGGTGCGGACGCCGCAGGCGACGGGCTTCGTGCGCACCGACTATCTGAGCATCGCCGGAGATGGCAGCGACCTGGGATTGAGCGAGGGCGACGAGTATCCCGCGCCGATGACCAATTACTGGTGGGTGCGCGGCTTCAACCTCAAGCAGAACCCCAACGAGGAAGATCACCTGGGCTGGGATTTCGGCGCCAATGTGGGCGAACCGGTCCGCTGTGGTCCGCTGGGCGGGCGGGTGATGCGCCTGTTCACCTGCACGCGCTGCACGCCGGAGAAGCCCAGCACGATCAGCCAGGGCATCCCGCTCGGTTCGAGCAGCGTCTTCCTCGACCCGGCATGGGGCTTCGGCTATGGCAACGCCCTGATCGTCCGCACTCTGAACAACCAGCTTCCAGAATCGACGCGCCAGCGGCTCGCCGGGCGCGGGCTGAGCGGGGCGCATCTCTACACCATCTATGCCCATCTTTCGGCGATTCAGGTGATGGAAGGGCTGGACCTGCCGCCGAATACCACGATCGGCGCGTGCGGCAACACCGGCAACTCGACCGCGCCGCATGTCCATCTGGAGGTTCGCGCCTCGTTCAACGGCAGCGATCCCAACTGGACCGGCATGCGCCAGAATCTGCTGGACCCCGGCGTGCTGTTTCTGCGCTGAACCTCAGTGCCTCACGGATTGTCTGACCTCACCCCGTTTCGCTGCGCTCAACCGCCCCTCTGCAAGCGGGCTGCCAGACCTCACCCCGTTTCGCTGCGCTCAACCGCCCCTCTCCATGTGGAGAGGGGCAGGGGGTGAGGTTGGCAAAAAAGCGATGTTTCGTATTGAAACTGAACTTTCCCGAAATGTGAAGACGTCCTCGCCCTCACCCCCTCCCGAAAAATAGGGTGCATTTCAGATTATTGAGGGACAACGCCCGCGTTGTCTCCACAAAATGTGCCTCCGTAGGGACGATGCCTGCATCGTCCGTTGAAGTACCCAAAATATTGAAATGCACCCCGAAAAATAACCTTTCGACTGAGGAAAGGAATCTTTTCTATAATAGAGATGCATCACAGTTTGGCGTTTTTTCACTTATTACCCCGCGAGGATGCTCATGCGCAGAATCGTCTTGGCGAGCATAGTGCTTCTGATGTTCCTGTGTACACCCGGTTTGCGGCTTGAGACCGCTGTCCATGCCCAGTATGTCCGGGCGGAGGGCGATCCCGATGGCGATGGTATTTCGAATCTCCTGGATAACTGCAGTTTTGTACCCAATCCTGATCAGCTGGATACCAATCACGATGGCTTAGGCGATGCCTGTGATCCGAATCCTTACTACTTTCCCGCTGCGGATGGGGATAACGATTATGTTGCTAATATTGACGACAACTGCCCGACCATATTCAATCCTGAACAGGAGGATACCGATGGCGATGGCTTAGGCGATGCCTGTGATGAGCCTCCCCCTCCTCCCCCTGACGAAACTATCGACGTGGATCGCGACGGTATTGTCGATTGGCGCGACAACTGCCCGACCACACCCAATCCCGATCAGCGGGATTCGGATAACGACCGCGTGGGCGATGTCTGCGATCCGACCCCCCTCGTCGGCAGCGGCTTAG
>JAEURA010000165.1 GCA_016789005.1 Anaerolineae bacterium
GCCAGCTGGTCGCCGCCTACGTCGAGATGCACCCCGAAGTCACGATTGAATTTGTGGACATGTCCGGCGATGGACGCTGGGACGAGAAGCTGACCAACCTCGCCGCGCGCGGCGAGCTGCCTGATGTCTTCATGGCAGACAACACCCCCTACTACGTCCAGAGCGGCTGGGCGGCGGATCTGTCGGCGCTGGTGGCGGACGATGCCGACTGGCAGAATGTGCCCCAGGTGTTGAAGGATGCCGTGAGCTATTCCGGCAGCGTGCTCGGTGTGCCCAGCGCCCAGTTCGTCATGGGCTACTTCGTCAACCAGGACCTCTTTGAGGCAGCCAACCTGGACGCCCCGGCGTACGGCGTGTCGCTGGAAGACTTCTACGCCGCCGCGACGGCGGTCACCGATGTGGCACAGGGTGTGCTCGGTCTGAACGAGATGGAACCGATCCTCGGCTGGTATCCCAGCACGCAGGACGCCAACCTGAAGTGGTTCAGCTTCGACGGCGCGCACATGAACTACAACGCCGACGGTTTCAAGGTGGCGGTCGACAGCGCCCTGGAAATGCTGCCCCACACCTGGCAGGGTCTCTCTGACGAGCAGAAGACGGCGTTCGCCTCGGTAGGTCCCTGGGAACTGTTCCTGAACCAGGAAGTCGGCGCGACCTGGGATGGCGGCTGGGCGGTCCCCGGCTATGCCCAGAACGCCACCTTCAACTGGGACTTCGTCGGCATTCCGGGCGGCAATCAGGCGATGGTGACCGACATCCTCGTCGTCTCCACCACCTCCGCCGACCAGGCTGCCGCCTTTGATTTTGCCAAGTGGATGAGCTTCTCCGCCGAGGGCTATGCCAAGGAAGCCGAACTTGCCGCCGCTGCCGGCGCAGTGCCGACCCGCATGCCGGTTTCGGTCAGCGCCGAAAGCATCGACCTGTACCTGTCCCTGGTCGGCGAAAAAGCCGGTCTGCGTCAGGCGCTCGAAAACCTGGACAGCAGTCTGGTTGAATCGCTGGCGAAGATCGTCCCCGGCTACATCAATGCCCGCTGGGAAGGCAAGCCCGGCATCGACATCGGTGAGAACCTGGACGTGAACATGTGGTTCATGTTCGCCAATCTGTCGTCCGGCGCGTACAAGTACTCCGACTACTCGGCGCAGCTGGAAGAGTTCGCCAACAATCTGCTGGATGACGCGAGCGCAGCGCTGTCCAGCTAAGCGGAATCTTGAAGGAAAACCATGAGCGGGAGACCCGCCGGGTCTCCCCTACAATCAACGTGCCGTAGGGGCGAGCCGGCGGCTCGTCCGTTGAAACGATGCGAGACATGGCTTATGGATAAACGAATTCAAATTCGTATGATTTCGGCGGATGGCAAGAATGCTATCCCCAGGGATGTAGGGGCGCGCTTCTGCGCGTCCGCCTGCTTCAATCCTACGTGTTCGTTTTCGGTATTCCATCAGGTTCTCCCTCCCTCTTAAGTCCCTCTCTCGCACGCGGGAGAGGGGCTGGGTGAGGAAGGAATGACTGCACCTAATAGACCGCAGCGGCGCATGGTGAAGTGCCCGGTGCGCCGCTGTCAGGCGGGGGTGCATTTCAATATTTTGGGTACTTCAACGGACGATGCAGGCATCGTCCCTACGGAGGCACATTTCGTAGGGACAACGCCCGCGTTGTCCGCCCGTATCCCCAATAATCTGAAATGCACCCGTCAGGCGGCAGGCGGTTGACGAACCGCCCCTACAGAATACTTGCGATTTTTCGTGTCCTGTCAGTAAATCTGAAGTGCCTTCTTTCACGCAGCAGAGCCGGAGATATGGCGATGCGCTCGAAACGGAACCGCGTTCGCGACATGGCGCTGTGGGCGGCGATCCTGCTGACGGCGCTCCTGGCTGCGGCGTGCGCCCCCCAGCCGACCCTCGAACTCCGCGCCGCCGCCTCGGCGCAGCGCCCGCCCCAGGACCAGACGGCGAGATTGTCAGACCAGCCCAGCATCGAAATCTCCGCCGACTCCCTGGGTCTGCCGCTCGCCCAGGATGAGACCGCCCACCAGTACGCCGGGGGCAGCATCCTGCTTCAGCGGGGTGACAGCCTGCATTTCGAAGTCGAAATCCCCGCCGACGGCGAATTCACCCTCGCTTTCGACCTCGCCGCGCCTGCCGGGTCATCACCTCCCGAAGGTCAGATGCGCGTCGATGGGGAATTCCCCGTTCGTGATTTCCAGCGGCTCCTCTTCCCGATCTTCTTCCGCAGCGCCGACTCCACGTTCACGCAGGATCGCTACGGCAACGATGCGCTCATCCGTCAGGTGCGCGATGTGCGCTGGTCGAACGCCGCCGCGCGCGATGTCAACTTCAGCCAGCCCTATCCGCTTCGGCTGAACCTTTCCGCCGGGCTGCACCGCTTCGACTTCACGCTGACCGAAGGCGCGCTCTACCTCGGCACGATCACGCTTCAGCCGTTCGTGCCCTACCCCGACTATGCCCACTATCTGGCATCGCAGACTGGGCAGGAGTCGTCCGGCTTCCTGCTCGCCCTCGAAGCAGAACTGCCTTCCTACAAGAACAATACGTCGGTGCGCCCCGCCGGCAGCCGCAGCCTGACCGTCACCCCCTATGACACGTACCGACTGCTGCTGAACACGCTGGGGGGCGACAGCTGGATCAAGAGCGGCAGCGCGGCGTACTACGAGTTCGAGGTCCCGCAGGACGGACTGTACGCGATCACCCTGCGCGCCCTGCAGAACACCCGCAGCGGTTTCACCGTCTTCCGCCGCATCACGGTCAACGGCGAGGTCCCCTTCGCGGAATTCAACGCCATCCCCTTCGCCTATTCGGCGGACTGGGTGGACGCAGCGCTCGGCGGCGAGACGCCCTACCGGGTCTTCCTGCATCAGGGCATCAACGTCCTGGGTATCGAGGCGACCAACGCGCCGTACCTGCCCGCCATCGAGACGATTCAGGCTGCCCTGCTCGACATCAACGCCCTGGCGCTGGAGATTCGCCAGCTGACCGGCAACCAGCGCGATCCCTTCAAAGAGTGGGTCATCTCCGACTACATCCCCGACGTTCAGGAACGGCTGAACGGCATCGCCCAGCGGCTCATCGATGATCAGGCGACGCTGACGGCGATTGACCCCAGCGGCGCGTCGCCCGAAGTGCTGACCTACCAGATGGCGATAGACAACCTGCTCTTCCTGGCGTCCGACCCGGATAAGATTCCGGTCTACATGAGCCGGTTTTCGGAAGGCGCAGGGTCAGCGGCGCAGCAGCTTGGCTCGCTCCTGCCGCTGCTGCAAAACCAACCGCTCGCCCTGGACCGGATCGCCATTCATTCGCCCGAATCCGTGCCGATCACCCCCGGCGCGCCGTTCCTCACCGCCCTGTCCGAGGACCTCAAGCGCTTCGCCCAGTCCTTCCAGCCCGACCCTTACCGGACGATTGGCGCAAGCGACGACGAGCTGGAAGTGTGGGTCAACCGTTCCCGGCAGTATGTGAACCTGCTTCAGCAGATGGCGGATGCGACCTTCACGCCGCAGACGGGGATTCGCGTCAAGTTCTCCATTATGCCCGACGAGGCGAAGCTGATCCTCGCCAACGCCGCCGACATTCAGCCGGATGTGGCGCTGGGGGTCAGCACGGACCGACCCTATGAACTCGCCATTCGCAACGCCCTCTACGACCTGCGCTCCTTCGACGACTTCGACTCCTTCATTCACGTCTTCGCGCCCGGCGCGCTCCTCGGCTACATCATCAACGACTCGGTGTATGCGCTCCCCGAAACGCAGGACTGCTGGGTGACCTTCTACCGCGCCGACATCCTCGATGCGCTGGGGATGTCCGTGCCGAGCACCTGGGGCGAAGTCATCGAGATTCTGCCGGAACTCCAGCGCTCCGGCATGAACTTCAACGCCCCGCTGTCGGTCGGCGCCGGGCAGAGAAACTACATCTTCACCGCGCCGTATCTCTTCAACTATGGGGCGCCGCTCTACAGCGAAGGCGGGTTTGCCACCGGCTTGCAAAGCGAAGAAGCCATCGCCGGCATCCGCTTCATGGCGGAAAGCTTCACCCTCTATGGCATGCCATTGACCACCGCCAGCTTTTTTCAGGACTTTCGCTATGGCACGCTGCCGGTTGGCGTCTCCAACATCATCGACACCTACGTCAAGCTGGTGACCGCCGCCCCGGAAGTCGGCGGACTCTGGAACATCGCGCCCTTCCCGGCGACAGTCCTGGCGGATGGCACAGAGAACCGCTATGCCACCGGTTCGGCACAGACCAGCATCATGTTCGGGAACACCGATAAACCTCAGGAAGGCTGGGAGTTTCTGAAGTGGTGGCTGTCTACCGAGACGCAGGTGGAGTTTCAGGAGCAGATCGTCCTGAACTACGGGCTTGAATACCTGTGGTTCTCGGCAAACCTGGAGTCCTTCAGCCAGCTGGACATCCCCGATGAACACAAGGCGGTCATCCTGGATCAGTGGGCTTGGCTGCAAGAGCCGGTGCGCCTGCCGGGCAGCTACATGCAGGAGCGCGAGCTGAGCAACGTCTGGAACCGCATCGTGTTCGACGGCGTCAACCCGCGCGTGGCGATAGACCGCTCCGTCATCACCATCAATCGTGAGATCACCCGGAAGATGGAGGAGTTCGGCTTTCTGGTGGACGGTCAGCGGGTGCGGGAGCTGACCATCCCGACGATTGCGACCGTACAGGGATGGATCGACAATGCCGATTAGAGGGTCTTTCCAGCACTGGCTGAAAAAAGAGGGCAGCGCCTACGCCTTTCTGTCGTTCTACGGCATCCTGTTCATCGTCTTCATCGTCGTGCCGGTCCTGGCGGCGTTTCTGCTGTCGTTCACCTTCTTTGACGCTATTCAGGCTCCCCGCTTCCTGGGGCTGGATAACTACATCTCGCTGGTCACCCAGGACGATACGTTCATGAAGTACGTCCTGCCCAACACCATCCAGTTCGCGGTGATCGTCGGTCCCGGCGGCTACGCCTTCGCCTTCATGCTGGCGTGGGTGCTGGCGCAGCTGCCCAAGCTGCCCCGGACGATCTTCGCCCTCATCCTCTATTCGCCTTCGATGACGGCGGGCGTGGCGATGGCGGTTGTCTGGAAGGCGCTCTTCAGCGGCGACCAGACCGGCTATCTGAATGCCTTCCTGATGGGCACGGGTCTCCTTCAGCAGCCGATTCAATGGCTGCAATCGCCGCAGTACCTCATGACCATCATGATCATCGTCTCGCTGTGGAGCAGCATGGGCATCGGCTTCTTGGCGATGCTGGCGGGCATCCTGGAGATCAGCCCGGAACTGTACGAAGCTGCCGCGATGGATGGGATGAGCAGCCGGTGGCAGGAAATCTTCTACATCACCATCCCCTCGATGAAGCCGCAGATGCTCTTCGGGGCGGTCATGTCCATCGTCGGCGCATTCCAGGCAGGGTCGATCGGCGTGACGCTTTCGGGCAGCAACCCCACCCCGCAGTACGCCGGACAGCTGATCGTCAACCATATCGAGGATTACGGCTTTCTGCGCTACGAGATGGGCTACGCCGCCGCTGTTTCGGTGGTGCTGCTGCTGATGGTGCTGTTCTTCACCCGTCTGGCGACCCGCCTGTTCGGCAGCGAGAGGTGAGTGTTCGATGAAGCAGAACGCCATTCGCCGCTACACCGGGGTGAGGAATCGCGGCATCAATCCGCAGGGTTTTCACGTCAGCCAGCTCAAGTTCTACGTCCTGCTGCTGCCCCTTTCGGTGGTCATGATCCTGCCGATCATCTTCATCTTCTCCAGCGCCTTCAAACCGCCGGACGAGCTGTTCGCCTACCCGCCGCAGTTCTTCGTGGTCAACCCCACGCTCAAGAACTTCACCGACCTGTTCTCCAAACTGTCCACTTCGGGCATTCCGGTCAGCCGCTACCTGTTCAACAGCATCGTCATCACCCTGGCGACGATGACGGCGTCGATTCTGGTCTCCAGCGCGGCGGCGTATTCCCTTTCCAAGAAGCGCTTCAAACTGAAGCGAGCGCTTTTCGCCATCAACAACCTGGCGCTGATGTTCGTGCCCATCGCGGTGACGATCCCGCGCTTCCTGGTGATCGAGCGCCTGAGCCTGCTCAACACCTTCTGGGTTCACGTCCTGCCTGTGCTGGCGATGCCGGTCGGGCTGTTCCTGATCAAGCAGTTCATCGACGGCATTCCCGATGAAGTCATCGAGGCGGCGCAGATCGACGGGGCATCGGACTGGTGGATCTACTGGCGCATCATCCTGCCGATGATCCGTCCCGCCATCGCTACCATCGGCATCCTCACCTTTCAGGCGGCGTGGAACAACGCCGAAATTTCCACCCTCTACGTCAACGACGAAAGTCTGAGGACGCTCGCCTTCTACCTCAGCACGCTGACCACCACGACCACCGGGGCGAACGCCGTCGCCGGACAGGGTGTGGCGGCGGCGGCGGCGCTGATCATGTTCCTGCCCAACCTGATCATCTTCATCTTCTTACAGCGTCAGGTGATGAGCACCATGTCGCATTCGGGGCTGAAATGAAGAAGCTGCTGGCGTTCCTCCTCATTCTGTTCGTCCTGGCGGCGGCGGGCGCGCCGCTGACCGCGCTTTCCCCTTACACGACCTGGACGCTCGGTCCGGGCAGATACCTCTGGCCCTCGCAAGACGCCTACACCCCGCTGGAAGAGATCGACCTGCCTCTAGCCGGTCCTGAAGAGATGTTCCTCGCCCCCGACGGCTCGCTGTACATCGCCGACACCGGCAACGGGCGCATCGTCCGGCTCGACGCCGGTTTCCAGATCGCGGCGGAATACGGACTGGGCATCCTGGAGTCGCCCACCGGCTTGTTCGTCGACGAAGAGGGCACGCTCTACATCGCCGACGCCGGCAAGAACACCGTCATCATCCTGGGCGCAGACGGGGAGCTGATCAGCGAATTCGGACGTCCGTCGGAACCGCTGTTCGGAGCCAGGCGCGAGTTCCTGCCGCGCAAGCTGGTGGTAGACGCCCGCCGCAACCTGTACATCGTCAGCGAAGGCTCGGTCGATGGTCTGGTGATGATGAACACCGATGGTCACTTCATCGGCTACTTCGGAGCCAATTCGGCGGACATGTCGCTCAAGATGATCTTGCAGCGCCTGTTCCTGACCGATGAGCAGCTCGATCAGTTCATCAAGAACGAAGCTGCCTCGCCCTCCAATTTGGCGCTCGACCGTCAGTCGCTCATCTACACCATCACTTCCGGGACCGAGCGCGAAAGAAGCATCCGCCGCTTCACCGTTTCCGGCAAGAACATGTTTCCAGGGGTTTTCGGTTCGCGGACCTTCCGCGACATCGACGCCAGCGAAGACGGGCTGCTGGTGACGGTGGACGCCGACGGATCGATCTTCGAGTATGACTTGAACGGCGTGCTGCTGTTCGTCTTTGGCGGGCAGGATCGCGGCGATCAGCGGCTCGGCTTGCTGAGCAACCCCACCGCCATCGAGCGCGTGGGCGATCTCCTGTACGTGCTGGACAAAGACAAGAACGCCATCGTCACCTACCAGGTGACCGATTTCGCCCGGCGGGTCCATGACGGCGTGCGCCTGTACATGGACGGCTTCTACGCTGAAGCCAGACCCTACTTCGAGGACGTGCTGGAATTCAACGGCTTGTTCATCATGGCATATCAGGCAATTGCCGACGCCTACTACAAAGAGGGCGATTACCCCAACGCCCTGCAATCCTACCGCTACGCCGAAGACCGCAGCGGCTATTCCGAAACCTTCTGGGAGCTGCGCAACGCCGTCTTGCAGCAGTCTCTCGGCAATGCGCTCGGCGTCCTGTGCGGCGGTTGGCTCATCCTCAGCGTCTTCACCCGGCTGGAACGGCGGCGGCGCTGGCTGGACCCGGTGCGCAGCCGGCTGCGGGAGACAGGAAGATTCCGGCTGGTGAGCGACTTTGCCTTCATGTTCCGCTTCATCCGGCAGCCCGCCGACAGCTTCTACTACATCAAGCATAACCTGCGCGGCAGCCTGCTGTTCGCCCTGCTCCTCTACGCCTGGGTGCTGGCGGTGCGCATCCTCTCGTTGTACGTGACCGGCTTCATCTTCAGCCCCTACTCGCTCTCCTGGCAGATCGACGTGGAGACGGAAGTCGCCTATACGATTGTGCCGCTCCTGCTGTGGAACGTCGCCAATTATCTGATCGCCACCATCAGCGACGGCGAAGGACGCCTGCGCCACGTCTTCATCGGCAGCGCCTACAGCCTCTTCCCCTATGCGCTGTTCGGGCTGCCCATCGCCCTGCTCTCCAACCTGCTGACGCTCAACGAGGTCTTCCTCTTCACCTTCTCCACCCAGATCATGTGGTTCTGGAGCGGGCTGATGCTCGTCATCATGGTCAAGGAGATACACAATTATTCCGGCGCAGAGACGGCGCGCAACATCCTGACCACCCTCTTCACGATGGCGTTGTTCCTACTGACCGCCTACATCCTTTACGTCCTCTTCAACCAGCTTTACGAGTTCGTCATGGCGATCATTCGGGAGGTCAGTCTGCATGGCTAAGGCAGAGTCTCGAATGGTCCTGATGAGAAGCGCGGCGGGCGACCCGGCGGCGGGCGACCCATCGGGTCGCCCCTACGGTCTGTGGCGGGCGCTGCTGCTGATCGTCCTGCTGCTGCCGACCCTCCTGCTGCCGCGCGGCGCAGCCAAAGCCGACGCCCTGCGGCAGGACATCCCCGCCGGCTACCAGATGACCGCCGAAAATGAGCAGTTCCAGCTTTACATCGACCCGGCGACGCTGGCGTTCAAGCTGATGGACCGGCGCAGCGGCTACCTGTGGCACTCCGGCATCGACGAAACTGTCGAAGGCGACCGGCTGAACACGTCGTGGCGCGCCTTCGCCCAGAGCGGCGTCAGCATCGAGTATTTCGACGCCCGCGCCATCAACCGGCGCATCTCCATCGCCAATGCCGATCACACGCTGGAAGTGACGCCGGTCGATCAGGGCGTCTCGGCGCAGGTGACGTTTCTGGAATATGGCATCAGCCTCGCGGTCACCGTCCAGCTGGAGGCGGAAGGCGTGCGCGTCGAAGTGCTGAGCGGGTCCATCCGCGAGGAAAATCCTGATTTCCGGCTGGGGAAGGTCTACCTCTATCCCTTCCTCGGCGCGACTCGGGGGAGCAGCACACCGGGCTACCTCTTCCTGCCCGATGGCAGCGGCAGCCTGATCCGCTTTGCCGATTCCACCAAAGCTCACAACATGTTCTACGGGCGTTACTACGGCGACGACCTGGGGATGATCGCCGAGCAGCCCTATAACTTCCGCGTCACCACGCCGGCGGCGATTTCCTTCCCGGTCTTCGGCATGGCTCACGGCGAGGACGCGCATGCCTTCCTTTCGGTCGTCGAACGCGGAGCCGCCTATGGTGAAATTCAGGCGCACCCGGCGGGCATCATCACCAATTTCAATTTCGCCTACAACGCCTTCATCTACAGCGAGACCTACTTCCAGGCGACCAACCGCTCCGGCGCGGGCGTGACCATTGTTCAGAATCAGCGCAACCTCTTCGATGCCGTGCTTCACTTCCGCTTCCTGACCGGCGAGGCGGCGAACGTCGTCGGCATGGCGCACAGCTACCAGCGCTATCTGGTCGATCACGGGCTGCTGCGTCGAAACGACACCGCCAACCCGAACATCGGCATGCGGCTGGAATTCCTCGGCGGCGACAAGGAAGAGGTGCTGTTGTGGGATCGCTTCATCCCGATGACCACGATCAGCCAGATGCGCGCCATCCTGGACGGGCTGCAAATCCCTAATGCTGAGGTCATCTACTACGGCTGGCAGCCCCTCGGCGCGACCGCCATGCCGCCCACGACGCTGGCGCTGGAAGGCAGTTTAGGCAGCGCAGGCGAGCTGCGCGCCCTGGCGGCAGACATCGAGGCTCAGGGCGGGCATTTCGCGCTCTACCTCGACCCGCAGGCAGCGCTGTGGGGTGAACCGGGCTACTCGCGGCGCGGCGATCTGGCGATGGCGATCACCAGCGCCACGCTGTGGGGTTACAACCGCTTCGCCAGCCATTTCTTTCACATCGACACGCTGCGCCAGCGCTACTCTTCCCTGTCTGGCGATGTGGCGGCGCAGCCTGGGGTGGGACTGGCGCTCGACGGGATCGGCTGGACGCTCTACAGCGACCACCGCCAGCGCCAGCCCTTCAGCCGTGAGGATGCCATCGAGGCGTACCGCAGCCTGCTGGGGGAGACGCCGCTGCGCCTGAGCTTTTACCGCCCCAACGACTATGTTTTCAGCCTGGCGCAAGCCTACTATGACATCCCGCTGAGCGACAACGGCTACGTCTTCACGTCGGAACCCGCGCCCTTCCTGCCGATTGTGCTGGCGGGCTACCTGCCCTATTACGGGTCGGCGCTCAACTTCTCGTCCAACCGGCAGGATGACCTGCTGCGCCACGTGGAGTTCGGCGTCTACCCCTCGTACTTCCTGACTCACGAAGCCACCGCCAATCTGCTCAGCACCAACTCCAACTGGATTTACACCTCGTCCTACGCGCAGTGGAGGGAACAGGTCCGCGACACCTACCAGTGGATGAACGCCCTGCTCGCCCCGGTGCGGGGTCAGGAAATCGTCGCCCACGAGCGCCTGGCGGAGGGTGTCTATGCCACCACCTACGCGCAGGGCGGGCGCATCGTCGTCAATTACACCGACCAGCCATTCGTCAGCGGTGAGATCAGCGTCGAGGCGAAAAACGCCGCGCTTCTGGAGAACACGCCATGACAGGACGAGGATCCTTCCGCCCCGAAATCAGCCTGCGCGTCCGTGAAGCCCTGCATGGCTACGGATTCATTCTGATCTGGGTCCTGGGCTTCGCGCTGTTCACGGCGCTGCCGCTCGCCCAGACCTTCCATTACAGCGTCAACCAGGTCACGGTGAGCGCCGCCAGCATCAATCTGAATTTTGTGGAATGGGCGAACTACACCCGCGCCCTGTTCACCGACCCCAACTTCGTCGAACTGCTGGTCGGCTACACCATCGAGACTCTCGTCTCGGTCCCCATCGTGCTGATCTTCGCCATGATCATCGCCATGTTCCTGAACCTCAAGTTCCGCTTAAAGGGCGTGTTCCGGGTCATCTTCTTCCTGCCCATCGTCATCACCAGCGGACCCGTCATCAAGGAACTGACGGCTCAGGGCGCGGCTTCTGCACCGGGGATCGCCAGCCTCCCGGCGGTCATCGACTTCCTGGAACAGCTGCCGCGCGCGCTGCGCACCCCGGTCGAATACCTGCTCACCTCGTTCATCCTCATCCTGTGGTTTTCCGGCGTACAAATCCTGATCTACCTGTCCAGCCTGCAAAAGGTGGACCGCAGCGTCTATGAGGCGGCGGCGATTGACGGGGCATCGAGCTGGGAGATCTTCTGGAAGATCATCCTGCCCTCGCTTTCGACGGCGACGGTGGTCAATGCCGTCTACACCATCGTCACCCTTTCGCATTTCTCAGAAAACAAGGTCATCCGCTACATCTACGATCAGACCTACGACGTGCAGGGCGGCATCGGCTATGCCAGCGCGATGGCGTTCATCTACTTCGGCGTGATGGTCGTCCTGCTGGGGATCGTCTATCTGTTTCTGATTCAGTGGGCGAAAAGGACGGCGTAAGTGATGCAGCAGGTCCTTCATCACCCCATCGTCGAGCGCCTGCGCGGG
Organism: Anaerolineae bacterium; assembly: GCA_016789005.1. Classification (GTDB taxonomy): domain Bacteria; phylum Chloroflexota; class Anaerolineae; order Aggregatilineales; family Phototrophicaceae; genus Flexifilum. Next base: position 11,694 of record JAEURA010000165.1, read on the forward strand.
CTGTTGTTCGGCAGCCGCGCCCGTCGCGGGCTGACCTTTACCGCCGCCCTGTACGCGCTGCTCATCGCCATCGGCTTCGTCTACTTGCAGCCCCTGCTCTTCATGTTCATCACCAGCATCAAAAGCCCCGGCGATCTGCTCAACCCGATGGTCCAGTGGGTCCCGACCGAGCTTTACCTCGGCAACTACCTCAAGGGCTACCGCGTGCTGGACTACCCCAACACGCTGGTGACGTCGGTCCTGATCAGCATGACGCCGTCGCTGCTGCAAACCGCCGTCGCCTCGCTGGTCGGCTATGGGCTGGCGCGCTACCGCTTCTGGGGCAAGCCGCTGGTCTTTGCGCTGCTGCTCGCCACCTTCATCATCCCGCCGCAGAATACGGTCATCCCGCAGATGCTGACCTATCGCGACCTGGGGCTGCTGGGCAACCCGCTGGCGCTCATCCTGCCGGCGCTGATGGGACAGGGCTTCCGCAGCGCCATCTTCGTGCTGATCTTCTACCAGAGCTTCATCTCGCTGCCGAAAGTGCTGGAAGAATCGGCGCGGCTGGATGGCGCGTCCGACCTGCGCATCTTCTTCAGCATCGCCGTGCCTTCCGCCCTGCCGGCGTACATCGTCTCGTTCATCTTCTCCACCGTCTGGTACTGGAACGAGACTTTCCTGACGGTCATCTTCCTGGAAGGCGGCGTGACCACCCTGCCGATGCAGCTGTCGCGCTTCACTCAGGCGTATGAGAACCTTTACCCGCCGGGGACGGTCAACATCTTCGACCGGCTCAACGAAGCGGTCAAAATGAGCGGCACGTTCCTGAACATCCTGCCGCTGCTGGTGATCTATTTCGTCCTCCAGCGCTGGTTCGTCGAATCGGTGGAGATGACCGGCATCACCGGCGAGTGAACTGCATCTGTTCTGGCGTCAACGCGCCGCGATGCCGGCGCAGAAGTGAAGGCATCAACCGACCATCGTATAGAAGACCAGCACGCGCGCCTCGTTGCCAGCGAACCGGTTGGACTCGATCTGACCGGCGAAGTTGTTTTCATTCCACCAGAAGGTGTTCCTGACGTTATTCGATTCCTCGATAACGTACCAGTTTCCATTGTTGTGACGCACTGCCGGGATCATGCCCTCGATAATGTTCGACCGGAATCCGCGCGTGCCCGCCGGGAGCTCCGGCATCAGGTCATGCGGGAGCCGAAAGAGTCCCTGATCATTCGCCCTCCCCTGAAGGAAGACCGTGTTCAGCGCGCCATGATCGTAATCGCGATCCCGCTCGAAGAACACCAGCGCCTTCACGTTCCGATTCTGGAAATTATCCAGGCGGATCATCCCCGCGACCTCGTCGCTGTTCCACCACAGCCGATTGTCGGTGTTCGCGCTGTCGGCGATGGCAAACCAGTTACTTGAGGGTGAGCTGAGCACAGCAGCAGTGACACCTCGGATGCTGTTTCCGTAGTGATGCGGCAGGCTGAACCGCCCCTGTGAATCTGTTTGTCCGGTCAGGACCCCGGCGGCGTACTCCTGCGTGGGGAAAGCATCAGGTCGGGCGTAGAAGACGAGGATGCGAACGTCTCGATCAACAAAGTCAGGCGAAGCAATCCAGCCGATGATCTCCTGGTCATTCCACAACCGACCGTTCGATATGGCATGGCTTCGCTCCAGGGTGATCCATGCGCCATCGGCATGCTGGATCGCCACGAGGACACCATAAATCTCTCCGGAGATGCCGTGTGTCACGCGAAACTCACCGCTGGCGTTGGTACGCGCCGAGAAGGATGTCACGCCGATCCCTTCGGTCTGGACGACAGCGTGTACGGTCATGAGTGGAAAGAAGACAGCCAGCGCAGTAACGCAAAATAACCTTCGAATCGTAATCATTGTTGATGCTCCCCTGTAGGACCCAAGGTCATCCTCATCATACATCCGGACCAAACCCTCTTGCAGCGCGCCATCCAGTCCATGAGGGCGATTCACACGAGGCGACAGCCCAAAGGCGAGCGGTGACATTTGGCACTGTTGAGCGAGGTCGCTTTTCAGCTACGCTATGAATGATCCATCTGCAATCTCCGCCACGCACCGCTCGCAGGCGGCTTGGCAGACAGATTCCTACAAAATAGAACGTTTACTCCCCGAAAAGAGGCGCATGACGGTGAAGCTCTTCATCAGCTATGCCCACAAAGATCGTCAGCGGGTCGAGGATGTCGTCGCTGTCCTGAGGAAAGGTGGGCATGCACCCTGGTTTGACGAGAGACTCGTCGCGGGGCAGGATTGGAAGACAAAGCTGCGCCAGGAAATCCTGGCTTCGGATGCGCTGGTATTCATGGCATCGCCTCGCTCGGCGACCTCCGAATGGTGTCTCTGGGAATTATCCATCGCAGCGGAGTCTGGCAAGCCCATCGTCCCGGTGCTTCTTGAACAGACTGATCTGCCACCCGCCCTGGCAGCGCTGCACTACGCAGATTTCACGTCGGCGGAGCACACCGACGCCGTCGCCAAACTGATGGGCGGATTGAGCGAAATCGCCGAGTTCATCCCGAAGGAGAGCTTGCCCAAAGCGCCGGATGAGCCGCGCGGTGAGCCTGCTCAGGCGGCAGGAGTCCATCAGCAGGTGACTGTCGGCAATGTCATCGGCGGCAGAGTGACCATTGTCGGACAGCAGAACAATCTCAGTCCGCACACCCTGAGGATCATCCTCGTCTTGATCCTGGCAGTCCTGGCGCTCGGCGCGCTCGCCCTCATGCCTGAGGATGATCGCAATACACTCTTCTATCGCTTGGGGCTGATCCCTGCGTCAGCGACGCTTACAGCGACCGCAACCGCGACTCCGACCCCGACGCCCACGCTGACGCCGACGATCACCCCAACCCCTACCCCGCCTCTCAGGAATTACGATATAGGGGTCGGCGTGAGCTACTTTGTGGTCGCCGGCGACGAAGGGATCGACCCCCAGGAAGCAGAAACGCTGATCGACGCCTTCAGCCTGCGCCTGCAAACAGAACTCGCAGACGCTGCGAACACACTGGGCGTCAGTGTTGGACTACATGGTCCCCAGGGAATCACGCAGGTAGTCGGCGACGATGAAGCTGCGCGCGCCGACAGCGCCCGGATCGTCGCGGAAGCGCTTGACGCCGACATCCTGGTCTATGGCAGCATCGAACGTAATGCTATTACCGGGGGGACTGAAGTCATCCCTGTCTTCTATGTCTCGCCAGATCATTTCTGGGATGCGCTGGAGATGACTGGCGCGCAGCATCTTGGCAGCCCGATTTCGGTCGAAGCCCCGATCAGTGAAGCCATCAAATCGCGTTCCCGGCTGATCGTCCGCACCAGGACAGTCGCCGACATCATCGCCGGGTTGGCACGCTACATCAACGAGGACTACGCCGGTGCGCTGACCAGTTTCATGGATGCGGCAGCGAACCCCGACTGGGAAGAAAGCGCCGGCGGCGAGGTTCTGTATGTGCTGCTGGGAAATACCCATCTGAAGCTGGCGCAGGAGGCGGCGTTCCGCTGCCAACCGGAAAACGCCCAGCAGCAGCGCCAGGTCATCCTGGGCGAGATTGCCTATGCCGAGGAACAGTATGAACAGGCGCGCACCCTGTCGCACAGTGAATACTCACGCGCCTTCGCCGGTTTGGCGTCGGCGAGCCTGATGTCTGCGTTGTGGGAATCTCCTGAAGGCGGCTGCAACCCCCTGATGGGCGACCCGGAACGGTTGAGTCAAGCCGCCGAGTATCTGCATCTGGCGGAGGAGGCAGTCAATCAGCCGAGCGAAAACACGGTACTCAAAAAGCGTGACTTCACCGAAGCGCAGGTCTTGTTCTTTCAGTGGTTTGGCGACGGTTGGGACCTATCCGATGACCAGGTCTACCAGCAGTTCGTCAGAGCAACGCAAACGATCACTTCCGACTACGAAAACCGCCGCCGCCCGGAGCTGAGTTTGCTGGCAGCGGAGGCGTACACCCTGCGTGCCACCGGTCGCCTCCTGACGAATGACTGTGAAGCGGCGGTCGCCGATTACGACCTCGCGCTGCAAATCACAGACCTTCCACCCGACCGCCGGATGTATCTGTGGGAATGGAAAGGCTGGTGCAACGTTCAGCTTGGTCAGCTGCCAACTGCCGCAGCCGAATACGCGACCGCCCAGGCTCTCGCTGTCAATCTGGGAAATGACGCCGATGCGCGTGCGTACCAGGCGACGCGCGAAGGCATCATCGTCACGCTGACTCAGACAGCCCCGTGACGCTCCTCACTGGCAGAGCTTGCCATCGACGGACGATGTGAAGGAGTTTTCGAGAACAGGAGGAACCAGCGGTGTCGAGAAAAATCTGCTTCATCAGCCTGTTAGCGGCTTTGACGATCTGGTTCGGCGCGCCTTCTTTGATCCTGCGCGCCGATCCCCTGGCGCAGGACCAGCCAACCTGGTTTCAGAACCTACTCCGGCGCGTGTCGGTGCAGCGTCAAACCCCGCCCAACATCCTGCGCGGGCTGTCGTTCAACAGCGGCGGCGGACTGGACAGCGCCTGGAGCGAGTGTTTCTTTTCAGGCAATCTTGGCGAGCGAACCGGGATGTGGGCATCTAACACCATGGGCGGCAATGAGTTGTCGCCCGGCACAAGCACTGCGCTCCCTAACTTCGCACATATCTTCGGAAGTCCGAATGAACCGTTCACCCGGCTTTCGCTCTGGTACTTCCCGGTGATCTGCTCATCCTATCCTCTCGGCGATGCCTACGCCATATCGCCATCCGGGCATCGGTTCTCGCCCTATGTGCGCACGGAAGATTATGCATACGCAGTGCGCCTGCCGCTGGAAGCCTATGCACAACCGGGATGGTGGCGGTTGGTCGCTGAGAGCAGCAGTCATTTCGAGATCAGCTTGCTCGTTCCTTCCCCTGATCGCCCCTTTTACATTGCTGACCGGCTGAGCGATCTGGAATCGCCGAGGTACCACGCACGCTACCTGATCGGTGGTTTTGCCCCGCATGAGCGCGTCGCCGGCTTCCTGATGACCAACCCGAGCGACGGATACCAGGAGTATCGCGGGCATTTCGAAATCGGCGTGAGAGCCGATGGCTATGCCATTTTTGAGATCGACTCGCCCGATCTGGTCGTCATACTGGGGCAGAACGGCGCCTCTGTCGCGATGTCACATAGCAACGACTGGCATTTGATCACATCGCAATACGGAAACCAATCCGCTGATCAAATTGATCTGACCAGGATCCTTTTCGAGGCATATTGGGGTTCGGGCGGGCTGGGCGACCCGATCAATTACAACACCATCTTCGACTCCGGCAATGAGGCGCTTTGCACCAACACGCCGCCATCCCGGCTCTATGGGTGGACCCACGCCCGCGTGACACCCGGAGACCCGAATCGACTGCGTGCCGAACCGGAGAGCGACGCCGTACTGGGACAGATTCCCGGCGGAGCCGCCTTTACCATTCTGGGTGGTCCGGTATGTGGAAGAGGAACGCATCTGCGCTGGTGGTACGTGGACTACAACGGCATGCAAGGATGGACGGCGGAAGGGCGCGGCGACACCTACTGGCTGGAACCGTAGCCGCACCCCCATCTGACATCGTTAGCCATGAGGGCTGCGCCGCCTGCCGCGTGCGCAGCCCTCAGCGAAGAGCGCGCCTACGCCGCCGGGTCCGGGAAGGCGATCACGTCGCGGATGTCGGCGGCACTCAACAGGAGCATCCCCACCCGGTCAAGATGCAGCGTGAAGCTGGTCGCCGGCGGCATACCGAGCATCAGGGCACGCGCTGCGCCGTTGCGCGGCACGCCATTGGGCGCGATGCACGCCGGGTCATTTTCCTCACGGCAGCCGCTGGCGAAGAGGATGCCGTTGATGACCAGTTCGAACCGTTCGATGCGTTCCGAGCCGGGCGTCGTCGTGACCACGAACGTCGGCTGAATCAGGGTGGGGAGGATCACCTGCTGGTAAACTGCCTGGATCACCGCTTCGGCGCTGCGGCACTCCGCAAGATCGACGGCGCGCACTCCCGCCGCCGCTGCGCCCTCGCGGGCTGCCTCCAGCGGCATCGTCTCAGCAAGATCGAGCGCCAGGATGTCGCGGATCAGCTGGGGGATGGTGCGGCGCGCCCAGCCCGGCGACAGATCGATCTCCAGGGTGGTATCTTCGTCGAACGCCGAGTCCAGTTCTCCCGGTGACGACGGTCGCATGCGCTCGTTGGGCTGCCAGGGCACGCGGCTGACCACGTGAAGGTGCTGCGCCAGGCGGATCACCAGCGTCTCCAGCAGTCCCATCGCATCCTGGGGCGTCTTCAGCGCCATGCAGCCGTTCAGAAGCAGCGCCTGAGGATGATTCAGCCAGTCGATCGGATGCGCCTGAAGGCTGGCGCGGATCTCGTAAACCTGTTCGATCCCGCCGACCAGCGTCAGGCGCAGGCTGTGGTGGTCGGTCGGGGGCGTGAGCGCGCCTGCGCTGTGGACGGGATACGGCGTCGCCACCTCGAGCAGGCGGGCAGCGTGCATCACCTGCCGGGTCTGAGCGAGGATCGCCCCCCGTTTCAGCAGTTTTTCGCGGGCATCCAGGCTGGACGCCCAGTACAGATGCCGCTCGCTGCGCTGCCGCGCGGCATCCATATCGCGGGGGATCGGCAGATTCGCCAGCGCCAGGAAGGACCAGTCATCGATCAACCCGGTGAGCACGCCGTCCCTGCGGCACATCGCGCCTACTTCAAAACCCAGGCTGTCCCCCCGGTAGACGCTGCTGCGCAGCAGATTGAGCAGCGGGAGCGGCATGCGGCGCGGGACAGCGGCAAGCTGAAGGCGCGCATCCTGCCCCTCGATGACCAGCGTCAGATCGCCCGCCCGGTCGTCAATCGCCATCACCCGCCCCCAGACACACGCCGCTTCGATGTCACGCACTTCGTCTTCCTGAACGTCATCATGTGCCTCATACAGCTCGATCAGGCTGTGCGAGTACTGAAAATGGGCGGCGTACGGCTCGACCCCCTGGGTGCGAAGCTTTTGAGCGCGAAGCATCAGAAGGTTTTCGTTCGTATCCTGCGTATTCTGCTGCATGATCACCTGCTTCCATCCCCTATTCCGACAGTTTCAGTGAATCACGAAAGTGCGTCCCCCTCCCTAAATCTCCTCCACATTGCATGGAAAGGAGGCTCTCCTGACCCGTTGTGCGCCCCCTCTCCACTACGTGGAGAGGGGGTTGGGGTGAGGATGTTGAAACTCGTGACTCACTGAGTTTAAGCTGACCATGACAGATGTCAGCAGATCGTCCTGAGATCGTCCCGACTCTGAACCTGCTGCTGAAGACTGCGATACCATTGTTTGCGGTCATGTGATTCTAGGGTGTTGTGATGACTCCATCTGTTCAGGTCTGTCTCCTTCGGCGGCATCCCGAAATCACCATTGAGGGCGAAAAGCGGAAACTCGATTGGCAGGTCATGAACCTCCTGATCCTCATCGCCGATCAGGGGGAGTCGGAATACCTGCGGGACGATCTGATCCGCACTCTGTACGGCGCGACTCCAAATGCGCGCGATTCTTTTCGCAGAAAGACGCTCTACGAGCTGCGCCGGCAGCTTCCGCACGACATGCTGGAGGCAGATCGCAACGACCTGGTCTACCTCCGGCGCGAAGCGATCTGGGTGGACAGCCTGGAATTTGCCGAACGCGCCAACGCCCTGCTCAACCGGTCGCTCACTTTCAACGAAGCCGACTTCATCGCTGCCCAGGACATCCTTGCGCTCTATGAGGAACCCTTTCTGCTCGATTACGCGGTGGGCGGCGCAGCACAGCGGGATACGCCGCAGTTTTCTGCCTGGATGCGGGACCGCCGTCAGGAACTCGCCTCGCTCTACCATCAGCTGCTCGACCGGGTGACGCGCTT
>JAEURA010000188.1 GCA_016789005.1 Anaerolineae bacterium
CGGCGAAGATGGCATGGGCGTCTTCGACCTTCAACCGCCCGTACGGCAGGATGCCCGTGCCGAGCGGTCCGACCGAACCGGCGGCGTAGGCGTTCTGCCGCCCACTCTCGCGGATCGCCTCACGGACCAGCGCCACGCCCGCCGCATTGATGGCGACAACCTGGTCTTCCAAGCCGTGCTCTTGCAGCTTGAGGCGGTTGGCACCGAAGGTGTTGGTCTCGATCAGCTCCGCGCCGGCATCCAGGTAGGCGCGATGCAGCCCCTTGATCAGGTCGGGCTGGGTGACGTTGTAATGATCGAAGCAGCCGTCGATGGGGACGCCCTGGCTGTGCAGCAGCGTGCCCATCGCGCCGTCGGCAAGGATCGGCAGGTCGGATTCAAGGCGTTGGCGCAGGGAAACAGACATCGCTTATTCCTCTAGAGACTTGGCGTGACGGGCAACTTCCAGGATGGCGTCGAGTTTCTCGGTGACTTCCGGGTCGATCAGGTCTTCAGGGATGTACTGCACAAGCAGGTGATAGTCTGCCTTGCGCAGCTGCAGCGGCACTCCGGCGCGCTCCGAATACTGTGCGAAAATCCGGTCGAGATACTCATCAGAGGCTTTCGTCTTCGACCAGAAATCGTCCCGGTGATTTTCCAGCGCGAAGGGGGGAGTATTGCCTTGTACGACCTCGCGCATGATCTGTTCGCGCCTCGCCGCTTCGCGCTCGTCTTTTGATGAGGCGCGCGCATATGCCGCCAGCGTTGCGGGCTGCATGAAGTAGTTCTCGATCTCCTTACGGGACCATGAAACAATGCGCAGCCCCGGCGGCGTATCTTCGAGCTTCCCCTTGCTCACACGGTCGAAGACAGCGATGCCGGATAAGTCGGGGTATGCCTCGCGCAGCCCGGTGAAGTGCTTCTTCGCCTCGCTCGGCTCATTGCCGTCAATGTCCTTGCTGAAGACGAGTTGAAGATAGGGCAAGACGGGATGCTGCAAACGCACTGCCATCGCCCGCAGGACAAGCGCATCAGTTTCGCCCTCGCAGTAGAGAATCCATCCGCTCTGATCTGCCAGCACGTAATCTTCCGCCGGGATCAGGCTCAGCGACTTGACGAAATTGCCGATGTCGGTCAGCCGGTGGGGTCTGCCGGTGAAAGCGATCACGGTGTCTTTGCGCTCGAACGCTTCCCTCAGGATGACTTCGGAGTGGGTCGCCAGGATGATCTGTGATCCCTGGCTGGCGGCAGCATCGGTCAGCAGGTGATAGATGTCGCGCTGGCGGATGATCTCCAGGTGGGCGTCGGGTTCGTCGAGCAGCAGCACTGCGCCGGGATAGGTGTAGAGATAGGCGAGCAGCAGGAGCGTTTGCAGCATGCCGCGCCCGGCGGACGGCAAATCAAAAACATACCCGTAGCGGTCTTCATAGCTCATGTAGAGTTCGCCGCGCTCAGCCGCATAAGCTGGGGGCTGAAGTTCTACCCCGAATAGCGCGCGCATCTGCCTGACAAGAGCCTGCCATCGTCCAGTAGCGCTGGATTCTGTATGCAGCCGATAGCACAGGTTGCGCAGCACCTCTGAAGTTCTCCCTTCGCCGATAAGCAGCTTGATCTCATCGGTGAGAATCAGTTGTTCAGTATGTGGTAGCCCGGACATTGGCGACAGGAACGCAGATGGCGGGAAGTAGTCAAAACCAAGTGACCATTCAGCACTATTCTCATCAATACAGATGATCATTTCTTCGTCGCTATATTCAAACTTGAGAGCTTGCGACCAGCCTTCGCAATTCACTGTTCCATCAATGATGATTTCTATATGACCGCTCTCATGATCATCGACACTACTGACACCACGATTCCTCCAAAGAAGCGCGGTGTCTGAGACGGAATAGCCAACAAACTCATCCTTATGCAGAAATGCTGCAGTCGTTTTCACCGGACTGAGCATGCTGTACCGCTGTACTTCTTGTTCTATTGCGCCATAAATCCACAGCGCCAGCGCTTGGAGCGCCGTCGTCTTGCCGGAATTGTTGGGACCGGCAAAGACCGTGATCGGTCCCAGTTCGATCTCCACGTCGTCAAACTGCTTGAAGTTCTGAATGCGCAGTTTTGTCAGCATCTCAATTCGTCCATGTTCGTTACCACTCCGGGCAGCTGCGGGTGAAGATGATCCGCGTGCCGCCCCGCTCCCCATCGGCGATCAGGCGGTAAGGCGGCGGGCTGTAGTCGGTGCTGAAATCGCCGCTCACCACGGCGGCGCGCGTCAGCTCGGCAGACCGCTCACGATACCAGTTGTCGATCACCTCCGGGCTGTCCGTCGTGAAGAAGATGCGCTGCTGGGTAGAGAGGAACTGCGACGTTTCTGAAAGCACTTCGGCATTCGGGTACAGCCAGTTGTCGCGCCAGAAATCGGTCGTACACTGCGTATAGAAAAACGTCACGCCGCCCACGACCAGCAGGATCGACGCCAGCAGCACCACCACGAAGCCGGAGAGAATCCCTCGGGATGGACGCGGGTCCTGACCTTCATAGACGCTCATCGCGTTCCTCCGCCGTCCTCAGTTGGCGCACGTGCCGAACAGGATGACCAGGCTGCCCACGCCGTCATCGGCGCGCGAAACATCCACCGAACTCTGGGCAATGTTGTACAGGATCGGTCGCGTCCGCGCCCATTCGCGCAGCAGCGATCCGGTCTGCACGGCGTACCATGCTCGCACCTCGTCGGGCGGATCGGGCGCATAGAGTGTGATGACGGTGTTGCCCATCCCCAGTTCGCTCAGGAAGTTGTGCGTGCGCACCCGCATCTCTGCGCCGGGGTAGATGGGTAGACGCTGGCTCAGATAGTGATAGCAGACGCGATCCAGCGCGACCGTCACGCCGCCGACCGTCAGCAGCATCACGGCGACCAGGATGAGGAAGGCGCGCACCCGATACCCCGCGCGTCGGGGACGATGCAGGTCCATAGAGTTGTCCTAGGTTCAGGGCATGATGCGCCATGCCCCACGACGCATCACACCGCTACGATTCGGCGATCTGCTGGACGCGATCCACGCCGACGCTGTAATACTTGGCATCGGGGTGATGCACGATCAGCGCGGCGGTGGACTGCTCCGGCACCCACTGATAAGACTCCGTCAGGTGCATGGCAAGTTCATCGCGCACCGCCGGCAGCAGATCGACCACCAGCCGGTGTTCGCTCAGGTCCGGGCAGGCGGGATAACCCCAGCTGTAGCGCTTGCCCCGGTTCGCCGCGATGCCCAGCCCGCGGCTGACCACCGTCTGATGCACGTAGCTGGCGGCAGCCTCAGCCGCCTGCACCGCCAGCCCGTGAAAGAAATAGGCTTCGCTGTAATCGTGGGCGTCCTGCAGCCGGTCGAATGTCTGCGTGGCAACCTCGCCGACGGTCACGACCTGCAGCGCCACCGTATCCACCGCGCCGGATTCCGCCGGGGCGAAATAGTCGCTCAGGCACAGGTATTCGCCGAACGGCTGGCGCGGGAAGCGGAAGCGGGCGACTTCGCGTCGCTCCGGCGTGCCGCCGTTCTGCGCCGCCGCAAAAGGCTGAACGTCCCAGAGGACAAGATCATCGCCGTCGCGGTTCGCCGGGAAGAAGCCGTAGACCGCCTGGGGCAGCAGCGTCCTGTTCGCCAGCGCCTCGCGGCTCATGCGCGCCAGCCGCGCCTCATACTCGCGTTCCAGCTTCACCCATTCGTCGCCGTGCGTGTTGGTCGCCCCCCACGAAAGGCGGAACAGCTCGTTCTTGTCCAGGTATTGCAGGACGACCTCCAGCGGCATCTGGCGGACCGTTCGCGCGCCCCAGAACGGCGGCTTGGGGATGTCCGGCGCGGGCGAAACGGTGCTCACCCCGCCAGGGGTGCGCGCCCGGCGGATCGGCGCGGGCTTGTTCATCTCGGCATAGGCTTCGGTCCTGATCCGCTCCAGGAAGGTCTCGCGCCCGGACTTGTCGCTCAGCCGGTCCATCACTTCCAGACCCTCGAAAGCGTCCTTGCAGTAGAACACGCCCGGCTCATAGGGCGAATCGCTCTCCTCTAAAAAGAGGATGCGCCGCCCGAACTTGCGGTTGATCGCCGCGCCGCCGATCAGCACCGGGTAGCGCAGCCCGCGCCGCGCCAGCTCGTTGACCACCAGCGGCATCTGTTTGGAGGTGCTGACGAGCAGGGCGCTCAAGCCGATGGCGTCGGCGTTGTGTTCGACCGCCTTCTCGATGATGGTATTGACCGGGACCTGTTTGCCCAGGTCATGGACGGTGTAGCCGTTGTTGCTGAGGATCGTCTTGACCAGGTTCTTGCCGATGTCATGCACGTCCCCGTAGACCGTCGCCAGCACGACCGTGCCCTTCGAGACGCCCTCGAGGCGGTCCATGAAGCTTTCCAGGTAGCCGACCGCTTTCTTCATCGCCTCGGCGCTTTGCAGCACGAAGGGCAAAATCAGTTCTCCCGCGCCGAACTTGTCGCCGACCTCTTTCATCGCCGGCAGCAGCACGTTGTTCAGGACGCCGACGGCGTCCTGACGGGTCAGGCAGTCGTCGATCAGCGCCTCCAGCCCTTCTTTCTTGCGGTGGACGATCTGCCAGTGCAGCGCTGCCTCGCTGGTCATGTCGGCGGTCGGGTCTTCGACCTGCGCGCCGGTGACCTGGACGGCGTTCTGTTCGAAATAGTGAATGAAGCGGGGCAGCGCGTCCGGGTCGCTGTTGAAGATCAGGTCATCGGCGAGCTTGCGCTGGTCCGCCGGGATTTCAGCGTAGGGTGTGATGTGCGCCGGATTGACGATTGCCATATCCAGCCCCGCCGCGACGGCGTGATAGAGGAAGACGCTGTTGAGCACGCCGCGCGCCGCCGGGGTCACGCCGAACGAGACGTTGCTCACGCCCAGCGCCGTCATCACGCCGGGGAGGTGCTGCTTGATCAGCCGGATGCCCTCCAGCGTTTCGATGGCGTCGCTGCGCAGTTCCTCCTGCCCGGTGGTCAGCGGGAAGGTCAGCGTATCGAAGACCAGGTCCTGCGGGGCGAGACCGTACTCGTTCACGGCGATGTCGTGGATGCGCCGGGCGATCTCCAGCTTCTTGTCACGGGTGTGCGCCATGCCCACCTCGTCGATGGTCATCGACAGCACGCCCGCGCCGTACTTGCGGGCGATGGGCAGCACCCTGTCGATGCGTTCCCGTCCGTTTTCCAGGTTGTTGCCGTTGATGATGCCGCGCCCCGGATAGACCGACAGCGCCGCCTCGGCGACTTCAGGGTCGGTCACGTCGATGATCAGCGGCGCTTCGACGGACATCGCCAGCTTCTTGACCAGCGTCCGCATTTGCAGCGCCTCGTCGGCGCGCTCGGTCAGCGCCACGCAGACATCGAGCATGTGCGCGCCGCTCTCGATCTGCTGGAGGGCGATCGGCACGACGGCGTCGTAGTCGCCCGCCAGGATCAGCTGCTTGACCTTGCGGCTGCCCTGGGTATTGACGCGCTCGCCGATCATGGTCGGACCAGGGTCCTGCACCATCGACACAGCCCGCATGTTGCTGGACATGCGCGCCGCCGCCTCGACGGCGCGATTCACCGGGGCACGGCGTCCTGCCCGCCGCTCGATCTCGTCCTGGTGGGTGTGTCCGTGCACCTTCTGGTACAGCTTGTCGATGTGCGCCGGGCGCGTGCCGCAGCAGCCGCCGACCACGCCCACCCCCCAGCGGGTGAACTCCGCCACCATGTCGCTGAACGGCTCCGGCTCCATCGGGTACACCGCCTCGCCATCGACGTTGATCGGCAGCCCGGCGTTGGGCAGGATGCTGATCGGCAGCGGGCTGTGTTCCGTCAGGAAGCGCACCGGCTCGCGCATGTACTCCGGACCGGTCGAGCAGTTCAAGCCGAAGACATCGATGGGCAGCGCCTCCAGGGTGGTCATGGCGCTGGCGATATCGGTGCCGAACAGCATCCGCCCGCTGGTGTCGAGCGTGATCTGCGCTTGTAGGGGGACGCGCACCCCGGCATCCTCGAAATAGCGGTTGATCCCCCAGACGGCGGCTTTGACTTCCAGGATGTCCTGGCTGGTTTCGACCAGCAGCAGGTCCGCGCCGCCTTCGACCAGCCCCTGCGCCTGGGTGTAGAAGACCTGCGCCAGCTCATCAAAGGTGACGTTGCTCAGTTCGGGATCGTCGCCGCTGGGCAGCTTGCCGGAAGGTCCGATGCTGCCGGCGACGAAGCGCGGGATGCCGGTCTCTGCCGCGAAACGGTCGCAGACGCGCCGCGCCAGCGCCGCCGCCGCCCGGTTGATCTCCAGGCAGCGGTCGCCCAGCCCGTATTCCCTGAGCGTGATCGGGTTGGAGCGGAACGTATCGGTCTCGACGACCTCCGCGCCGACAGCGAGGAAAGAGGCGTGGATCGCCTCGATCACATCGGGGCGGGTGATGACCAGGAAGTCGTTGCAGCCGTTGTAGCGTTCGCCGCCGAAGTCGTCGGCAGTCAGGTTGTAGGTCTGAATGCTGGTTCCCATCGCGCCGTCGAAGATGACGACATGGTCGGCGATGGCGTCCAGGTAGCGGCGGTTGGTGAAGATGCGGTTCGTATGACGTGCGTTCATCGATAAACCTCTATACACCTCGTCTGTGTGTCCGGCTGTCATTGCGAGAGTGCCCGCTATTCTCCATCGAGGTTGATCTCTGGGAGATCATCGATCCGCTCGAACGCCTCTGCAATAGCCTGTTGCATCTCGTCGAGCGACTGTGAATCGAAGTTGAGTTCAACGGCAAGCCGCATCAATTCAGCGCCAGTCATCCCCTTGGGTTTGACCAGTCCGCGAGCGAAGTCTAGTACTTTCCGCTGGGTACCCAGATCCATGTCCTGAACCGCGTCGACAATTTGTCGGACAGACATCGAATCCATCATTCAGCCTCCTCGCCACTCGAACTGCCATAAAAAAGCGCCTCTCCATCGATTGAGGAGAGGCGCGGGCTGGCAGAGTCACTGTCACCGTTTCGCTTCCCCTCATCTTCCTGAAGCCGAGCATCGCCGGGTTTCAGACGGATTTGGCACCTTCCCAGCGCTCCGGGGGTTGCCGCGCGATCACAGGGCCGTACCCCTCACGCGCTCTTGATGAGAGCAGAACTTTCGTTTAACGTTACGTCGCATCGTAGCATAAGCCCGAAAATGCGTCAAGACAGGGCGAACGCATCAAATATCCCGATGGGGTCACAACAGACATGATGGGTCTGGTAGGGGCGGTTCGTGAACCGCCCGTGAACCGCCGGCGATTTCGGGCGCATCGCGATGCGCCCCTACGACATGTTCTGGATGCTTAT
>JAEURA010000189.1 GCA_016789005.1 Anaerolineae bacterium
AAGAGATCGCGCGCTTCGCGGAGGTAGGTCTGCCCTTTGCGGACGCGGGCGATCCCGGCGCGCATCTGGGTGCGCACATCCCGGCTGGCGGGGCTGGTGTAATGCTTGGGGAAATCCCAACCGTGCAGGCAGGCGACCGAATGCAGTCCGTCGATGAAGGTGTCGATGTTGGGGATGTCGATTGCCGCGCCGCGCTGAAGCAGCGCCTGAAGCTCCTGACTCAGGGTCGGCTCGACGCCGAAATCGAGCGTCGTCACATCCTGGTAACGCACCTCGACATCAGACAGGCTGCCGGGCTGAGGGCGCAGCGCCGTCTTCTGCGGCGAAAGCCCGGTGAACATCGGATACAGGATGCCGACGCACAAATTGTGAATATCGACGGCGAAGGTCCGCTCGTTGGCGCGGTCGCTGCCGGTCAGAAGGCGTGAGCTGTTCAGGTCGATGATGCGCAGATGCACGCCATCCCAGTAGAGGTGTTCCAGCTTGTGATCGAGGTAGACGATGGACTGCCGGTGCGCCATGCGCAGCGTTTCGGCGAATTGCAGCGCCAGCGCCAGTCCTTCTTCGGTCGGCATGCGCAGCCGCAGATTCGGCTTGTCGGGGCGCATCTGATAGTAGAGGTTGTCGGCGCGCGGCAAATTCTCCAGCGCCAGATAGGGACGCCACCCCCGCGTGAACATGGCATCCATGCCGCGCGCGAAGGCGAGGATATCGACGCCCAGCGACTCAATCCGACCGCCGACCGGGGCTTCGCCCGGCGCTTCCAGAAACCCGCAGTCGATCAGATTCACCACGTGCGGGCTGTCCACCAGCCGCATGAGCAGATCGGCTTCCGCGATGAAGGCGCGGTACTCCCAGCGGGGTTCGCTTGTGCCGGTCATATGTTCCGGGCGCAGGACCTTGAAGGCGACCGTGCCGCCCTTGCGCCGGTCCTGCGCTTCCAGCACACGCGCGTAGTGCCCCAGCGCGAAAGTGTCGATGAAATTGTCTACCCGATAGAAGTCAGCTAGTTGTGTCATCCGCGCGAAAACCGCCCGCCTGATTATGGCAAACTAAGCGTTAACTCTACCATATGGCGAAGGACAGCGCACAGTGCGCTTCACCGCCGCCGCGCGTTTTGGTGTAGGATATAGGGGTCATGGTGGCATGGGGTGCATCGTCCAATTTTCAAATAGTGGCGCGATTCGCTTGCTTAGACATGCGCCCTAGATAGAATTGAACTAAGGTTGTTCGTCATCGGGAGCTTCGCATGGGCGGTTCGGATCACATGGGGCGTCTTCGCAGCGCAGCCTGCACCAGCATCGGGCGAGTTCGCGAAAACAACGAAGACAACGTGCAGCTCTGGCAGCAGGACGGGTATGTGATCGCTGTGGTCGCCGATGGCATGGGCGGCGCGGCTGCCGGGGAGCAGGCGAGTCAGATCGCGGTGGATGCGATTCAGACGATGCTCAACACCTATCAGACCGACAGTCACGTGCTGGATGAACGCCCCGACGAGCAGATCGTCAGCATCATCCTCGACGCCATTCGCAAAGCCAACGCCAGCATCCTGCGCCGCGCCACCGATGACCCCGAGCTGCGCGGCATGGGAACGACCATGACCGTGACTTTCGCCCGCCCCAACCGCGCGCTCATCGCTCATGTGGGAGACAGCCGCGCTTACCTGATCGATTCGCGCAGCAAGCGCATCAACCAGATCACCGCCGACCACAGCTTCGTCGAAGCGCTGGTCGCCGCCGGGCATCTGACGCAGGAACAGGCAGAGGAACACCCGATGCGCAATGTCCTCTACCGGGCGCTCGGTCAAAACGAAGACATCGACATCGACATCTACGAGATTCGCCTGCGCTACGGCGACCGCATCGTCATGTGCTCCGACGGACTGACCCACCACGTCAAATCGATGGAGATCGCTGCCATCGCCAGCGAAGAGGGTGATCCCAGCGCCTGCTGCGATAAGCTGATCGCCCTGGCAAACGAGCGCGGCGGGGAAGATAACATCAGCGTGGTGGTGATCGGCGCAGAGATCGGTCTGGCGGAGCGGGCGACCATCGAGCTGCAATCGCTCGACCTCAGCGTCGATGATACGCTCGTCCTGAAGAACGCCGCCGACCAAACCAAGCTTGATCCGCTTGAAGGAGGCGAGGATGAGACCATGCCGGGCTTGTCCGAAAACTAGCCGCCCACCGCTCTCTCCCTTCCTCTCATTAGCGACATCCTGCCCACTCTGTCAATGAAGGGTAGTCCTGCTGTGCGTCCGTGACCGTCAGGAGTCGCGGCGGCACAGGGCGATTTGCGCTATAATGCCGGTACATCGTTCTTCTAACCCTTTGCAAACACTTGCAGACTGAAGGGAAACGGCAATGTCCGACCGCCCGAACGACAGAAATTCAGAAGGCGCAGAACGCCGTTCCGGCTGGCACGTCCCCGACAAAACTGGTCGCACCAGCGTACCAGAGCAGCCCGAACCGCAGAGCGCCTGGCGCACATCGTCTCTGCCGCGCGACCTTTCGGTCGAGCCGGAGACGCGGGGGGCGTGGCATTTGCCCAAACCGCAGGACACCAAGTACACCCCGGAGGACGAGATCGCCATCCCGGCGGAAGAGGCTGCGCCGCCTGCCGAACAGCCTGCCGAAGCCGAAGAGTCCCTGCTGCCCTTTGAGGTCGAGTCTCAGAGCAGCCCGCCGCCTGCCGCCGCTCCGGCGGCGCTGAGCGACTCCCAGCGGGCAGCGGCAATCCTCGAACTCATGGACGATGACGAGGAAGACGACAGTTTCAGCATGA
Source organism: Anaerolineae bacterium (assembly GCA_016789005.1). GTDB lineage: Bacteria > Chloroflexota > Anaerolineae > Aggregatilineales > Phototrophicaceae > Flexifilum. The sequence continues at coordinate 2,785 of JAEURA010000189.1, forward strand.
GCGAACTGATCGCCCTGGCGAGCCTGGCGGACGCGGCGAGCGGCGGCGCAGTTCACGAAGAGACACAGACCGACGCCGGCGCGCGTATCAGCGGCGCGACCGATGAATTCGATGCGTCTGATCCCGCCGCCTATGCGCGCCGACAGATGGAGATGCTCCAGAAGAGTGCAGAAGCGGGCGCGAACCTGGAGGCGCTGGAAGCCACCGGCGCGGGCGCGCAGACCCCGGCAGAACCTGCCCCCAGCGCCGGCGGACAGGTCGATGCAGCGGAGTACGCCCGCCAGCAGCTCGCCCGTCTGCAAGGGACCGGCGGCACGGCGGAACCTGCCCCGGCGCAGCCTGCGCCGGTCTCGCCGGCGGTGAGCGGTGGACTGACTGCCGACGAGCGCGCCCTGGCGCAAAAATTCCACGAGACGGAAGCGCGGGTGCGTGACCTGCGGCGTCAGCTTCAGGCGGGGCAGATCGACCGCGCCAGCTTCGAGCAGAGCCTCCGTCAGGCGATGGTCCTGGATGACGCGCGCGTCTACTGGATGCTCGGCACCGAATCCGACCGCTGGTACAAGTACGAAAATGGACAGTGGGTTCCCTCGACCCCGACGGTGCTGGAAAAAGAAGCGGGAGGCGGGGCGGCTGCCGCCGCGCCGGTCTTCGACGGCGATCAGACGATGCCGACGACGACCATCGCCGACGATGCCTGGGTTCCGCGCCAGGTCCCGATTCAGGACCCGGAGGCGACCATCCCCGGAACCGGCGGCATCTTCCTTAATGCCGACCAGGCGACGACGCCCGCTCAGCCGGTCGATCTTGGGGCGACCGTTCCGGGGCGCGCCTACACTGAAGTGACAGTGCCCGCTGCGCCTTATGTGCCGCAGTACGACAGCGTCGCGGCTCCGGTGCAGTCGCCGGTCATCCCCGACGCCAACCTGTATCAGCGCGCCGTCGAACGCCAGCGCCAGAACACCGCCCGTACCCTCGCCATCGCCGCCGCCATCGCCGCTGGGCTGATCTTCGTCATCGGAACCATCCTGGTGATCGGCGCGGTCCTGTACTACAACAGCCTCGCCGACCCCTACCGCAGCGCCATCGCCGCGCTGGCAAACTACCAGCCGCAGTTCCAGACGGCGCGCATCCTCGCCGCCGATGGCAGCCTGATCGCCGAACTGACCAGCGCCCAGGGCGGCGCGCGCACCAAGATTCCGCTTTCGCAGATGTCGCCAGAGATCATCCACGCGGTGGTCTCGATTGAAAATGAGCGCTTCTTCGAAGATCCCGGATTCGACGTGGTCGCCATCGGTCGCGCCTTCATCCAGAATCTTTCCGCAGGCGGCATTGAATCCGGCGCGAGCACGATCACCCAGCAGCTCGCCCGCAGCCTGATCCTTCAGGATACGACGGTCACGGCTCAGCGGAAGCTCCAGGAGATCGTCGTCGCCGCCGAGATCGCCCGACAGTACGACAAGAACTTCATTCTGGAACTCTACATGAATGAGTTCTTCTTCGGCAATCAATCCTACGGCATCGAAGCGGCAGCCCAGTTCTACTACAAGCACGGCGCAGCCGATCTCAACCTCGCCGAATCAGCGCTGATCGCCGGACTGCTGCAAGCCCCTGCCCGCTACGACCCGGTCATTAACCGCGAAACAGCCTTCGCCCGCATGAACGAGGTGCTTCAGCAGCAGGCGGCAGTCGGATGCCTGCAATTCCAGCACGCCCCTTATGACAGCCAGCCCTTCTGCATCAGCCAGGAGCTGATCACGTCGCCGCAGATCATCCTGCAGAAGGCGCGGGTCGAGACGGCGCAGTATCTCCCGCGCCAGCAGCGCATCAACTACCCGCATTTCGTCAACTACATCCAGCAGCGCGTCGAGACGGATTTCGGCACCAGCGAGATGTTCCGGCGCGGCTTCGAGATTCGCACCACGCTGATTCCGGGACTTCAGCAGGTCGCAGAGTCAGCGCTGCGCCAGCAGGTCAATAACCTCTCGACCAACGGCATCAACACCGGCGCGGTCATGGTCACTGACCCCCGCACCGGGGCGATCCTGTCGATGGTCGGCAGCCCGAACTTCAACGACGAAGCCATCGCCGGGCAGGTCAACAACGTCTTCACCTGGCAGCAGCCCGGCTCGTCGATCAAGCCGGTGGTCTACACGGCGGCGCTGGAAGGAATCGACCGAAACGGGACGCGCGCCTACTATACGCCGGCGACCATCCTCTGGGATGTGCCGGTCACCTACGAAGGCAACCCACCCTACTCGCCCGTCAACTATGACCGCAGCTTCCACGGTCCGACGGCGCTGCGCTATGCGCTTGCCAACAGCTACAACATCCCCGCCGTCAAGACCTACGCCTTCATCGGCAACGACAAATTCCGTGAGACGGCGGAGCGGATGGGGCTGCGCTTCCTGCCCGATGCCACCTTCAGCCTGGCGAGCGGTTTGGGCGCGAACGAAGTGCGCCTGTACGACATGGTGCAGGTCTACGGGACGCTGGCGAACAATGGCGTCCGCGCGCCGCTGTATGCCATCACGTCGATCAGCACCGCCGACGGTCAAAGCGTCGCTCTGCCGCAGACTCTCGAAGCGTCGCAGCTTCAGGTGGTACAGCCGCAGATCGCCTTTCTGCTGCAAAACATCCTGAGCGACAACGAAGCGCGCTCGGCGGCGTTCGGGGCGAACTCGGCGCTCAACATCAACGGCTACGGCGGGCAAGTCGCCGCCAAGACCGGGACCAGCAACGACAACCGCGATCTGTGGACGCTCGGTTTCAGCCGCACGATGGTCGTCGGTGTGTGGATCGGACGGCACGACAACGGAGCGACCTTCAACACCAGCGGGCTGGCAGCTGCGCCGATCTGGAACGCGGTCATGTCGGCGGCGCTGGCGGGGACTCAGCCCGGCGGTTTCACGCCGCCGCAGGGCATCGTCCAGCAGCAGATCTGCGTCGAAACCGGGACGGTCTACGACCAGAACAACGTGACGCCCGGCTGCCGCAGTGTGCGCACCGAATACTTCGTCGCCAATTCGCCGCCGCTCGCCGCTTCGCAGTCGTTCGTGCAGACCGCCGCCGTCGATACCTGGTCCGGCTTGCGCGCCAATCAGTTCTGCCCAGACAACCGCGAAACTCAGACCTTCGCCAATATCGACGACGCTTCGGCGGTCGCCTGGCTGCAAACCTCATCGGGACAGTCCTGGCTCCAGTCGCTCGGCTTGCCGACCAATCTTTCGGCTGCGCCGACCCAGGAATGCAACCAGAACACTGTCAACCCGCAGATTCGCTTCACGAATATCAGCGAAGGGCAGCAGATCACCGGGCAGGTGTCCATTCAGGGCATTGTCACCGCGCCCAACTTCCAGAGCTTCCGCCTGGAGATCGCGCCGGCGACCGCACCCACCAGCTGGGAGCTGATTGGCGGACCGTTCGCGGCGCAGCAGCCGGGCGGCGCGCTCCTGACCTGGGATACGACCACGCGGCAGAACGGCGCCTATACCCTGCGCCTGTACGCCCAGGGGACCAACAACGGTTACGCTTTCCGGACGGTCAACGTCGGCTTGAACAACCAGCCGACGCCGACGCCAACGGTGCCGATGCCGACGCTGATCTTCCCGACCTTTGACCCGAACGCCACGCCGATCCCCTTCAACGCACAGGCGCTGCCGACGATAACCTCCGGCTTCGTGCCGATGGGGTCGCTGTCCACGCTCGCGCCAACCCCGACCATCGACATCAACTAGGCGACCTCGTACTCCTGTCTCTCTCTCGAGAGACAGGAGTGCACTTTTTTCACCCAAGCGGAGCAGATTCATCATGCAAACACGTCTCCTCAGCACCCTCATCCTCAGCCTGCTGGTCTGCGTCGTGGGCGTCGCAGCGCAGGACGACCTTCCCCCCGCCGATGATTTGACCGATGGGCTGAATTACCTGACCATCGAAGGGACGACCTGCGCGCGCGGCACGCCCTACACCTTCGCCGCGCGCCCCGGAAGCCCGGAGAAGCTGCTGATCTATTTTCAGGGCGGCGGTGCCTGCTGGGATAACTTCACCTGCCGGCTGGCGAGCACCTTCAAGCAGACCACCGAACCCGGCGAGATCGACGACTATGAAGGCATCTTCGACTTCGCCAACCCGGAAAACCCGCTCGCCGATTACAGCGCCGCAGTGATCACCTACTGCTCGGCGGACGTTCACACCGGGCAAGCCTCAGCCGCCTTCGGAGAAGGCGCGGACGCCGTGCAGATCGCCTACAACGGCGCCGCCAACGCTCACGCCGTCCTGGACTGGGTCTACGCCAACTACCCCGCCCCGGAGCGGATCGTCATCTCCGGCAGCAGCGCCGGAGCATACGGCGCGATCTACCACGCCCCGGCGATCTTGCAGCATTACCCCGACGCGCAGGCGTTCGTCCTCGGCGATGCCGGCTTGGGGGTGATCCCGCACGGATGGGAAGGGTTGAGCACCTGGAATATGGAAGCGAACCTGGTGGAAGGCGCAGTGCTCGACGCCTCGGACGCTGCCGATTTCAATGCGTCGCTCTATCAGCTTTCCGCTGAAATGTTCCCGAACGCCGCCTTTGCCGAATACAGCGCCGCCGCCGATCAGGTGCAGATCGGCTTCTATGGCTTCATGGGCGGCGCGGCGGAGGCGTGGGCAGATGGCGCGCAGAGCCACCTGGAGGCGCTCAACACCCTGCCGAACTACCGTTCCTACCTGGCGTGGGGCGATACGCACACCATCCTCGCCTTCAACCTGTTCTACACCATGCAGGTGAACGGCGTGCGCTTCCGTGACTGGTTCGCCGCGCAGGCGAACGGCGAAGTCGTCGAGACGGTAACCTGCGCCGAGTGCGCCGCCGAGGAACTTTACACACCATGACGACGCTGCACGACCTGGAAACGCCAGCGGTGCTGATCGACCTCGACCGTATGGAGCGCAACATCGCGCGCATGCAGGCGGACTGCGACGACGCCGGGGTCGCCTTTCGCCCGCACATCAAGACCCACAAGATCCCGGAAATCGCCCGCATGCAGATCGATGCCGGGGCGGTCGGGCTGGCGTGTCAGAAGGTGAGCGAGGCACAGGTCTTCGCCGAAGCCGGCTTCAGCGACATCCTCATCCCCTACAACATCCTGGGCGCGTCCAAGACGGCGAAGCTGGCGGACCTGGCGCTCTACACCCGCATGACGGTATCGGCGGACAGCGAGACGGTCATCGCCGGCTTATCCGAAGCCGCCGGCGCGCAGGGGATTCGACTGCGGGTCATGGTCGAACTGGCGACAGAGATCGAGCGGGCAGGCGCAGACCCCGAAAAAACGGTGACGCTGGCGCAGCGCATCGACGGCGATGAGCATCTGACCTTCGCCGGGCTGATGGTTTATCCGAGCAATCCGACGATCCGCCCCGCCGTCCAGGAAGTGATCGCCCGGCTGAACAGGCACGGCATCGGCGTGGAGACGGTCAGCGGCGGCGGCATCGGCGCGGCGAAGCACATGCGCGAAGTCCCTGAACTGACTGAGATTCGCGTCGGAACCTACGTCTTCAACGACCTGACGACGCTGCAAAAAGGTTTATGCACGCTGGACGACTGCGCCATGCGTGTCGCCGTCACGGTGGTCAGCCGCCCAACGCCAGAGCGCGCCATCCTGGACAGCGGCAGCAAGACGCTCACGCCGGAGCGGGCGGGCAGCGACGCCCAGCCGAGCTACGGCAGAGTTGTTGAGTATCCGGCGGCGCGCATCTACAAGCTGAACGAAGAACACGCCTATGTGGACGTTTCGGCGTGCGACCCCGCCCCGCAAATCGGCGAAGTCGTGCACGTCATCCCGGTGCATACCTGCGTCGTGACCAACATGCACGACCGCCTGTACGGAGTGCGCGGCGAGCAGGTCGAAGTCGTCTGGTCCGTCGCCGCGCGGGGCAAGGTAACGTAGACGACCTCACCCCCAACCGGCTGCAAGCTATCAGTGACAAGTCGAAAGGGATGAGGCATGAGCGATGAGAGATGAGAGAAAACGCACTCATCGAGCGCAGCGTCCCATCCCTCATCTCTCGCTCTTCATCCCTCATCCTTCATCCCTCATCCCTCGCCCTTCATCCCTCGCCCTTCATTCCTCATTCCTCATCCCTCATCCCTCATCCCTCGCTTACCACTTCAGTACCCCATATGCGCCACGACGGTGCAGGTTCCCGGCGGAATGAACGAAATGCTCGCGCCGGACCCCGACGCACCGCATCCCGTCCAGGAACGCACCCGACACTTCGAGTCTACGGCGACAGCGTGCGCCTGGATCAACGTCCCCGGCGTGTAGAGGGTGCTCCTGCAGTTTGGCACGGTGTCGAGCATGGCTGAACCGCCGCCAGAACAGTTGCCCATGTCGATCACCGCATAAACGGCATAACAGGTCTGGTCGCCACCCGGTGGGTTCGGGTTGAAATTCTGGCAGGTCGTCGGGTCCCACAGGCACAGACCCTCCGGCGAGGTGACGCACTCGTTGGCGGGGTGTCCGCAGCTGTCGCACGAGCCACACGGCAGCCAGCCGCCCGGCTGGTCATCGGGGATCGGGATCACGCCGGGGATGTCGGTCTGCGGAACCTGGCTGCAATCGCCAACTTCAGCCACATCCGCTTGCGCCACCCACAGGCTGATCACGCCTTCGTGACCGGCAAACTGCGTCTTGTCGATCTGCCACCAGGGATTGCCATCTTCGCCAATCGCCTGCCCGGCGACGGTGTATTCGATGCCGGGATTGAGGAAGGCGAAGATACTGCGCGAAGCGCCAGGACCGACGCGCACCGGCACGCCCTCACGGTCGGCGCGGATGGCGCAGGGTCCACCGCCCTGCTGATCGGGCGGCTGGGTGAAGACGACGGTGATCTCTTCGGAGCAGAGACGCCCATCCTTCCACATCCACAGCACGAAGCGCACCGCATCGAGTTCCGGTGGGAAGTGATCGAAGGCGTATTCCGAGGCATCGCCCGGCAGAATCAGGCGTCCGCTGTAGGTCTCGCTCCCGTCCATGATGCTGTAAATATCGAGATCGAACTGATCCGCGTCCAATCCGGGCGTCCATCCAAGCGTCAGCGCGTGCACGGCGGCGTCGGTCATCGCGGCGGTCAGCCCCATATCAGGGCAGTCTGGCGCGGGCGTGCCCATATCGACGTGCGCCTCCTGCGTGCAGATGACGACATCATCGACCAGCACGCGCAGGCTGAAGTTGAAGCCGGTGTAACCCACCGCCGGCAGAATCCAGGTGAAGCGCGTCGGATCGCCGGGGACCCAGTCGGCATGTGTGAGGTAAGTCTCGCCGCCGCCCTCGATCAAGCCGGTCACATAGACGGCATAGCCGTCCGCGCCGGGCATCAGGTCCCAGGTGACGGTCACCCAATTGGGCACCGCGGGATCCTGAACCGCCGTGAAGTGCAGGTCGGGACAGCCGCCGCCCGGAACCAGCTCATCGATGGGCGGGCAGGGTGCGCAGACTGCCGCCCCAGACTGCCCGGTCGGCGTACAGCCGGGGTTGTCGTCGGCGCAGGTCACCAGCAGGCGGATCGAACCGCTCAGCGCAGGCTCTTCCGCCAGCGCCTCGACCTCGTAGCGCCCGCTGAGCGCCTCGACCGTCACCCAATCTTCGAGCTGTTCGCCGCCGCGCAGCAGCGCCACCGTCTGACCACGCTGATCGCGCACCTTGACGATGAACCGAAAAGTGAACGGCTGTCCCTCGCTGGGGTCGCTGACGACGAGCGTGGTCGGGCAATCTTCTGCCTCGAAGGCGAAGAACTGCGCCGCCGCTCCTGCCGGGATGATCACGTCCACCGCCTGCCCATAGACCAGCGGGGTCGCCGTCGCTGCGGCGCGTCCCAGCACGCTCAGCAGGTAGTCGCCGGTGGTGGCGTGTTCGCCGCTCAGCCTCAATACGTAGATACCCGACTCCGGCAGAAAGACCGCCAGATGCGCGCCGAGCGCCTCACCGGCGGGCGTGTTCTGCGTGCTGCGATCCAGCACCACGCCGTTCGGCGCGACAAATTCCAGTTGAACATCCAGAGTCCCCGTCCAGGAATCGGCGGTCATCACGACGTAGTCGCCCTGCTGACCGGTGAAGCTGTAGGTCACCAGCGGCGCAGAAGCCGAGATCACCCCATAGACCTTCGAACCGTATCCGAGCGCGCCGCCGCTCTGCGCCTGGGTGTTGAAGCTGCTGCCTTGAATCAGGCTGAGGACGACCAGGATGAGGATGAGTCTGATCAGCGCCAGCCCGAAACCGCGTTCTCGTATGTGTTTCATGATCCACCTCTTCCTCCGTTCCGGGCTAGGACGCCGGTCCCCATTCAACAGGACCGAGTGGTCCGAAGGTGACATCTGCGCTGCCATCGCACAGGTATCCCTGCGGCATATCGCCGAACGCCCCGCCCCCGCTCGCTTCGGAGTAGGCGGCGACGCGGACCTGGAAGCGGTCATAGTCCGGCGGGAAGACGTCGGCGAGATGGTAGGTGGTGGCGTCGCCCGGCACGTTCAGCACACGGATGCCGATCAGACCGCCGTCATCGGCATAGGCGTAGACGTGGATCATATAAGCGGCTGCGCCAGGGACTGCGCCCCAATGGGCGACCGCCGCGCGCGCGCCCGGCACAGCATCGACGCCGACGGCAATGCCGGAGCAGGTCTCGGTGGTCGTGCCTTCAAAGCTGACCACCGCGTCGTCAAGGCACAGCGGTTCAGAATCGCCGCCTTCAGCGCCGGCGCTCACGACTGCCGTGAAGGGTCCGCGCGGCAGATCGGCGGGGTTGAAGCTGTAGGTGTGGGTGGTCTCGCCTTCGAGCAGCTGCGGCGAATCCATCAGCAGCGAGGCGACAGAATCGAGGATGCTGAAGATGTACCAGTCCACCCCTTCAACCGGGGACCAGGTGAACGACGCTGTGAGGTCCGACAGAGAGACTTCGACGCTGAAGTCGGCACAGCGCCCGCCTTCGGCAAAACACGGTGGGCAAATGCCGGGGGCGTAACCCGCCGCCAGCACGGCGGCAAGGCATCCCGGTGACTGTTCTTCACAGGTGACGAGCAGCTGCACCATGCCCGCGACCTGAGGATCGTCGGAGGACACGACGACTTCGTAGCGACCACTGGAAGGCGCTACGATGAGCCGGTCTTCCAGGGCATCGCCGCCGTACAGCTGGGCAATCTGTGTCCCCGCCTGATTATGGACTTTGACATGGAACGGGAAGGTGAAGGGCAGCCCATCGCTCAGATTGGAGAGCGTCAGCACCGTCGGGCAGTCCTGCGCCTCGAACGTGAAGTACTGCGGCGGCGGGTCGGTCGGGACGTTCACATCCAGGCTTTGCCCATAGACCAGCGGCGTGGCGCTCATGCCGCCGCGCCCCTGAAGCTTCAGGATGAATTCGCCGGTGGTATCGCCCTCCCCGCTGATGAGCAGCGAGTAGATTCCACCTTGCGGCAGGAAGAGCGAGATGAACGCTGCGAGAGGGTCATCGGACAGCGGATGCGTCGCGCTGGCGGCGGCGGGCTGCCCGTCAGGGGTGAACAGATCAAGGCGGGGGTTCAGCGTCCCCGTCCAGTTGCGCAGCGTGATCTGAATGAAGTCGCCGGCGCTGCCGTTGAAACTGTAGGTCAGCGATTGACCGGCAGCCGGGATATTGCCCAGAACGCTGCTGCCGTAGCCAATCGAGCCTCCGATCTGCGCCTGCGTGCTGGAGAACGCGGAGACGGTCAGCAGGACCGCCGCAGCCAGGACCGGCGCAAGCCGAACGAACCGAGGGAATCGCCTGTGTCGCATAGCATCTCCTTTACATGGACGAGACGCTTCTGATGAGGATTAGGCGGGCGGCGGTGTGCCTGGGGATGACGAAAACGGCGGTGCGGGCGCACGCCTTGTGCAATAATTCACGATTAACTTCATTGTACTACGAAATATGAATCAAAACTCACATGATGAAACCGGGCCAGGGCGAACGCATCAAATATCCCGATGGGGTCACAACAGACATGATGGGTCTGGTAGGGGCGGTTCGTGAACCGCCCGTGAACCGCCGGCGATTTCGGGCGCATCGCGATGCGCCCCTACGACATGTTCTGGATGCTTAT
>JAEURA010000217.1 GCA_016789005.1 Anaerolineae bacterium
ATCAGCGGCGCAAACCGAAAGCGTCACGACGGCAGCAGAGACGACCACCGTCACAGCCGCCGGCGCAATGACCCTGGATGAACTGACTGCCCAGCTCGCCGCCGCCGGCGTGGATGTCGAAACCGTCTCCGCCGAGATGTCCGCCGAGGGCAGAAGCCTGGAGAACCTGCTGAGCGTCGTCAACAGCGGGCGCGTCACCGTCGCCGATCTCGCCGCCCGTCTCAACGGCGAGACGACCACCGAAGCGCAAATGCCGCCGAGCGAGAGCAGCACCTTGCTCCTCGACCTCCGCTGGGATGAACTGGGCAGCGTCGCCTACAACCTGTGGGTCATGCTCGCCGCCACCCTCGCCGTCATCGTCCTGGCGCGCCCCGCCGGCTGGCTGGGCAGCCGGGTCAAGCGCGCGCCGCAGACGTCTTCCGCATCACGCAGCACGCTGTAACGTTTTCGTCCGAGTCCCGACTTTAGCCTTACCAGGAGCACAGAATCATGAGCAACTCACGTCGCAAGAACTGGAAAGTCAGCGCCCTCAGCGCTTCCATGATCCTCGCCTCTGCCGCCGCCGGCTATACCGGCGTCAGCGCCCTCAGCGACAGCGCCGATCCCCAGGTGGACACGACCACCAGCACGACCGAGCAGGACGGCGCATTCCCCGGCGGACGCGGCGGGCGCGGCGGACGCGGCGGGCATGACCACCTGCAGGGGATGGACACCACCCCGCCGGAAGTCGAACTTGCGCCGGCGCAGTCCAGCGTCGAGGCGACGCAGTCCACCGAGAAAGCCGCCGGTGCGGAATTCTACGACGGGCAGTATTACGGCGACCCGGTCTATGCCGGACGCTGGGGCACGATGCAGGTGGTAGCGGTGATCGAAGACGGCGAGCTGGTCGATGTGCTGATCGCCGACTACCCGCGCAGCACCTACGAATCCGACATCATCACCCGCAACGCCCTGCCCACCCTGATCAGCGAGGCGGTTGAAGCGCAGGATGCTGACGTCGACTTCGTCTCTCGCGCCACCGACAGCAGCCGCGCCTTCGTCCAGTCGCTCGACTCGGCGCTGCTCGATGCGGCGATCGGTATGGACCTGTGAAACAGACTCGCTGGCTGATGGGTATGCCCATCACCGTCGAGATCGTCGACGCCTCGGCGTCTGCCGAGGCGTTCGACGCCATCTACGGGTATTTCAACTACGTCGATCAGACTTTCAGCCCATTCAAGGACAGCAGCGAAGTGTCGCGCGTCAACCGGGGTGAATTGGCGCTGGAGGACTGCTGCGCCGACATGCAGATCATCCTCGAACTGGCGGACCTGACCCGCCTGGAGTCGCACGGCTACTTCGACGTCTGGCATCAGGGCAAATTCAACCCCTCCGGCATCGTCAAGGGCTGGGCAATCGACGAAGCGGCGTCGCTGCTTTACGCCAGAGGATTTCGCAACTTCTACGTCGATGCCGGCGGCGACGTGCAGGTCTACGGCAGGAATGCGCGCGGTCAGGCGTGGAGCGTCGGCATCTGCAATCCGTTCGACCTGAGCCAGATCGTCAAGACGGTCATGCTCGATGATCGCGGCATCGCCACATCCGGCAGCTATATACGCGGCGCCCACATCTACAACCCGCACAGCGATGCGGACGCCCTCGACGAGATCGTAAGCATCTCGGTGATCGGTCCCGACGTGCTGGAAGCCGACCGCTTCGCTACAGCGGCGTTCGCGATGGGGCGGACGGGGGTCAACTTCATCGAGTCGCTGCCCGGTCTGGAAGCGTACATGATCGACCGCGCCGGTAGGGCGACGATGACCACCCACTTCCGCGACTATACCGCCGCCGCTCACGTCTGATCGATCACCGCCCGGATGTAGCGCAGCACCTCCGCCGGACGCAGCCCGCCCTGACGCGCGATGGCGATGTCGCCGTAGGTGTCGCTCTCTTCACGGGTGTACTGAGTGGCGGTCAGCAGGATGATCGGCAGATCGGCGGTGTTCGGGTCCGCCCGCAGTTTTTGCAGCACCATGAAACCGTCCATCGTTGGCATGGCGAGGTCGAGCAGCAGCAGATCAGGTTTCTGCGCGCTGATGACGCTGAGCGCCTGCTCGCCGTCGTAAGCGCGCGAGACGGCATAGGCTTCGGGCAGCGTTTCCAGCCCACGCTGGATGAGCTGCACGAACCCCACATCGTCATCGACCACCAGAATGCGCCGCACCGGACCGATGCGCCGGATGTGCTCGACCAACTGCTGCGTGCTGAAGGGCTTGGGCAGGTAGGACTGCACCTGCAGCTGGTTCATCATCCATGAGGCGCTGGGCAGCGCGCAGCGAATGTGCAGTGCTTCGTGCGCCGGTAGGTCTGTCTGCGTCAGGCGGCGGTTGTCGATGACCGCGCGCGGCGCGAACTGCTGAAGCGCCTCCGCCAGTGCGGCGGAATCGCCGACCGGGATCACCTGATAGGACGGCAGATGGCGGCGGATCAGCGAGGCGAGCGTCGGATCGCGATCCAGCACCAGCACCGTCTCGTCGTGGTCTGCCTCGCCATCGTCTGAAGGCGCGCCGTCACTGCGCGCGCCGTAAGTGTGGATCGGCAGGGTGAAGGTGAAGGTCGAACCGACTCCTTCCTCGCTGGTCACGGCGATGACTCCGCCGTGTCTTTCGACGAAGCGCTTGCTGATCGCCAACCCCAGCCCCGCCCCGCCGTGATTCCGGCTGAGCGAATAATCCACCTGGTAAAACTCATCGAAGATCAATCCGAGCTTGTCGGGGGCGATGCCGCGCCCGGTATCGGCGACGCTGAACTGCACCGACTGCTGCCAGCAGCGCACTGTCAGCGTCACCGATCCGACGGTGGTGAAGCGGTGGGCGTTGCCGAGCAGGTTGAGGATCACCTGGCGGATGCGCGTCCGGTCGATCTCGATGACCGGCAGGTTAGGTTCGATCTCCAGATGGAACTGAAGCTTACCGTCGCGGAAGATGTTGCGGAACATCTCCACACTCTCCTCGATGAAGGCGTTGGGCTGCACCGGTTCCTGGTTCAGCGCCATCGTCGCCAGCTCCACCTGTGACAGATCGAGCACATCGTCGATCAGCGCCAGCAGGTGGCGGCTGCTGCTGTAAATCTGGTAGAGGTCGCGGGTCAGCTTCGGCGGAAAACGCGCCTCGCCATAGACCTCCGGCGTGACTACCATGATCTCGCTGAAGCCGAGGATCAGGTTGAGCGGGGTGCGCAGTTCATGGCTGATGTTGGCGGCGAAGCGCTCTTTCATGCGGCGCGCCTCGTCCGCCTGCTGGCGCGCGCTGATGAGCTGCTGCTGCATGCGGCGCATATTCGTATAGGCGATTTCCAGCGACTTGACGGTCTGCGCCAGCTCCGCCTGACGCTGGCGCGTCTCTTCCAGCAGAGCGTCGGCGCGCCGCTGCATGGCGCTGTACCAGGTCAGCGCCGTGTAGAGCATGGTCACCGAGGTCTGCATGACCGCCACCGTCAGCGCCAGCGTCGCCCCCAGCGGCAGCAGCGGAATCGGCGGCTCCTGCAGCAGGGCGGTCACGCCGAAGATGGTCAGCGCCGAAATCCAATGCATATAAGTCGTGGTCATGCCGCTGATCAGCACCAGCAGCACGCCGAAGAACGGCAGCCAGGGTGCGCCGGTCAGGCGCATGACGGCGAAGAGCGTCAGGTGCGCCGTCAGCAGCAGCCCATAGCGGCTGATGGTCAGGCGGCGCGGCAGCTGCCGCCGCAGCAGGAACATGACGACCGCCGCCGACCCGATCAGGATGAACAAGCCGATCTGGAAGTCGTCCATCAGCAGCATCGAGTACGCCGCCAGAGCGCAGAAGATGCTGGCGACGGCTGTCAGCGAGCGCACCATGTCGATCCGCAGGGTGCGCAGCGTATCGCGAAACGATAAATTGGTTAACTGCATGGATCAGAGTCCTATGTCCCGCAGGGCATCCAGGATGCGATCTTTGGTGATCGGTTTGGAGATGAACAGCGACGCGCCCAGCGAATATGCCAGTTCGGGATCGTTGATCACCGAGCAGATGATCACCGGAATCGACGCAGTACGATGGTTGTTGCGCAGCCGCTGCAGCAGTTCCCAACCGTCCATATCCGGCATCATCAGATCGACGATCATGGCGTCCGGGCGCAGCTCTTCCGCCAGCTTCAGCCCCGCCGCGCCGGAATCGGCGACCAGCACCTTATAGCTGCTGTCGGTGAAATAGCGCTGAAGCAGGTCGGTCAATCCCTGATTGTCGTCCACCACCAGCAGAGTCGGCTGCTGCGCCGGCAGGATCAGCCGAAAGACGCGCTGGGCGTCGTCGAGGCTCCCTTCCTGAATCTGGAACCGGAGCCGCTGGATGAAACTCTGCACGGCATCGGCGATGGGCAGCGTCCCCGCCTGAAGATCGCGCGGGGCAAAGAGCAGTTCAAGAGTCACGTGATCGGGCGGAAGCGGTTGCAGGCTCAGGTGCAGTTCGCCCGGCTGTGCCTGCTGGATCGCCTGGCTGAGGACGTGAATGAAGACCTGCTGGGCGACCGTACCGTTGGTGGAGATGAGGATCGGCGCGGTGGGTGCGCTGCCGATCAGCCGCAGGCTCTTCTGCTCGGCGAGGCGCTGCACCGCTTTGATGGCGTTGTCCAGCAGAGTCGCAGCGTTGTGGGCGCTGAATTTCTCATCGACCGGCTCGATGACTTCCACCTCCGGCTTGGCGACCGGTAGGCGCTCCGTCTGAAGCTGGCGGTTGAACCACAGGATTTCGCCGACGCTCTCGTGCCCGTGCCGCAGATCGCGATATGCCTGGCGCACCGAGATGCCCAGCTCGTTGGCGACCTCCTGAAGCGTCATGCCGCCAACATAATGCATGTGCAGCAGATTGTACAGGCGCGCCGCGTTGGGATGACCACCGTTTTCCGCCCCCGGTTTGAGCGATTCCACCGCCTCCATCACTTCGCGCCGCAGGCGATGCCCCAGCGGCTCGTTCGGCTGACCGGCGCGCGTCGTCTGCGCCAGCGTGTGACGGTTCAGCAGGGGGAAGTCGTAAAGGTTTTCCAGCACTTGCTTGACATCATCAATGAACGCTTCTGGCAGGGACTGGCTCATGGTTTTTACGCTTCGGAGTTTCAATAAGTAGGACAGCGAGCGGTCGAACTGCTGTAAGGGCGTACTGTCACTATTGTGTCATAAACCTGGCAAAAATGCCTAGGCGCGCGGCGAAGGAGGGTGCTAAAGTGAGCGTAGATGATCCTCCGATCATCACAACGAAATCACAGATTCGCAGGAGAATTTGAAATGAAAAGACGCTTACTGATCATCGGTGTGCTGATGATGACCCTTTCACTCATCGGCATCGTCCGAGCGCAGGATCTCAGCGGACAGCTGGAGATTTTCTCGTGGTGGTCGGGCGACGAAGGTCCGGCGCTCGAAGCCCTGATCGCGCTCTACAACAGCCAGAATCCAAACGTCGAAGTGATCAACGCCACCGTCACCGGCGGTTCCGGCGTCAACGCCAAAGCCGTCCTCAAGACCCGTATGCTCGGCGGCACACCCCCGGACACCTTCCAGGTCCACGCCGGGCAGGAACTGACCGGAACCTGGGTAGTCGCCGGTCGTATGCAGGACCTCAGCGGTCTGTACGCGGAACAGGGCTGGAATGAAGCCTTCCCGCCGGACCTGATCGACCTGCTGACCGTCGATGGCGCGATCTACAGTGTGCCGGTCAACATTCACCGCTCCAACGTCCTGTGGTACAACCCCGCCAAGGTCGAAGAATGGGGCGTCTCCGTCCCGGCGACCTGGGATGAGTTCCTGGCAGCCTGCCCAACCCTTCAGGCGGCGGGCGTAACGCCGCTGGTCGTCGGCGAGGCGTGGACCGTCAACCACCTGTGGGAAAGCGTCGCCCTGGGCATCCTGGGCGCGGATGGCTGGAACGGCATCTGGACCGGCGCGACCCCGGCGAACAGCCCGGAGATGGTCGCCGTGTGGAACCGCTTCAGCGAAATCCTCGCCTGCTCCAACGTCGGCGCGGATTCGGCGGGTCTGTCCTGGCAGCAGGCGGTCGATAAGGTGCTCGCCGGCGAAGCCGCCTTCAACATCATGGGCGACTGGGCAGCCGGCTATATGTCCACCACCCTCGGTCTGGAACCGGGCGTCGGCTTCGGCTTCGCCCCCGCGCCAGATACCGCCGGCTCCTTCATGTGGCTGTCGGACAGCTTCGGTCTGCCGGTCGGCGCGCCGAACCCCGACAACACCCTCGCCTGGCTGTCGCTGCTGGGGTCGGTCGAAGGTCAGAACGCCTTCAACCCGCTCAAAGGCTCGATCCCGGCGCGCACCGATGCCGTCGCCGCCGCGCCCGATCTGTATAACGCCTATCTGCAATCTGCCGCCGAAGACTGGGCGGGCAACCGTCTGGTCGGCAGCCTGGCGCATGGCGTCGCCGCCAACGAGCGCTTCATGGGCGATTTCAACACCGTCATGGAAGTCTTCATCGCCAGCGGCAGCGCTGAAGCGGCTGCCAGCGCCATGAGCGCCGTCTGCATCACCTCTGGGGCGTGCGCCGGGGCGTAACCCTCCCTCTGCTCGCCTGCCGGATAGCCGTTGTGCGGGGGCGATCCTGATCAGGATCGCCCCTGTGCTCAGGGGGTTCCCATGCGCAACAATCGAGATCGCTTCATCGCCTTCGTGATGCTGCTGCCCTCGCTCATTCTCGTCGGCATCTTCGTCTACGGCTTCATCGGACAAGCCATTCAGACGTCGATGACCGACTGGGGGCAGAATCCGGCGCAGCCGCCGCTGGCTGCCACCGTGATCAAGAGCTTCGTCGGGCTGCAAAACTACGAAAACATCATGACCGACACGCTGGAGTTCTACTTCCGCAATGCGTTGGTCAACACGTTTTTCTTCACAGTCCTGTTCGTGCTGGGCTGCGTGGCAGCCGGCATGATCCTGGCGCTCCTGCTCGACCAGAAGGTCGTCGGAGAGGGCTTCTTCCGAACTGTATTTCTGTTTCCGATGGCGCTGTCCTTCGTCGTGACCGGGACGATCTGGCGCTGGATGCTTCAACCCGGCGGCGGCGTCAACATCCTGCCGCAGGTGTTGTTCGGTCTGTCGCCCATCGAGTTCAGCTGGATCAACAGCCGGGATGTCTGGCTGCCCTTCGAATGGGGGAACGTGCCCGCCTACCTGACGATGGCAGGGTTCGCCATCCTGGCGTTCCTGGCGGTGCGCTATGCCACCGCCCGCCGCTGGCGGGCGTCGCGCTACGCCGTCCTGGCGGCGGTCGTCGTCCTGCTGGTGTTCGCCGCCCGCCTGTGGGATGTCGTCTGGCTGCCGCTCGACACGCCAGACGCCGAGACGCCTATCGCCCCCAAGGGCTTCAACGCCGCACTGGTGGGCATCATCATCGCGGCGGTCTGGCAGATGTCCGGCTATACGATGGCGATGTTCATCGCCGGCATTCGCGGCGTCCCTGAAGAGCTGCGCGAAGCCGCCCGCGTCGATGGCTGCTCCGAATTCGATGTCTATCGGCGCATCGTCCTGCCGCAGCTCAACCCGATCATCCTCAGCGCGATGATCATCCTGGGACACATTTCACTCAAAATCTTCGATCTGGTCTTCGCGATGGCGGGTCCCGACAACGCCAAGACGGTCGTGCCGGGTCTGCTGGTCTACACCGAAGGATTCCGCGAAAACGCCTTCGCCAAAGCCAGCGCCATCGCCGTGATCATGCTCTTCTTCGTGACGCTGATCATCGTGCCCTACCTGTGGTCACAGCTTCGCGAATCCCGAAGCAGGGGGAGATAAGCCATGAGCATGACCGCCTATCAATGGCGACGCTACACCATACGCACCGCCATCTACATCGCGCTCATCCTGCTCACCTTCGTGTTCCTCACCCCAGTTTACCTGGTGGTGGTGACCAGCCTGAAGGACCCGGCGGTGATCAACCTGGCAACTGCCTGGAACACGCCCGAAACGCCCTACTGGCAGAGCTTCAGCGAAGTCCTCGAAGCCTTCGGTCCGCGCCTGCAAAACAGCTTCGCCCTGGTCATCGGCGCGACCATGCTCTCCTCGCTGCTCGGTTCGCTGAACGGCTACGTCTTCGCCAAGTGGCGCATCCCCGGCGAACGCTACCTGTTCCCGCTCATGCTGTTCGGCATGTTCATCCCCTATCAGGCGATCCTGATCCCACTCTTCGACTTCATGCGCAGCGTGAATCTGTACGGCGGCGTCATCGGCTTGATCCTCATCCACACGGTCTATGGGCTGCCGATCACGACGCTCATCTTCCGCAATTTCTACGTCGACATCCCCGACGAGATGCTGGAAGCCGCCGCCATCGACGGCGCGGATTTCTTCGGCATCTATCAGCACGTCGTCTTCCCGCTGTCTATCCCCGGCTTCGTGGTGGTGGTCATCTGGCAGTTCACGCAGATCTGGAACGAATTCCTGTTCGGCGTGACCATGACCAATACCGATTCCCAGCCGATCACCGTCGGGCTGGCGCAGCTCGCCGGCGGCGAGGCGGTGAAGTGGAATCTGCCGATGGCGGGCGCAATCGTCGCCGCGCTGCCGCCGCTGCTGGTCTACATCGTCCTGGGGCGCTACTTCATACGCGGCTTGCTGGCGGGGTCGGTCAAGGGGTAGGAAGGAATGAGGTTTGAGGAAGGAGTGATGAGGAAGGATTCCTGATCAAGCGTTTCTCTCATCGCTCATCCCTCATTCCCCATCCCTGATCCCTCTAGTGCGTGTTGATGTGCATCCGCGAGAACTCTTTGCGGTATTCGCTGGGCGATGTCTTCATGTACTGGCGGAAGATGCGCCGGAAATAGTCCGGATCGCTGAAGCCGCATTTCTGGGCGATCTGCTCGATGGTCAGACTGCTGTCGAGCAGATAATCCGCCGCGTGGCTGACCCGGCAGCGGTGGATCGCCTCGGTCAGGGTGCAGCCATAGACCTTGCGATAGATGCGCCCCAGATAATCGGCGTTGTAACCTATCGCCTCGGCAACCTTGCTGGTGGTGATGGCGCGATCATAGTTGATGCGGATGTAGGTATGCGCCCAGGTGGCGACGACGTTCTGCTCTTCTGGATCGGCGGCGCGTTCCTCGAACGACTGCGCCACTTCGACCAGCATCAGAGTCGTCAGCAGATTCGCTGCCTGCGGCTGCAAGACCCCTGTCTCCTGATCTTCGAGAAACGCCCGAAACAACCGCTCCAGGCGCTCTGGATGACACAACCGCACTGACTGCGGAACCTTGACCCGCTGGTTTAGCTCAGCGCCGGCGCGGCGGGCGCGGCGGCTGCTCCCTTCGTCGATCTCGAAGTGAATCCAGTAGAACTTCAGCCCCAGCGGCATCGGCTTGGTGCTGCCATGCTGGCGTCCGGGGAAGAGGTGAAGCGTCTGACCGGCTTGAAGGTGAAAGACCTGCTCTTCCTCCCACATGTCCAGCTCGCCCTGTTTGACCAGGATCAGCTCGTGCGAGTTGATCACGCGGGTGGGATGCATGGCGACGCCGCGCGAAATGAACAGCCCGGCGTTTTGCGCGCGGATCGGGCAGCCCGTCTCCAGATCGAGCAGATTTGCAGCAGTCACGAACGCCTCCCTTCCTAATTCGAAGTATAGTCACTTTTCCGCGCTGTCCGGAACAAAAAAGTCGGAATCATCCCGGTATTGTACGCTTCAATGACTGCTCAATGCTGCCCGTTGCCTATACAGTTGAGAGTGAGAGAACTATGGATTTGTTTATTGCAGGAGGTTTAGTGATTGACTCCCCGTAGAGAACATCCTGTAGCCCTTCCCCTGGAAAACATCGACATCACCGGCGGTCTGTGGGGAGAACGACAGACCATCAATCGAGACCGGACGATCCCGGCTATTTATCGCCAGCTCAAGGCGACAGGGCGCATCGACGCCTGGGACCTGAGCCGCAAGCGCGAGCGCCCCAAACGCCACACCGTGATCTACATGTTTTTCGACTCCGACACCGGTAAATGGGTCGAAGCCGCCGCCTACAGCCTCGCCAAGCACGCCGACCCGGTGCTGGAAAAACAAGTGGACGACCTGGTCAGCATGGTACAAAAAGCCCAGCAGCCGGACGGCTATTTGAACACCTATTTCACCAACGTCGAGCCGGACAAGCGCTGGACCAACCTGCGCGACTGGCATGAACTGTACAACGCCGGACATCTGCTGGAAGGCGCGGTCGCCTATAGCAAGGCGACGGGCAAGCCCGCCCTGCAGGATATCCTGACCCGCTATATCGACCATATCGCCGAGCGCTTCGGTCCAGACGAGGGGCAGCGTCACGGCTACTGCGGTCACCCGGAAATCGAGCTGGCGCTGGTGCGGCTCTATTACGCCACCGGCGAAAGGCGCTATTTTGACCTCGCCAAGTATTTCATTGACGAGCGCGGCAAGCAGCCGAGCTATTTCGACATGGAAGCCCGCGAACGCGGCGAAGACCCCGCCGACTTCTGGGCGGAAACCTACCGCTACTGTCAGGCGCACCAGCCGATCCGCGAGCAGCAGACGGCGACCGGTCACTCGGTGCGCGCCGGATACCTGTACGCCGGCGTCGCCGACATCGCCATTGAAACCGGCGACGCGGCGCTGACCGAAACCGCCAAGCGGCTGTGGGATGACCTGACAACTCATCAGATGTACATCACCGGCGGGCTGGGACCGGCGCGTTCCAACGAGGGTTTCACCTTCGCCTATGACCTGCCCAACGAGACCGCCTACGCCGAAACCTGCGCCTCGATCTCGCTGGCGTTCTGGGCGCAGCGCATGTTCCACCTGGACCCGGACGGGCGCTACATCGACGTGATGGAACGGGCGCTTTATAACACCATCCTGGCGGGCTGCTCCTGGGATGGCGAGCATTTTTTCTATGCCAACCCGCTGGCGTCCTATCCCAACGTCAACCCGCACGAGCCGTTCAGCGGCATCACGTCGGCGCGCCACTTCCGCCGCGAAGAATGGTTCCTGTGCCCCTGCTGCCCGCCGAACTACTCGCGCGTGGTGGGAAGCATCGGCACTTACCTGTACTCCACCACCGCCGACACGATCTACACCCACCTTTATAACGACAGCCGCGCCCATTTCGCGCTCAGCGGCGGCGAAGTGCAGATCGCGCAGCAAACGAATTACCCCTGGGACGGAGAGATCAGGCTCAGCATTCAGGCGGCGCAGCCCACTGCCTTCGATCTGGCGCTGCGCATCCCCGGCTGGTGTCGCAGCTACCGGCTCAGCCTCAACGGAGCGCCCTTCGAAACCGCGCCCAGCCAGGGATACGTTCATATCCGCCGGCAGTGGCGGGAAGGCGACCAGATCGCGCTGACCCTGGACATGCCGGTCGAACGCATGATGGCGCACCCCCAGGTGCGCGAAGACGCCGGGCGCATCGCCCTGCAGCGCGGACCCGTCGTGTACTGCCTGGAAGAAGTCGATAACGGCGCGAACCTGGCGAACCTGACGATACCGCACAGCAGCGCGCTGACGGCGGTGATGGACCCCGACCTGTTCGGCGGAGTGAGCGTGATCACCGGCGAAGCGGTACGCATCGAGCCGCCCACCTGGAGCGGTGACCTGTACCAGCCCATCGACCGCGCCGCGCCGGCAGCAGTGCCGGTGACCTTTAGAGCCATCCCCTATTTCTTCTGGGCGAACCGCCAGCCCGGCGAAATGCGCGTCTGGATACGCGAAGGATGAGGCGGCAGGTGGCGACCATAGGAGCGAAGGAGGCGATACCAGCCAGAGCTTCGGCAGTGCCAGTGAAAAATGATATGGTTCGGTCAGACTAAACGAGGGGAAAAAAGACCATGAGCAAGCGTCTATCACGTCGTGATTTTTTGCGGTTGTCGGGGACGTCTGCCGCCGCGCTGGCATCGGGATTCCACATGCCGGGACTGCTGCGCGCTGCGCCGTCTTTGCAGGATGTCGTCCGTATCTCCTTCGGCGGTTGGGGTGGCACGGCTGAGGACGAGGGCGTCAGAGCCGCCATCGAAGTCTTCCAGCAGGAAATGCCCGGCATCGCCGTCGAATGGCAGCATACGCCGGATGCGGGTGAGTACAACCGTGTGCTGCTGACCAACTTCGCCGCCGGCACGACCCCGGACACATCGTTCATCATCTCCGATGCCTATGAAACCTATCGTTCCCAGGGCATGCTGCTGGACATCACCGACCAGATCGCGGCGGACCCGCTGCTCGGTCAGCCCGATTATTTCATGCCGCAGGAAGCCTTCCGCTGCGCCGACAGTAATGGGCGCTGGCATGGCATCGGCTCCTGCTGGGTGGCGCATCACATCTATTACAACCAGGCGGCTTTCGATGAGATCGGCGTCGCGCCTCCCGGCTTCGCCGACGACGAAATCTGGGATTGGGACAGTTTCGTCAACGTCTGCAAGCAGCTGACGGTGGACAGCGCCGGTCGTCACCCTGATGACGCCGGTTTCGACCCCGACGATATTCAGCGCTGGGCGGTTGACTGGCCCCTGTGGTGGATGCCTATCGCCGCAGCCGTCCATTCTAACGGCGGCGCGTACTTCGCCGACGGAAAGGTCGCGCTCGACACTCCGGAGGCGCTGGAAGCCCTCACGCGTCTGTATGAACTGATTTACGTGCACCACGTTGCGCCGCGCAGCGCCTCGATGGCTGACCTCGGCATGTCCAACACGCAGATGGTCGACAATGGTCGTCTGGCGATGGCGGTCGACGGTTCCTGGGCGCTGTCCTGGATGAACCCGTCGCTGGTCACTGTGCCGCTTGGCACGGGCGCGCTGCCGAAGATGAAGCAGCCGGCGACCGTCATGCAGGCGCACTTCCATTCGGCGCTCGCCAACACGCAGCATCCTGAAGAAGCCTGGCAGTGGGTGCGCTTCCTGTCGACGCCGTTCTATCAGACGCAGTTCCTGAAGATCGGCTTGTGGCTGCCCAGCCAGACCGCCCTGACCACCGAAGAAGGTCTGGCGACCTGGATCACCGAGGGCATTCACCCTGCCAACTATCGTCAGTTCGTGAGCGAGTACCTGCCCACCTACGGCGTCTCCGTCCGTATTCCGTCCGGCTATCTGGAAGCTGCCAGCAGCTTCATCGACCCGGCCGTCCAGGCGATTGCCGGTGGCACGCCGCCCGCCGACGTCATTCCGGAAGCCGTGCGCCAGGCGAACGACATTATCGCGATGGCGGCAATCTAGATCTTGCTGGGGGCACGGCGCTGCTGTGCCCCCTCTTTCGGTCGGTGATAATCGGTGGACGAACATGGCATCGCAAGCACAAGCGCAAGCACTACCGGCTCAGACCGGCTGGAAATGGTGGACTAATCTCCCGCTGGCGCGCCGGCGGACGATCACCGGCTACATTTTCATTTCGCCCTTCATGCTGGGCGTCCTCTTCTGGGTGGTGATCCCCGTCCTGGTCAACCTTTACCTGACTTTCCACAGCTGGAATCTGATGTCGCCACCGCGCTTCGTCGGTCTGGCGAATATCGAAACGCTCTTCAAAGACCCCATCCTCCCTTATGCTCTAAAAGCTACTTTTCTTTACACTATGATGTCTGTCCCGCTGGGGCTGGTGCTCGGCTTCTTCCTGGCGAACCTGATCAACACCAATATTCGCGGCATTGCCGTCTTTCGCACGATCTTTTATCTGCCCAGCATCGTGCCCGCCGTCGCCAATGCCCTGCTGTGGGCGTGGATGTTCAACACCGAGTTCGGCTTGATCAACAGCTTCATTCGCGCGCTCGGCGGCTCCAAGATCGCCTGGCTGCAAGACCCGGCGTGGGCGATGCCCGCTTTCGTCATCCTCAGTCTGTGGGGGTCAGGCGCGTCGATGATTATCTTCCTCGCCGGCTTGCAGGGCATCCCAGACATCTATTACGAAGCGGCGGAGATCGACGGCGCTGGGCGCTGGGCGAAGATGCGCCACATTACCCTGCCGATGATGTCGCCGATCTTCTTCTTCAACCTGGTCATCGGCTTCATCAACTCCTTCCAGGTCTTCGTCATCGGCTATCTGATCACCGACGGCGGTCCGCAGAATTCGACGCTCTTCCTGGTTCTCTATATCTATCGATCCGCCTTCCAAAACCTGAAGATGGGTTATGCAGCGGCGCTCTCCTGGCTGCTCTTCGGCATCCTGCTGGTCCTATCGCTCATCATCTTCCGCTACCTGGGCAGGCGCGTCTACTACGAAAACCCCGGCGAATAAAGAGGTCATGACCTATGGCTGTCATCGAACGACCGATCAACGACCTGGAAAACTCGGACATCGAGATAGGCGTCCGAGGAACGCATCGCCGGATGAGCCGATCCGACCGCGCCTGGCGAACCTTCACCATCGTGGTACTGCTCGTCATGGCATTCATCATGGTGATGCCTTTCGTTTGGCTGGTCACCAGTTCGCTCAAATCACAGGTGCAGATCTTCCAGTACCCGCCAGAGTGGATTCCCAACCCGGTGCGTTTCGAAAACTATACCAACGCGCTGACCTACAAACCCTTCGGTTTGTACCTGCGCAACACGATGATCATCGTCACGCTCAACGTCATCGCCGTCGTCTTCACCTCGTCGTTCGTCGCCTACGGCTTCGCGCGGATGCGCTTCTGGGGGCGCGACTTCTGGTTCGGCGTCGTCATCGCCACCCTCTTTCTGCCCTATGCCATCATGATCGTGCCGCAGTTCATCATGTTCTCGCGCCTGGGCTGGGTGGACACCTTCCTGCCGCTGACCGTGCCCTATTTCTTTGGCGGCGGGGCGTTCAACATATTTCTGATGCGACAGTTCTTCCGCACCATCCCTGAAGAGCTGGCGGATGCGGCGCGCATCGACGGCTGTACCGAGTTCGGCATCTACTGGCGGATCATGATGCCGCTGTCGCGCCCGGCGCTGATCACCATCGGTATCTTCACCTTCCTGAGCTCGTGGAACGACCTTCTTGGTCCCATCATCTACCTGCGCTCTCCGGAGAACTTCACCGTCGCGGCGGGGCTGGCGTCCTTCCGCAGCATCCAGGATGTCAGTTGGGATCTGCAGCTGGCGGCGTCCACTGCTATGATCCTGCCGATTGTCATCCTGTTCTTCTTCGCGCAGCGCTACTTCGTCCGAGGCATCGTCATGACCGGTCTGAAGGGGTAAACAAGCGCCCCACCGGTCATTGGGCAGCCGCCAGAATGGAATAATCATCATGATCAAAGCGAAACCCTTCTCGCTGGAGCAGGTGCGCCTGCTGGACGGCGTGTTCAAAGCCGCCATGGAACGGGATCAGGCGTTCATGCTGTCGCTGGACCCGGCGCGTCTGCTGCGCAACTTCCGGGTGGCGGCGGGACTGCCGACGACCGCCGAACCGCTCGGCGGATGGGAAAGCCCGGACTGCGAGCTGCGCGGGCACACCGTCGGGCATTACCTGAGCGCCTGCGCGCTGATGTTTGCCGGCACGGGCGACGTCCGCTTCAAGGAACGGGCAGACCTGATCGTGAGCGAACTCGCCGCCTGCCAGGATGCCCTGCCCGCCCAGGGCTACACGCCGGGTTTCCTGTCGGCGTACCCGGAGTCTTTCTTCGATCGGGTGGAGCGCCGTTTTATGGTCTGGGCGCCCTACTACACGCTGCACAAGATCGTGGCGGGGCTGCTCGACGCCTACGCCCACTGCGGCAGCCGGCAGGCGCTCGACATCGCCGAGAAGCTCGCCGGCTGGATTCACGCCCGGCTCAGCCGGCTCGACCACGAAGAGGTGCAGATCATGCTGCTCAACGAGCCGGGCGGCATGAACGAAGCCCTGGCGAACCTCTATGGCATCACCGGCAAAGCCGAACACCGAGCGCTGGCACTGGCGTTCAATGATGAGGTCGTCCTCGACCCGCTGGCGCGCGGCGTGGATCAGCTTGACCGGCTGCACGCCAACACGCAGATTCCCAAGGCGGTCGGCGCGGCGCGGCAGTACGAACTGACCGGCGAAACCCGCTTCCGCGACATCGCCCGCTTCTTCTGGGAGCGGGTGGCGCTGCATCGATCCTACGTCATCGGCGGCAACAGTGACGACGAGCTGTTCTTCCCGGCAGACCGCTTCGCCCAGCACCTCAGCCCGCGCTCCGCCGAGACCTGCAACACCTACAACATGCTGCGCCTGACCCGCCACATCTTCGCCTGGGAGCCTTCGGCGCGGACGATGGATTTCTACGAGCGGGCGCTGTTCAATCACATCCTTGGCTCGCAGGACCCGGAGACGGGTATGATGCTCTATTTCGCCTCGCTCAAGCCGGGACATTTCAAGGTCTACAGCTCGCCGGAACACTCGTTCTGGTGCTGCACCGGCACGGGCATGGAAAACCACGCCCGATATGGCGAGGCGATTTACGCGCACAATGACGAGTCGCTCTACGTCAACCTGTTCATCGCCTCGGAACTGACCTGGGACGACAAAGAGCTGATCCTGCGCCAGGAGACGCGCTTCCCGGAGCAGGAGACGACCCGCCTGACCCTGCTCTGCCGCCGCCCCCTGCGCCTGACGATCAAGATGCGCTGTCCGGGCTGGGCGAACGGCGTCAGCCTCACCGTCAACGGCGAAGCGGTCCCGGTTCGTCTGTCCGCCGACGGCTACATCCCGATCACGCGGGAATGGTCCGACGGCGACCAGATCGCCATCCGCCTGCCGATGCGCCTGCACGTCGAGTCGCTCCTGGACGCCCCAGACGTGGCGGCGGCGCTCTATGGACCCATCGTCCTCGCCGGAGCGCTCGGCACGGAGGGCATGCCCGATGTCTATCAGAAGCTCATGCACACGCGCGAGTCGCCGGTCCACTGGGGCGCGACGCCGGACGTACCCGTTCTGCCCGGCGATCTGGACGCCGTGCTGGGGCGGATCGAAGCCGTCGATGGTCAGCCGCTCACCTTCAGGATCGACGGCATCACGCTCATTCCGTTTTATCGAATGCATCATCAGCGCTACACTGTCTACTGGAAGACCGGATCGGCAGTGTGACTCGCGGAAGAACGGACACATCATGAAGACACTGTCTCTCGGCAAGACCGGAGTCGAAGTCAGCGCGCTCTGCCTGGGCGCGATGTACTTCGGCAGCCGCAACGACACAGCGACATCCTATCGCATCCTCGATGCCTACACCGGCGCGGGCGGCAGCTTCATCGACACCGCCAACATCTACGCCTGGTGGGTGGAAGGCTTCCAGGGCGGCGAAAGCGAGACCCTGCTCGGCGAATGGATGGCGGCACGGGGGAGCCGCGACCAGCTGTTCATCGCCTCGAAGGTCGGCTTCGGCTACATGGACGTGCCAAAATGCCTGAGCGCCCGCGACATCGAGCAGGAATGCGAGAAGAGCCTGCGCCGCCTGAAGACCGACCGGCTCGATCTCTTCTACGCCCACGTCGATGACCGCCAGACGCCGCTGGAAGAGACGATGGAAGCCTTCGACCGTCTGATCAGGGCGGGCAAGGTGCGCACTATCGGTGGGAGCAACTATCTGGCATGGCGCATGGAAGAAGCCCGCTGGACCAGCGAGACGCACGGCTGGGCATCCTTCTGCTGCGTACAGCAGCATTACACCTATCTGCGGCTGCGACCGGGCATGAGTGTCGCCCCTCAGGAGATGGTCAATGACGATCTCCTGGACTGGCTGAAGGCGCGGGGAATCACCCTGCTCGCCTACAGCGTCCTGCAATCCGGAGCCTACACCCGCGCCGACCGCGCCCTGCGCCCGGAGCTTCAGATGCCGGACAACACCCGCCGCCTGGAGGCGCTGCGCGCCGTCGCCCAGGAGACCGGCGCGACCGCCAACCAGGTCATCCTGCGCTGGATGATGGATCGCGCCATCATCCCGCTGATCGCCGCCAGCAGCGAGGAGCAGCTGACGG
>JAEURA010000234.1 GCA_016789005.1 Anaerolineae bacterium
CCATCCCGAGGGATTCTCTCCGGCTTCGTGGTGGTGCTGCTGGCGTCGATCCTGCTGGTCGTGGGCGGCGTGACGTTTTTCTATACGCAGTGTACGACCGATTTCTGGCGCGACAACTGGCTGTACCCGAACGCCGAGGTGGTCTCGGAAACGTCGCAGTTTCTGTCCACCCAGCAGCGCATCTTCTTCACGACGGACAGCCCGGAGGTGATCGAGCGCTGGTATCGCGAGCGGTCCGCCGAACTGACGCGCGCCGCCGTGGTGAGCGGTGATTTCAGCGCCGACTACAGCCCGCCGCCTTACCGCCTGATCGCCGATGGGGAGCGGGGCGGCACGCGGATCATCTTCACCCGCAGCTGCCCGGAGTGGTAACGAGTCGATTTGGAAGGACTAAGCGATGTCTGTTTCCCTGCGCCAACGCCTTGAATCCGATCTGCCGCTCCTCGCCGACGGCGCCATGGGCACGCTGCTGCACAGCCAGGGTGTCCCCATCGACGGCTGCTTCGATCATTACAACGTCACCCAGCCCGACCTGATCAAGGGGCTGCACCGCGCCTACCTGGACGCCGGCGCGGAGCTGATCGAGACCAACACCTTTGGCGCCAACCGCCTCAAACTGCAAGAGCACGGCTTGGAAGACCAGGTCGTCGCCATCAATGCGGCGGGCGTGGCACTGGTCCGCGAGGCGATCCGCGAGAGTGGGCGGCAGAACGCCTACGCCGCCGGTTCGGTCGGACCGCTCGGCACGGGCATCCTGCCGTACGGGCGGTTGAAGGTCGAAGACGCCCATGCCATCTTCGCCGAACAGATCATGGCGCTGGTCGCCGCCGGGGCGGACGCCATCATCTGCGAGACCTTCACGCACATCGATGAACTGGTGATCGCCCTCGAAGCGGCGCGCCAGGTCGCCGCCGGCGTGCCGGTCATCTGCGAGATGACCTTCACCCGCGACGACCGCACCATCTCCGGGCATCTGCCGGGCGCGGTCGCCCGGCGGTTGGCGGATGCCGGTGCGGACGTGATCGGCGTCAACTGCTCCGGCGGTCCGGCGCAGATCGTCCGCGTCGTCCGGCAGATGAAGGACGCCGTCCCCGATGGGCGCTTCTCCGCCATGCCCAACGCCGGCTTCCCGCAGACCGTCGGCGGGCGCATGATGTACCCGGCGACGACCGAGTATTTCGGCGAGAACGCCCTGCTGCTGCGCGCCATCGGCGTGAGTGTCATCGGCGGCTGCTGCGGGACCACCCCGGATCACATCCAGTCGATGCGCGCCGCCCTCGACGACCCGGCGCATCCGACCCCGGCGCTGCCCCGGCTGGTGATCCGCAGCCCGGAGGAAGAAGCCGATTCCGCAGCCGCCGAGATGCCGTCCGAGCTGTATCACAAGCTGCACAATGGCAAGTTCCTGTTCAGCGTGGAGATGGCTCCGCCGCGTTCGCACAATCTGGAACGGCTGATCGACGCGGCGACCCTGCTGCGCGACGCCGGGGCGGACGTGCTCGACGTTGCCGACAGCCCGACCGCCCGCATGCGCCTGAGTCCCTGGGCGGCGTGCAGCGTCCTGCAAACCCGCCTGGGCATGGAGACGGTGCTGCACTTCCCGGTGCGTGGGCGCAATCTGCTGCGCGTGCAGGGCGACCTGCTCGGTGCGCATGCCCTGGGCGTGCGCAACCTGTTCGTCGTCATGGGCGACCCGACACGCATCGGCGATTACCCGGAGGCGATGGACAACTACGACATCGCCCCCTCCGGCTTGATTCGCCTGGTCAAGCAGCGCATGAACGCCGGGGTGGATCAGGCGGGGAATTCTATCGGTCAGCCGACCAGCTTCACCGTCGGCTGCGCGCTCAACATGGGCGCGGACGACCCGGACAAGGAGATCGACGTGCTGCGCAAGAAGATCGAGGCGGGGGCAGATTTCGCCCTTGGGCAGCCCGTCTTCGAGCCGGCGCGCGTCGAGCGTTTCCTGAAGCGCTACGAGGAGATCGTCGGCGAGCCGATGCGCCTGCCGGTGATGCTCGGCATGATGCCGCTGTACAGCCTGCGCCACGCCCGCTTCATCGACAATGAAATCCCCGGCATCAGCATCCCACCGGAGATCCTCAAACGCATGGAGTCTGCCGGCGAATCGGCGGCGCAGGAGGGGGTGCGCATCGCCCAGGAGCTGCTGTCGACGCTCAAGGATTACGTGCGCGGCGCGTACATCATCCCGGCTTTCGGGCGCTATGACCTCGCCGCCCAGGTGATCGACTCGGTGGCGGTGCGCTCGTAGAAGTGCATAACAGTCCCTGACTCACGCCATCTTGCGGAACAGCCCCTGCAGGGCGGGGTACGCCTCGCGGAACCAGGCATATTTGCGTGCGTACGGGTCGCGCTTGGACTCGTTAGGAGCGAACGCCGCCGCCACCGCCGCATCGGCGACGCGCCAGGTGGCGCGTTCCCCGCGCGCTACCCGCGCCGCCAGCACTGCGCCGCGCAGCCCGGTGTTCGTCGCATCCTCGGGGATGCGGACGGGCAGCCCGGTGACATCGGCGATCAAACCGACCAGTCCTTCGGAGCGCGTCCCGCCGCCGGTCACCGTCAGCATCGTCACAGGCTCGCGGACCAGGGCATCCAGACCGTGACGGTAGGCGAAGACGACGCCTTCCAGCACCGCCCGCGCCATATCCGCCGCTGTGTGCCGCTCGCTCAAACCGATGAACGCCCCGCGCGCGAAGGGGTCCTTGATCGGCGAGCGTTCGCCGTTCAGATAGGGCAGGTAGATCAGCGAGGTCGGCTCCGCCGTCAGCGCCGCTTCGATCATCTCGTCATGGTCCGCATAGCCGAACGCCTGGCGCGCCCAATCCAGGTTGCCACCCGCCGTCAGCAGCGGCGCGACGCAGATCATCAACGCCGGGTCGGGGTGCGCCAGCGTCCATACGCCCTGCGCCGGGTCGCCGCGCTCTGATGAGGTATAGCCGACCCATCCGCTCGTGCCGATGTAGGCATAGGGCGCGCCCGGCGTGCCGGCGCCGATGCCGAGCGTCGCCGCGCCGGCGTCGCCGGGTCCGAGATGCACGGGGATGCCGGCGCGAATGCCCATCGCCAGCGCCGCCATCTCGCCGACCCCGCCGATCTGCGTGCCGCCCGGAACCAGATCAGGCAGCAGGCGGGTCAGGTACGCCAGCCCGATCTGGTCCAGAATCTCCGCCTTCAGCCAGGTTCGCGTTTCCAGGCTGAGCAGCCCGGTCGTCCCGGCGGTGGTGATGTCGGTGACGAACTGATCGGTCAGGCGGTTGGCGATCACGTCCGCCGCGCCGACCAGCAGGTGCGCGGCGTTGTTGAGCGCGGTCGGATCGTGGGCGATCAGCCAGCGCAGCTTCGCCAGCAGCCCGCCCGCTTCCTGATCGTAGCCGGTCAGGTGCGCCAGCCGTTCGCGTCCCAGGCGGGCGTTGATCCACTCCGCTTCGGTGTAGGCGCGGGTGTCGCTGTAGAGGATCGCCGGGCGAATCGGCTCGCCCTCGGCATCCAGCAGGATCAGGTCCTGCATTTGCCCGGTGAGGGCGATGGCATCCGCTTCCAGCGGTTCGAGATCGCGCGCGGCGGCGCAGGCAGCCGCCCACCAGTCGCGCGCGCTCTGCTCGATGATTCCGCCGTCGTCGGCGGTCGTCGGATACTCGTGATGGGCGGTGCGCAGGATGTTCAGCTCATCGCCGTGCACCCGGATCAGGGCGGCTTTCGCGCCCGTCGTGCCGATGTCGAATGCCAGCCAGGTTGTCATCTCTTCCGTTTCTCCAGACTGCTCATCGTGACCGCCGCCACGATGATCGCGCCGATCAATATCTCGCGAACGTAGCTGTCCACTCGCATCTGGGTCAGCCCGTTATCCAGCACCCCCAGGATCAGCACGCCGACCAGTGTGCCCAGCACATGCGGCTCGCCCTCTTCGCTGAGGGTCATGCCCAGGAAGACGGCGGCGATAGCGTCCAGCATCAGACCGCCCCCCTGCGTCGGGTTTGCCGACGCCACCCGGCTGGCGTACATCAGCCCGCCGAGCGCCGCGCCGACGCCGGTCAGCATGAAGGCGATCTGCCGCAGCAGCCGCACCCGCACGCCGCCCAGCCTCGCCGCCTCGGCATTGCCGCCGATGGCGTACAGCCGCCGCCCCAGGGTCGTCTGCTCCAGCAGCAGATAGACGACGAGCAGCACAGCCAGGGCGACCAGCGACAGATTCGGCAGGACCAGGGCGCGTTCGCCGACCGTGCCGAGCGGGATGCCGCCGCGCGCGAAACTGCTGAATTCTGCCGGGATGTCGCGTCCGAAGATGGTCTCGCCGCCGCTGAGCACGAAGGCAGCGCCGCTGAACATGGTCAGCGTGCCGAGGGTGGCGACGAAGGGCAGGATGCCGATGGCGCTGACCAGGAAGCCGTTGATCGCCCCGCCCACCAGCCCGATCAGCAGGGCGATCAGCACGCCGGAGGCGACCGCGCCGCCATCGCGGAAGATCAGCGCGGCGGCGATGCCGGCAAGACTCGCCATCGAGCCGACGCTCAGGTCGAAATCGCCCATGACCATCACAATCGTCATGGTGAAGGCGATGACCGCCAGCATGCTCACCTGCTGGCTGATGTTCAGCCAGTTGGGCAGGGTCATGAACGTCGTCGGCAGGTTGATCCAGAAGAAGGCGACGACGACCAGGAAGCCGATCAGCGTGCCGAAGGTGCGCAGCCTGCCCAGCGCTGCCCGCGCGGCGCTGCCTGACGGCGAGAGGACGCGAATGTTCATGAAGATTCTCCAGGTCCGTAGCAGGCAGTCAGCAGTGCGTCCTGGGTCAGCCCGGCAGTGTCGAGCAGGGCGGACAAACGCCGGTCGCGCAGGATGAGCACCCGGTCGCACATGCCAACGAGTTCGGCGAGGTCGGACGATGCCAGCACGACACCGACGCCGCGCGCGCTCAGATCGCGGATCACGGCGTAGATGTCGTATTTCGCGCCGACATCGACGCCGCGCGTCGGCTCGTCAAGCAGCAGCACCCGCGCTTCGCCGGCGAGGGCGCGGGCGAACAGCACCTTCTGCTGGTTGCCGCCGCTGAGCTGGCGCGTCGTCTGGCGGGGGTCGCGCGCTTTCAGCCGCACCTTTTCGCCCAGGCGCGCCGCCGCCGCTTCTTCGCGCCCGCGCCGCAGCGTCACGCCGCCGCCGCTGAGCGCGCCGAGGTGCGGCAGGGTGACGTTGTCGCGGATCATGCGCGAGAGGATCAAGCCCTGTGTCCGGCGCTCTTCCGGGACGTAGGCGATGCCGCTGCGCCAGGCGGCGGTCGGGTCCCAGCGGGAAGCGGCAGTGATGTGCAGGTCCCCGCTTTTTGAGCCGGCAGACCCCAGGGCAGCGCTTTCGCTCAGGCGGATTTCGCCGCCGGTCAGCCGGTCCGCCCCGACCAGCGCCCGCAGCAGCTCCGACCGTCCAGAGCCGGTCAGCCCGGCGACACCCAGGATTTCCCCTGCGCGCAGGTCGAAAGCGGCTCCTGCCAGGTGCGCCGTCCGCAGATCGTGGACGCGCAGCAGCGGCGCGCTGCTCAAGGGCGAGGCGCGCGGAGGGTAGACGCCGCTGATCTCCCGCCCGGTCATCAGGCGGATCAGGTCGGCGCTGTCGGTCTGGCGGATCGGTTTGACGGCGACCACCCGTCCGTCGCGCATGACCGTCACGCGGTCGGCAATGGCGAAGACTTCGTCCAGGCGGTGCGTCACGTAGAGGATGGCGCAGCCCCGCGCTTTCAGCCGGGCGATGACCGCGAACAGCCGGTCGGCTTCCGCGCCGGTCAGCGCCGCCGTCGGCTCGTCCATGACGAACAGGTTCGCCCCGCCTTTCGCTGAGAGACCTGTTTCTCCACCGTTCTGAAGCGACCCGGCGAAAGCGCCGGCGATCTTGACGAGCATCTGATCCCCGGTGTTCAGCCGGGCGATCTTGCCGCGCGGGTCGATGTGTTCGATGTGCAGCGCCGCCAGCGCCTCGCGGGCGGCGGCGTTCAGGCGCGCCCAATCGACCAGCGCGCCGGCGCGGCGGGGGTAGGGCTGGCTGAGGAAGATGTTCTCCGCCACCGAAAGCCCCGGCACGATGTTGAGTTCCTGATGGATGAAGCGCAGCCCGTGCGCGAAGGCGTCCGCCGCGCTGTGGAAGACGACGGGCGCGCCGCCGACGGCGATCTCGGCATGGTCGGGGGCGACCACGCCGGCGAGGATTCTGATCAGGGTGCTTTTGCCCGCGCCATTCTCGCCCATCAGGGCGTGAACTTCACCGGGGAGCAGGTCGAGGGCAGCATCGATCAGCGCCGGGCTGCCGCCGTAGGATTTGCTGGCATGGGAGAGCGAGAGGAGCGGTCGCGGGTCAAACATGATGCCGAAAATGTAACGCAAAGCGCGCGCGCGGCAAAGGCGCAAAGCGCGTGGAGCGCGTTGTGCGTTACACTCATGACCAATGGCAATCACCAGGAGAGGTCCTCCATGTCTGCACCCGGCTGTGCCCTCGGCGTCATGTTCCGCCGCGAAAACCCGCCTGAAGCGCTGCCCACCTACGCGCGGCAGGTCGAAGCGATGGGATTGGATGAACTGTGGGTGGTCGAAGACTGTTTTTATGCCGGCGGCTTGACTTCGGCGGCGGTGGCGCTGGCGGTGACCGACCGCGTGCGCGTCGGGCTGGGGATCATGCCCGGCGTGGCGCGCAGCCCGGCGTTTTCGGCGATGGAGATCGCCGCTCTGGCGCGGATGTACCCGGGGCGCTTTCTGCCGGGCATGGGACACGGCATGGCGGACTGGATGAAGCAGATCGGGGTGTTTCCCAAGTCACAGCTCGCGGCACTGAGCGAAACCGCCGAGGTGGTGCGCCGGCTGCTGGCGGGCGAAACCGTGACCTTTCACGGGCAACATGTCCACCACGACCGGGTGAAACTGGAATTCCCTCCGACGGAGGCTCCGCCGCTGACGTTGGGCGTACGTGGACCGCGCTCACTGGCGATGTCCGGGCGCAGCGCCGATGGGACGATCCTCGCTGAGCTTTCTTCGCCCGCTTACGTGCGCTGGGCGCGGGAGCGGATTCAGGCTGGGCAGGCGGAGGCAGGACGCGCCGGTGCGCCGCACCGGCTGACGGTCTACATGCTTTACGCCGTCGATGACGATGCCGCCGCCGCCCGCCGCCGGCTTCGCCCGTTGATCGCATCATGGCTGTCGTACGGTCAGGTGGATTACCTGCGTCCGCTGGGGATCGAAGAAGAGGCGAACGATCTGCTGGCGCGCGGCGGACGTGAAGCGCTGGAAGCGGGCATGCCCGACGCCTGGATCGACCAGATGGCGGTGGTGGGGACGCCGGACGACTGCGCTGCCGCTGTTCAGCGGCTCGTCGACGCTGGCGCAGACAGTGTGGGATTCGTCACAGAACAGCCGGGGATGGAAGGGTTGGCGGCGGTGGCGCGCCTGCTGCCGGCGCTCCGTCCGGGCTGATGGCGATGCCCTCTTCTGTGTAATAGAGCCGGAAGCCGGCTTTGACGGCGGTGCGGTCACTGCGGTAGATCACCAGCCGGTCAGGTGCGGGGAACTCATGGCTGCCCGTGATGATGTGGGTTCCGGGCGCGCGGATGACATCAATGGGCAGCTTCAGGTGAAATGCCCAGAGGTTGGCGACAAGCTGATCCAGTGTGGTCACGTCTTTCATGTGACTATTCTACACCGCCGATTTTCGGTTAAGATCGACGCCTGTCTGACCCTGCAACCGGATTGCCCGCCCTATGCTCTCGAACCGCCGAACCGATCTTCTCAATGTCGCCCGGTGGGAGCGCTACACCCTGCTGATCCTGCTGGCGATTCTGCTGCTGGCGGCGGGACAGCGCATCCTGCACATCGGCGATCAAAGCCTCTGGCTGGATGAAGGGATCGCCTACTGGAATCAGAAACAGCCGGACATGATCGGCTGGATGGCGGAGAAGGACGTTCACCCCCCGCTGTACTTCTGGCTGCTGCACCTGTGGATCGGGCTGACGGGCAGCAGCGACGTCGCCATGCGTATGTTCTCCGCGCTGGCGTCGCTGATCAGCGTGGCGGCGGTCGTGCCCCTGGCGAAGCTGCTCGCCCGCGACCGGCGGCGCGAAGAACGCTGGGCGATCCCCATCCTTGCGGCGCTCCTGCTGACCCTGAGCGACCCGGAAATCTCGCTGGCGCAGGATGTGCGGATGTATGCCCTGCGCACGCTGATGGCGCTGGGCAGCACCTTCTTCTACCTGCGTTGGATTCGCCGGGGCACGCCGCTCCGCACCGCGCTGTGGGTCGGCACGCTGGTCGCCCTCTACCACACCAACTACATCGGCGCCTACATGGGGGTGATTCACGGGCTGCACGCCCTGATATTCCTGCGCGGTCGCCAGCGGATCGGCGCAGTCGCCCTGCTGGCGCTGAGCGCAGCGCTCTTCCTGCCCTGGTTCATCGGCTATGGCATCGGGCAGCAGGACACCGACACCGGCATCAACGCCGCGCTGCCCTCCAACTGGGACACCCTGGTCGAAATCGGCTTCAAGTATTTCACGCAGATGTGGTCACTGATGATCGGGCTGGCGCTGCTCGGTCTGGTGCGCTTTGAGGATGGTCGATTCCGCTGGCGTCCGCTGGACTCAACGTTCCTGCTGAGCATCTGGATCGGCTTCACGGTCGTCGTGACGTTCGTCGTCAATTTCTGGCTGGATTTCCTTTCGCCGCGCCGCCTGCTGCTGGTGTCGCCGGCGCTGGCGATCCTGACGGCGCGCGGACTGGCGCATTTCAGGATGCCGGCGCGCCTTTTCCTGGTCGGCGCGATCCTGGTCTACGCTCTGGCGACGGTGGACGACTACTACCCGAAGCCGCCCTGGGAGGATGTGGCGAACAACCTCGCCCGCTACGCTCAGCCGGGCGAGCTGATCGTCATGGAGATCTACCGCGACGATTTCACGATGGATTACTACATCGATCACCTGTTTTCGCTGGAAATGCCGCGCGAGTCGCTGCGGTTGTGGCGGGAAGATCGCGCTGCCGAGTACCCCCAGGCGCTGATCGCGCAGATCGATCAAGCCCCGTCCGTCTGGCTGGTGCACTGGAGTCCCGATCGGTCGGCGTTCAGCTTCCTGGAGCAGACGGGGCACGTGCAGACGGCGAAGATGACCGTCGATCACATCGGCAACGCGCTCGATCTCTACCGCTTCGACCGTCTGCCCGCCGAGCCGGTCGACAACTTCGCCAACGGCATGACGCTGCGCCAGGCGGTCCTTGCCCGCGACGCCGGTCGGGTCGATCTGTGGTGGTCGGCGGACGAGACGCTCGGCGTGGATTACACCACCTCGGTGTTTTTGCTCGACGAAAGCGGGCGGCTGGCGGCGCAGCACGACGCTTTTCCGTTCGAGGACAGGCGTCCGACGGCGACCTGGGCGGCGGGAGAGGTGGTCTACGACCCGCACCCGCTCGAACTGGACGCGCTGCCGCCGGGGCGCTACACCATCGCCGCGCAGGTCTACACCTGGCAGGATGGCGTGAAACAGCTGACCAGCGCGGGCGATCCCTGGGTGGTGCTGGGCGACTGGCAGTTTTGACAACCCCCATTTATTACGCTAAACTGCCCAATTATTGCGATGCGGCTCGTGGAAAAGTGCCAATGCAGTCCACTTGCGCGCATGCTATGCTCTCCACCTGGGTTTAGTAAGTCGCTTTGCAATTCCAACAATATAAGGAGTATTTGACGATGAAGAAGCGGTTTGCCTTGCTGTTTCTCGTCCTGATGATCGTCCTGACGGCGACGGGAGCCGTCCTGGCGCAGGATTCCGCCCCGGTCGCGCTGGGCGAGATCACCCAGCGGATCATCGACCGCGGCGAACTGGTCTGCGGTGTGAACACGGGTCTGGCGGGCTTCGCCGCCGTCAACGACGCCGGCGAATATGAAGGCTTTGACGTAGACTTCTGCCGCGCTGTTGCCGCCGCCATCCTGGGCGACGCCAATGCCGTCTCCTACCGCCCCCTGCAGGCGAGCGAACGCCAGGCTGCCATCCAGTCCGGCGAAGTGGACCTGATGTCGCGCAACACCACCATGACGGTCAGCCGCGACACCACCTGGGGCGCGTCCTTTGCGCCGGTCACCTTCTATGATGGTCAGGGCTTGATGGTCAGCACCGAGAGCGGCATCACCCAGATCGAAGAGCTGGACGGCGCGTCGATCTGCGTTCAGAGCGGCACGACGACCGAACTCAACCTCGCCGACTCCTTCGATCAGCGCGGTCTGAGCTACACGCCGCAGGTCTTCGCCGACGCCGCTTCGACCTGGGAAGGTTATCTGAGCGGGCGCTGCGACGCCTTCACGACCGACAAGAGCGGTCTGCTCGCCTACAAATCCACCGCCGAAGACCCGGGCGCGCACACCATCCTGGAAGTCACCCTCAGCAAGGAACCCCTGGCTCCGGTGACGCCGCAGAGCGATGCGCAGTTCGCCGACATCGTCCGCTGGGTCATCTACTCCACCATCCAGGCGGAAGAATTCGGCATCACCAGCGAGAACATCGACGAATTCCTGACCAGCGACGTGCCGGAAATCCAGCGCCTGCTGGGCACCAACGACAACTCTGCCGGCGCTTATTTCGGCATTCCGAACGACTTCGTCGTGACGGTCATCCGTCAGGTGGGCAACTACGGCGAAATCTTCGACCGTCACCTGGGTCCCGATACGGTATTCAACCTGGATCGCGGTCTGAACGCGCTGTGGACCGAGGGTGGTCTTCAGTACGCGCCGCCTTTCCGCTAGTCAAACGCCAGAGCCGCCTCTCTCCCTGACCGGTGAGGCGGACAACTGCAGGGGCATGGTGCGCCATGCCCCTGCGTCATCCTAGCGGCGGTCCAGAAGCGCCGCGCTGTGCGCCTGTAGAGAAAGTGATTCTATGGCAGCGCCGTCTCCTTCTTCGCAACGCCGATCCTCCCCCAGTCTGCTTCGCGACGAGCGCGTCCTGCAGATCGCCGGGCAAATCCTCTTCGTGATCCTCCTGATCGCGCTGCTCTATGGTCTGGTCGCCGGCATCCTCACGGCGCTGGAATCCAAGAATCTGACGCCGAACCTGTGGTTTTTGCAGACCCGCGCTGGTTTCGACGTCGGCGAAAGCCCTGACTGGTACAGCGCCGACAGCACTTACTGGGAAGCCTACGTCGTCGGACTCATCAACACGCTGCGCAACATCAGCGTCGGTTTGGTCGCGGCGACCGTGCTGGGCGTCCTGGTCGGCATCTTCCTGCTCAGCACCAACTGGCTGGTGCGCACCATCTCGCAGGTCTACGTCGAAATCCTGCGCAACACGCCGCTGCTGGTGCAGCTCTTCGCCTGGTATTTCATCTTCATGCTCAGCCTGCCCACCTTCCAGCAGAGTGTTTCCCTGCCTCAGGAGGGCATCGCCATCGTCCCGCTGCGCCTGCTGATCTACGCCGCCGCCGGGCTGTGGATGTGGTCGCAGCTGCGCCGTCTTCCGTCCTCGCGGCACAACCGCCGACGCCTGTACGTATGGGGGTGGGTGGCGCTGGTCGCCGCCGCCGAAGCGGCGGTGCGCCTGGGCGTGATCGACGGTGGATCGGCGTTCCGCTTTGAAGTGCAGCCCTGGGCTTATTTCAATATTCGCGGGTTTGCTTTCCCGGAAATTCAGGCGACGGGGCGTTCCGCCGACTGGATGGCATTCGTCGCCGTCGGCGTCGCCCTGGCGCTGATCCTCTGGGTTTATTACGGACGTTTGAAAGAGACGACCGGTCGGCGCGCCCCACGCGCCGGCTACGCCCTCGCCGCTGTCGCCGTCGCGGCAGTCGCCGGGTGGGTGATCGTCAGCAGCGAACCTGCGCCTTCGACCGTCACGGTGACCAACGCCGACGGTGTGACGGCGATCCTGCCGGTTGCAGAAGCGCGCGAACAGGCGCTGCTGACCCCGGCGGATGAGCTGCTGCTTGCCGGCGAACCGCTCATCTTCAAGCTGCCGACCAAAAACAACTTCCGCTATCTGACCGGGACGCAGATCCTCCCGGAATACATGGCGCTGCTGCTGGGGCTGGTGGTCTACACCTCGGCGTTCATCGCCGAAATCGTGCGCGCCGGCATACAGGCGGTGCCGCGCGGGCAGGTCGAGGC
>JAEURA010000235.1 GCA_016789005.1 Anaerolineae bacterium
TGTCTGCCATGAAGACATCAGGCAGCTCGCCGCGCGCGGCGAGGTTGGTCAGCTTCTCGTCCCAGCGTCCATCGCCGGACATGTCCACAAATTCAATCGTGACTTCGGGGTGCATCTCGACGTAGGCGGCGACCAGCTGGCGCTGAAGGTTGTTCTCTTCTTCGGTGCCCAGGTTCCAGTTGGCATAGCGCAGGGTGACGCCCTGCGCCTGCACCGGCACGATCAGGCTGAGGACCAGGACGAGTAGAAATGCGGCGCTGATGAGTTTGGAAAAGGCTTTCATTCCTTCATCTCCATTTGATGTATTTGACGATAAGTAGCTGATGCGACAGACGAGACGAATTGCCA
Organism: Anaerolineae bacterium; assembly: GCA_016789005.1. Taxonomy (GTDB): domain Bacteria; phylum Chloroflexota; class Anaerolineae; order Aggregatilineales; family Phototrophicaceae; genus Flexifilum. Next base: position 349 of record JAEURA010000235.1, read on the forward strand.
CGCGCTGGTGGCGGCAGCATCGAGATGTTTCAATGGGAGTAGGCATCTTCCTTTCCGGACTAGGGCGCGCGCCCCGGCGATTCTCGCCTGGCGGCTGCGGCGCTACGTCCCCAAGACGATCCTGACAGGGTGCGTCTTCCCGTCGGCAAAGACGGGGAGCAGGCTGCTCTGGTAAGGCTGTCCATCAACCATCACAGAGCGAACGCCGCTGCTGACGCGCTGGGGGTTTTCGACCTCAATCGCGTATACCGCGCCGCGAAACCGGCGGGTGACCTTGAAACCGTCCCAGTGCGCCGGAATGGACGGCGCGATCAGCAGTCCATCCTCCTGCGGGCGAATTCCCAGAATCCAGTGGGTGGCGACGCGGTGAAGCCACTGCGCCGAACCTGTGTACCACGTCCAGCCGCCGCGTCCGTGAAATTCCGAGAGGGGTCCGTCGATGTTGCCGGGCGTGACGTATGGCTCTGCCTTGTAGGCGTCGATGTCGGCGCTGCGATTGGGCGGGCAGATGCGGCGGAAGGCTTCATAAGCCAGTTCGGGCTGTCCCGCCAGCGCATACGCCCAGACCGCCCAGGTGGCGGCATGAGTGTAGACTCCGCCGTTTTCGCGCAGCCCCGGCGCGTAGCGGGTGACGTAGCCGACATCCGGGCGCGGCTGAGTGAACGCCGGGAAGTTGAGCAGCGCGCCGTGATCCTTGAGCAGGTATTCGGTCACCGCTGCCATTGCGGTCTCGCCGCGTCCCCCTTCCGCCGCGCCGCTGATCACCGCCCAGATGTTGGGCATCAGGAAGATTTTGCCTTCGACGTTGGTGTGCGAGCCGAGGAGCAGCCCGTCGTCGGTCGTCGCCTGCAAATACCATGCGCCGTCCCAGCCGTGCTGGTTCAGCGCCGCCTTCAGGCTGTCGCGCACGACTTCGCAGCGCGCGGCGAAGCGCTCGTCACCGCGCCGCCGCGCCAGCGGGGCGAAGTCGCCGAGGATCATGTAGAGGAATTCCGCCACCCAGAAGCTTTCGCCCCTGAGCAGGGTTCCGACGGCGCTCAGACCGTCGTTCCAGTCGTGGTCGCCCATCAGGGGGACGCCGCGCGGCGAGAAGCGGGAGAAGGAGCGTTCGACCGCCCGTTTGCAGTGTTCGTAGAGCGGTTCGGCGGGTCCGTTCAGGTAGGGCGCCGGCTCGTCGAGGATGGCGTAGTCTGCTGTTTCCTTCAGGTAGCTGTTCAGGATGAAGGGCAGCCACAGCAGATCGTCCGAGCAGTTGGTGCGCGGTCCGCCGCCCCGGATGGAGAACCACCAGTGCAGCACATCGCCTTCGAGGAACTGCTGCGCAGCGTGCATGAGGAGCTGACGGCGGGCGAGATCTGGCTCGTTCGCCAGGAAGACCTGGCTGTCCTGAAGCTGATCGCGAAAACCAATGCCGGCGGAGACCTGATAGAACGCCGATTTGCCCCACAGGCGGCAGGAGATCGCCTGATATTTCAGCCAGTAGTTGGTCATGAAGTTCAGGGCGTCGTCGGGCGTCTCCACCTTTTCTACATCGACGAAGCGCGACCAGAACTCGCCGACCGCCTGGAATGCCCGCTCGCTCTTCTCCGGCGAGGTATAGCGGCGAATCAGATCATCGGCGTCTTCGCGTCCGTCCTCGGCAGCGCCCAGCGTGAAGACCACCGTCTTCGATTCACCGGGGGCGAGCGTCACCGCCACCTGCAGGGCGGCGATGGCGTCGGTGAAGCGCCCGGTCCTGCCCGCCAGAGCCGGTTCGGTCATCGCCCTGGGGCGGTCGTCATTGTTGTACACCCCGATGAATGTCTCTTTGTCGCAGTCGAGCGACTTGAGCGGTTCGCTGACCGCCATGAAGGCGGTGTAGGGCCAGTCCACGTTGTTGTGGCGTCCCTTGTCGTCGGGAAAGCCCCACAGGCACTTGCGGGCGAAGACGGCGTGTCGGTTGATGTCGGCACTCGTTTCGATGAACAGCCGGTGGAACTCGCGGTGTTCGTCCGGCGCGAACCCTAACAGCCATTCGGCGTAGGAGGTCACATCGAGATGGCGCGTCTCGCCGCTCATGTTGCTCAGCGTCAGCCGGAAGACCTCCAGCGGCGCATCGGCGGCGACGAAGACGGTCAGGGTGCTTTCGATGTCTTCGACCTGCTGGATGAAGCGGGAATAGCCCAAGCCATGGACGACTTCAAAGCGCTGGTAGGGGCGCATGACCGGCTTATATGCCGCCGACCACCAGGTCTGGCGCTGCAGATCGCGGATGTAGAAATACTTGCCCCAGTTGTCCTTGACCAGGTCCTGGAAGGAGCGGGTGATGCGGTTCTGTCCGGCGTTGCCCCGCCAGCTGTAGCCGGACCCGGTCTGGGATACCATCATGCTGTAATCGCCGTTGCTGATGACGTTGCCCCAGGGGCGCGGCGTCAGCGGCGTGGTGATGATGTATTCCCTGCCGTCCTGCGTGAAATATCCGTAAGGGTTCTCAAAGACTCTGTTCATTCGACCTCAAAGTAATGCCCTGCTTTACTTTTTGCCGACTGTGCGATAAGCTATCCACATTGAAGTGAAACGGTTCACTTCATTCCAACTGTACCATCCTTGTATTTCTCTGTCAACAGATTTGCCTGGGGCGCATCCAAGTTCTGCGGAATGCCCCGAAGCGCTTCGCAGTAGAGCGCGGACGATGGGGAAGCCAGCGATGACGACGATACGAGATGTAGCCAAACGCGCCGGGGTCAGCGTGACCACCGCCTCCTATGCCCTGAACGACACCGGCAGTATCGGCGAAGCCACCCGCAAGCGCGTGCTGGAAGCCGCCGAGGAACTGAACTTTCACCCCAACGCTTTCGCCCGCAATCTGAAACGCCGCAAGACTCAGACCATCGGCGTGTTCATCTCGCGCTTCAGCGGCTCGTTCTACGAAGAAATCCTGGAAGGCATCCACAGCGTCATCCTGGAGACGGATTACGAACTCCTGGTCTGCCCGGAAAGCCGCTCGACGCGCCGCATCCTGCTGCACCGGCAGGTGGACGGGGCGATTGTCTTCGACCGCAAGATCACCAACGATCAGGTCCTGAAGCTGGCGTCGCGCCGTTTTCCCATCGTGGTGCTCGACCGCGACCTGCAGAATGACTTCATCCTGCCGCTGCTGCTCGACAACGCCCAGGGGGTGCGGGAAGCCTTCCGGCATCTGTATAACCAGGGACTGAGGCGGATGGCGTTCGTCGCCGGGGCGCTGGATGCGCTCGATAATGCCGAACGCATGGAGACCTTCCTTTCCGAGGCGAAACGGCAGCACCTGCACGTGCCGGTCTGCCAGGGGAACTTCACGGAAGTCTCCGGCTACGAAGCTGCCCATCTCCTCTTCCAGTCCGCCCAACTGCCGCAGGCGGTCTTCTGCGCCAACGACCAGATGGCGTTCGGCTTCCTGCGCGCCATGAAGGAGCGTGGGCTGCGCGCTCCCGATGACCTTGCCATCGTCGGTTTTGACGATATTCCGCTCGCCCGCCACATGCAGCCGTCGCTGTCTACTATTGGGGCGTCCCGTTTCGAATGGGGCGCGACCGCCGTCCGCCAGCTGATCGACTTCCTGGACAACGAAACCCCCTTCCAACCGCTCCGCCTTTCCACCCGGTTCCTGGCGCGCCAGTCCTCTACCCTGAATGCTGAGCTTCCACCCGCTCTCGGAGCAACTCATGATTCCGCCCTCTCTTCTTGATCGCGAAGTCCAGGGGTCTATCGATTTCTTTTTGCAGTACAGCAACTTCGACCCCCACAGCCGGGGATACGGCTTGACGGTGGATTCCACCAAGGAGTCTCAGCCGGCATCCATCGCGGCGACGGGGTTCGCCCTGACCGCCTGGGTGATCGCCAGCGAGCGCGGGCTGCTGCCGGCGCGGCAGGCGCTCGACATCACCCGCCGCACGCTGCACACCCTGCTGCACAACGTCAGCCATCATCGCGGCTTTTTCGCTCATTTCCTGCAAATGGGCAGCGCCCAGCGCTGGGGCAGGTGCGAATATTCCACCATCGACACAGCGCTCTGCCTGAACGGCGTCATCACCGCTGCCGCCTATTTCCAGGATGATCAGGTCCGGGAGCTGGCGGAGGCACTGCTGGCGCGGGTCGATTGGCGCTACATCGTCTTCGAGGACGAGGGGCAGACCCGCTTTCGCATGGCGTACAACCCGGACCGCGATGGCGACTACGTGGAGGGCGAACCGGGGTTCATCGGGCGGTGGGATATGGCGGCGGAGCAGAAGATGATGTATCTGCAAGCCGCCGGGTACATCGAACCGGAGACGGCGCGCCGCCTGTATGCCGGTTTCCGGCGCGACAAGGGCAGTTTTGACGGGCAGCAGATCATCGTCAACCCCGGCGGGACTCTGTTCGCCTACCAGTTCAGCGAAGCCTGGTTGGACACCGCCCGGTATCTTGACCCCGATGGAATTGACTGGTTCGACAACACCCGGCTGGCGACGCTCGCCAATCGGGCGTACTGCATCGCCCACGCCGGCGCGTTCAGGACCTATCACGCCAACAGCTGGGGGGCGAGCGCCGGCGACAGCCCCTGGGGCTACGACGTTTCCGGCGCGACGCCCGCGCTGGTCGAGCCGAAACCGAACGGGACGGTATCGATCTACGGCGCGATCTCCGCGCTGCCTTTCGTCCCCGATCTGGCGATGCCGCTGATCGCGCGTCTGTACCGCGAACATCCGCTCACCTGGGGCAGGTACGGCTTCTTCGACGCCTACAACCTGAGCGTCGATCCGCCCTGGTACAGCAGCGCGCTCTACGGAATCGACAAGGGCTGCTCGATGATCATGATCGAAAACTATCAGAGCGGGCTGGTCTGGGACCTGTATACCAACAGCCCGTCTATTCAGAAGGCGCTGGACATCCTGGGTTTCCGCCAACGCAGCGAAAGAAGCGAAGGAGAGGGGCGATGAGCGCGTTTCAGGTCAGAGACGGTCAGTTCTGGCTGAACGGTCAGCCGACGCTGATTCAGGCGGGCGAATTTCACTACTTCCGCACCCCCGCCGACCAGTGGGCGCACCGCCTGGGGCTGCTGCAAACAGCGGGCTTCAACGCGGTGGCGGCGTATATCCCCTGGCTGTGGCATCAGCCGCAGCCGGACCTGACCGACCTGGACGGTCACACCCACCCGATGCGCGACCTGGCAGGCTTTCTCGACCTCGCCGCCGAGATGGGCTTGAGCATCATCGCCCGCCCCGGTCCCTACATCATGGCGGAGACGATCAACGAAGGCATCCCGCCCTGGGTGTTCAGCCAGCATCCGGGGGCGGCGTTCATCGGGCAGGATGGCAGGGCGCAGAACATCGCCAGCACTCTGCACCCCGACTTCCTGAAGTGCGTCGAGGGGTGGTATCAGGTGGTGTTCCAGGTGCTCGCCCCACGTCAGGCGACGCGCGGCGGCAGCATCCTGATGATTCAGCTCGACAACGAGATGGGCATGCTCCAGTGGCTCAGAAACCTGCTGGACATCAACCCCGACACGCTCAACCGCTTTGCGCGCTGGCTGAAGGCGGCGTACGGCGACCGTCTGGCGGAGCGCTATCCCACCGCCGGACTGACCGATTTTCTGCGGGATCAGATCACCCAGCCGGGGACGCCTCACGCCGCCGTCCTGGTCGAAGACTACCGCCGCTTCTACCGCGTCTACCTGCGCGACTACGCCGCCCATCTGTGGGCGCGGGCGGCGGCGCACGGCATGGAGGTCCCGCCGGTCATCAACATTCACGGCTTCGGCAACGGCGGCAAGACCTTCCCCATCGGGCTGTCGCAGCTGATCGAGGCGATGAGTCTGGACGGCGTGGTCAGCGCCACCGACGTGTACCCACTGCGCATCGACGAAGGCAACTTCCACCAACTGCTTCTGGTCAATGAGATGACCAAGGCGCTGCAAAACCCGCAGCAGGCGCTCTTCTCGATTGAGTTTCAGGCGGGGGGCAACCAGGACTTCAGCGGCGCGCCGGCGTCGCTCTACGACCTGCACAGCCGCCTGTGCATCTCCAGCGGCATGCGGGCAATCAACCACTACCTGTTCTTCGACGGCGAAAACGATCCGCTGCTCAGCCCGGTCAAGCGCCATGACTGGGGGCATCCGGTGCGCAAGGATGGCACGCTGCGCCGGCAGTACGCCCGCTATCCCAAACTGTCGCGCGTGCTGAAGGCGTATGGGGCAGACCTGGCGCTGGCGCGCCCCCAGACGACGACCAGCATCGGCTTCCTGCTGGACGATTACATGACCGAGGTCAACAATGCCTTCAGCCGCCCCGCCGCCGACATCCTGACGCATCAGCGCGACGTGATCCTGTTCGACCTGCTGGCGCGCGGTCTGGCGCTCACCCATCGCCCCTTCGACGCGCTGGAGCTGTCGCGCGCCCGTCTGGACCCGGCGCGGACGCCCCTCCTGTGGGTGATGATGGAAAAACAGTGCGACGCCGCCGTCCAGGAGCGCCTGGCGGCGTATGTCCGCCAGGGCGGGAAGCTGGTCCTGGTCGGGCGGATGTGCGAAGAGACGTTCGATCACGCGCCCTGCACGATCCTCCGCGACTCCCTCGGCATCCAAAGCCTGCACAGCGACCCGCCGTTCACCCCTACCACCCTGCACGCCTTCGACACGCGCGACATCCCCGTCTCATTCCTGGAGTCCTACTCCGGCGCGTTCGATGACGTGTTCGCGCGTTCGGCGGATGGGCAGGTGGTCGGCTTCATCCAACAGGTCGGCGCAGGGCAGGTCATGGTGCTTGGCGCGGCGCTGGCAGCCAACACGCTGGATGATCTGGGCGTCCTCGATCAGATGGCGTTTTGCATGGGCTGCCGCCCCGCCTTCACGCTCAGCGAGTGGGCGGACGTGCGCCTTTCACAGGGGGAAAACGGCAGCTTCCTGTTCGTCAGCAACTACCAGGATGATCCGATTGAGACGGTCATCGCTTCCGCCGAGGGTCCGCTGCTGGGCGGGCAGGCGCTGACCCTGCCAGCGCGGCGGGGCGTCATCCTGCCGCTGGAATGGCGGCTCAAGCCGGGGATCGTGATCCACTACGCGACCTCGGAGATCGCCGAGGTGATCGATGACGGCGCGCGGCTGACGCTGAGGACGGAATCGCCTGAATGCTTCGCCGAAGTGAGCGCTTCCGGCTGGCAGCCCGATGAGCCGCTGATCGTCGAGCGGCTCGGCGGGGATCGCCTGAAGCTGCGGTCCCGGCAGGGGGTGATCGAACTGAAGAGGGCTTGAATCGGCTGCGCCGCCAGCGGGTGCGCCCCTATTCCGCGCGTCCTGCCCGCCGCGCGCCGCAGGACTCGCGGATGATCAGCCGGGTCGGCAGGACCATCGAGACCGGGGTGGGGTTGGAAAACGCCTTCTGGGTTTGAAGCGACTGGATGGCGAAGCGCGCCAACGCCTGTTTGGGAATATCGACCGTCGTGAGCGCCGGGCGGACCATGCTGGCAAGCTCGATGTTGTCAATCGAGGCGACCGCGATGTCGTCGGGCACGCGCAGACCGTGGTCAGTCAGCGCGGCGATGGCGCCGATGGCGGCTTCGTCGGTCGCCGTGAAGACTGCCGTGAAATCGACCGGCGCGTTCAGCAGCCGGGTGATGATATTGTAGGCGGACTGAGTCGAGACCGCGCTTGGATCGAGGAAATCGACGAGGCGGTCATCGTAGGGGATGTCGTGTTCGAGCAGCGCCTGCCGGTGACCGGCGACCCGCTGATCGTTGATGCCGACGAAGGCGATGCGGCGGTGTCCCAGCCCGATCAGGTGGGTCATCGCCGTCCGTGCCGCTTCGGCGCGGTCAAACATGACCGTCGGCAGATCGAGCACCGTCTCTTCCAGGCAGACGATGTGCGGAATGCGCGTGATGATCTGCTTCAACAGACGCAGGTCTTCCGGCTCATTCGGGATGAGCGAGGGCAGGATCAGGATCAGCGAAGAGATCTCCTGCTCATGGATATGCTTGTTGAAGAAGATCGGGTCCTTCAGCGCTTCCCAGTAGGCGAGGAAGCCGATCTGCTGGCGCTGCTGGTAGGCGTAATCGTACAAGCCCGACAGGACGATGTTGTAGTAAGGGCGCTCCAGCAGGTTGTAGCCCTTGCCGCCGGTCACGATGCCGATGGTGTTCTGCACGGCGTCGCTGCCCTGCTTGAGGCGCTGGGCGAACTCGTTCGGGCGGTAGCCCAGCTCGTGGATCGCCTCCAGCACGCGGCGGCGGGTCTCTTCGGAGACGCTGCGCGGACCGTTGTTGAGCACGTACGAGACTACCGAGCGCGATACCCCGGCTCGCCGCGCGACATCTTCCTGAGTCACTGAATTCTGTTCGGTCATGGACACTCGTTCGTCGTCACCCTCTTGTGCCGGCGCTGCCTGACGA
>JAEURA010000242.1 GCA_016789005.1 Anaerolineae bacterium
CGATTACGGGCTGCACCTGCTCTTCGCCCGTCAGGTGTTGGAGACGGGGACGATTCCCCCCTTCGCCGAAAACTACCAGCTTGGCGGGGCGACCTGGCCCCTGCTCCCCGGCGGACCCCTGGTCTTCGGGGTGATGTCCGCCATCAGCGGCGCGCCGGTCTTCGACATCGTGCACATCGTCACATTTTTCGCGCTCCTGGAATGCCTGGGGATGTTCTTCCTGGCGCGCCAGGTCTTCCGGCGCGATGACGCCGCGCTGGTCGCCGCCCTGCTCAGCGCCGTCCTGCCGCTGTTCGTCGATATGATGACCTGGGCGGGCTATCCCAACTTCATCGCCATCACCCTTTTCCCAGCGTGCTTCGCCCTGTGGCTGATGACCTGGGAGAAGCCGACCGCCCCCCGGATGATCCTGCTGGCGCTGGCGCTGTGCGGCGCGGCATACATCCACCACGTCTCGACTCTGTGGCTGGCGCTGAGCCTGCTCCTGTTCGCTCTGGTCAGCGCCGCCCTGCGCCCGCGCGAGTCGCTGCGGCGGCTGATTCCGCTTGGGCTGCTGTGCGCCGTGATCGGCTTGCCGGTCGCGCTGGACGCCTTCCGGCTGATCACCCAGCAGGACGCCGCTGCCGTGCTTTCCGACGCCGAACGCTTCGACATGACCCGTGTCACCTGGGAATCGTGGGCACGCATCATCACGCCGATGGGGCTGATGGTCCTGGTCGGCGGCGCAGCGGTGTTCCTCACCGACCGGCGCGCCTCATTCTCCGCCCGCCTGCTCTACGCTTCCTATCTCGCCGTCTCGCTGCTGTTCATGTTCGGCTGGCTGATCGGGCTGAAGTTCAACTACACCCGCGCGATCTACTTCCTGTCAGTGCCGATCGCCCTCGGCGGCGCGGCGCTCATCCTGCGGCTGCGCCCCTACCTCGTGCGCATCGCCGCGCTCGCCGCGCTGGTCTTCGCCATCGGTGTGAGCGCCGCCGTGCGCGGCTATGAAGCCTCGAAGTATTTCGAGATCGTCACCCCCGACCTGATCGAGGCGGTGACCTGGCTGGAGTCGTTCAGCGACCCCGACGACGTGGTCGTCATGGGCACGTTCCTCGGCTTTCAGATGCCGCGCCTGCTGGACCGTCCGCAGCTCGCCGCGCTCACGCCCGACCTGATCAGCAACGTCGAGGTGCTGCCGACGGCGGCGGACGCCACCGCCATCATGATGGGCTTGGACGAGATGGACGCCGTGCTGGACCGCCGCGCGGTGCGCTTCGTCGTCGTGCGGGCGCGCACCCCGGACATCCCCGATCCGGGACGGTCGCGGCAGGTGATGAACGCCCACCCGCGCCTGCGTCTGGTCTTCCGCAACGCCGATGTTTTCATCTACGAGGTGCGCCCGTGATCGCCCGGCTGCGCCTGCTGATCACGCCCGCCCCGCTCGCCCTGGCGCTGACCCTGCTGGTCGCCGCCGCCGCGCTGATCGTGGCGCTGGCGGAAGCGCAGATCATCCGCTACGTCGATTTCCCCTACCTGCTGGCGGAAAATCTGCTGCTGGTCGCCGCGCTGCTGAGCGTCCTGCTGGCGCTGATCACCCGGCGTCCTGATGCGCCCAACGATGGCGAAACCGGTCAGAGCCTCGCGCCGGCGCTGGTCGCCCTGGTCGTCGGCGGGCTGGGGATCGTGCTGCTGGCGCGCTACCAGGAAGGGCTGTCGCTCTACGACGTGCTGCTGGTGATTCTGCTGGCGCTGGCGGTTGAAGCCGGGGCGGGGCTGCTGCGAACTGCCCGCGACGAAGCGCCGGCACAAACTGCGCCGCGTTTCTCCGTCGGAACCCTGGTCGCCCTCGGCGGAGTCCTGCTGCTGACCGTCCTGCTGCGCCTGCTGGGACCGGGCAGCGCGCTGCTGGTCTACGTCTTCGCGCCGCTGGCGGTATTCGTCGTGCCGGGGCTGGCGCTTTCGCTGGCGCTGCTTGACGCCGATACGCCGCCGCTGGCGCACGCCGCCCTGGCTCCGGCGCTGTCGGTCGCGGTGGAGGCGGTCTACCTGGCATGGCTGGCGCAGCTGGGGATCGCCATTTCGCCGCTGAGCCTCTTCGCCGGCGTGATCGGCGTGACGCTGATCGGGGCGGGGGTTTTCGCACTGCGCCGCCGGCAGTCTGGTCTCTGAGCGCATCATCCTCATTTTGATGATTCCTTGATGTTTTCCCCTCCATCCCTGACCCACCCCTGATCTCGTTTTCGCGATAATGACCTCCGTGATGAACCTGGAGGTCACGATGGAACTGGAGTTGATCATCGTCGGGTTGGCGGCGCTGGGGCTGCTGATCTATCTCATCTACGCGATGCTGCACCCGGAGCGCTTCTGATCATGACCGGGTACGACATCCTTCAGATCGCGCTTTATCTCGGCTTGCTGATCATCTGTACACCGCTGCTGGGCGGCTACATGGCGCGAGTCTTCCGGGGGGAGCGTACGCCGCTCTCGTTCGTCCTGCGCCCGGTTGAGAACGGTCTGTACCGACTGCTGGGGGTGGACAGCAAAGCCGAACAGAATTGGCGGGACTATGCGCTGGCGCTCCTCCTGTTCAGCCTCGCCGGTTTCGGGTTCCTGTTCCTGCTTCAGCTGGTTCAGGGCAGCCTCCCGTTCAACCTGGCTGGCGCGGCGAATGTCGAACCGTTCCTCGCCTTCAACACCGCCACCAGCTTCGTCACCAACACCAACTGGCAGGCATATGCCGGTGAAACGACGCTGAGCATCCTGACGCAGATGATCGGGCTGACGGTGCAGAACTTCGTCAGCGCGGCGACCGGAATCGCGGTGCTGCTGGCGCTGACTCGCGGCTTGATCGGGCGGTCAGGCAAGGCGCTGGGCAACTTCTGGGTCGATCTGACACGGGCGACCCTCTACGTCCTGCTGCCCCTCAGCCTCATCCTGGCGATTCTGCTGATCGGTCAGGGGGTCGTGCAGAATTTCAGCGCGCCGGTGACCGGGGCAGCGCTTTCCGGCGAGACACAGATCATCCCACAGGGCGCGGCGGCGTCGCAGATCGCCATCAAGCAGTTGGGGACGAACGGCGGTGGCTACTTCAACGCCAACAGCGCGCATCCCTATGAGAACCCGACTCCATTCAGCGGCTTCCTGCAAATGTTCTCCATCCTGCTCATCCCGGCGGCGCTCACCTACACCTACGGCAGTATGGTGGGCAGCAAGAGCCAGGGGTGGGCGATCTTCGCCGCCATGTTCATCCTGTTCGCCGCCGGGCTGGTCCTCATGCTCGCCGCAGAATACGCGCCGAATCCCGCCGGCGGTGGCATCCTTTCGCTGGAGGGCAAAGAAGTCCGCTTCGGCATGACCAACAGCGTCCTCTGGGGCGCAGCGACCACGGCGGCTTCCAACGGATCGGTCAACGCCATGCACAGCAGCTTCAGCCCGGCTGCCGGCGCAGTCGCCATGCTCAACATGATGCTCGGCGAAGTGATTTTCGGCGGCGTCGGCGCGGGGCTGTACGGCATGTTGATCTTCGTGATCCTGACGGTGTTCATCGCCGGCTTGATGGTCGGGCGTTCGCCGGAATATCTGGGCAAGAAGATCGAGTCGGGCGAGATCACGATGGCGATCCTCGCCATCCTGCTGCCCAGCGCGGCGATTCTGCTGTTCACGGCGCTGGGGGTGATCGCCGAGGCGGGTTTGAGGGGTCGCGCCAGCGCGGGACCGCATGGTTTCAGCGAGATCCTGTACGCATTCACGTCGGGCGCGGCGAACAACGGCAGCGCCTTTGCCGGCTTGAATGCCAATACCCCCTTCTATAACCTGCTGATCGGGATCGCCATGTGGGTTGGGCGGTTCGGCGTGATCCTGCCCGTCCTGGCGATTGCCGGAAGCATGGCGGGCAAGCGAGTCGCGCCGGCATCGGCAGGCACTTTCCCGACCGATTCGCCGCTGTTCATCCTGCTGCTGATCGCGGTGATCCTGATCGTAGGCGCGCTGACGTTCTTCCCCGCGCTTTCACTTGGACCGATTGTCGAACACCTGCTTGCCCTCAGCGGGCGCACGTTCTAAAGTGAATTCTCGAAAGAAATCCACGAACGGGAGACCCGCCGGGTCGCCCCTACAACCGACGTGCCGTAGGGGCGAGCCGGCGGCTCGTCCGTTGAAAAGATGCGAGACATGGCTTAGGGAGATACCCCCTTGGATACTTCTATGAAAGCCCGTCCTCTGTTCGAGCGCGCCATTTTGCAGCGCGCCCTGATCGACGCCTTCCGCAAGCTTGATCCGCGCCAGCAGGTCAGGAATCCGGTGATGTTCGTGGTCCTGGTCGGCGCGGTCCTGACTACGCTGATCATCGTACGCGATGCCTTCAGCGGCAGATCGGCAGACGCCGGCTTCAACGTGCAGATCGCGCTGTGGCTGTGGTTCACGGTCCTCTTCGCCAATTTCGCCGAGGCGATGGCGGAAGGGCGCGGCAAGGCACAGGCGGAGGCGCTGCGCAAAACGCGCACCCAGATGACGGCGCGGCGGCTCTCTAATGGGCGGGAAGAGCGTGTCGCGGCGTCCGAACTCAGTCGTGGCGACCTGGTGGTGTGCGAAGCCGGCGATGCGATTCCCGGTGACGGTGAGGTCGTCGAAGGCATCGCCAGCGTGGACGAGAGCGCGATCACCGGCGAGAGCGCCCCGGTCATTCGCGAAAGCGGCGGCGACCGAAGCGCGGTGACCGGCGGCACGCGGGTGCTCAGCGACCGCATCATCGTGCGCATCACCTCCGAACAGGGCAGCACCTTCCTGGATCGCATGATCGCGCTGGTCGAGGGCGCTAGACGGCAGAAGACGCCCAACGAGATCGCGCTGACCATCCTGCTCGCCGGGCTGACGATCATCTTTTTGCTGGCGGTCGTCACGCTCCGCGCCTTTGCCGCCTACAGCGAAGCGGAGTCTGGGCTGACCGAGACCACCGCAACGGTTCCCGTCCTGATCGCGCTGCTGGTCTGCCTGATTCCGACGACGATCGGCGGGCTGCTGAGCGCCATCGGCATCAGCGGGATGGACCGCATGATCCAGCGCAACGTCCTCGCCACGAGCGGGCGCGCAGTCGAGGCAGCGGGCGACGTAGACGTACTGCTGCTCGACAAGACCGGGACGATCACCCTGGGCAATCGTATGGCGAGCAGCTTCATCCCTGCGCCGAGAATCTCCGACGCCCGCCTCGCCGACGCCGCGCAGCTCAGCTCGCTGGCGGACGAGACCCCCGAAGGGCGTTCGATTGTGGTGCTGGCGAAGGAGAAGTTCGGCATTCGCGGGCGAGAACTGAGCGAGGCGCAGGCGCAGTTCATCCCGTTCACAGCGCAGACGCGCATGAGCGGCGTCGAACTGCACGGTTACGATCACGTGCCGGCGCGCAGCATACGCAAGGGCGCAGCCGATGCGGTGCGGAAGCATGTTGAATCGGCGGGGGGGCAGTTCCCCAACGCGATCAGCGCCGCTGTCGAAGAGATCGCACGGCGCGGCAGCACACCTCTCGTAGTGAGCGAAGGGCGCGAGGTACTTGGCGTGATCGAACTCAAGGACATCGTGAAGGGGGGCATTCGGGAACGCTTCGGTCAGCTGCGGGCGATGGGCATCCGAACGATCATGATCACCGGAGACAACCCCCTGACCGCCGCCGCCATCGCCGCCGAAGCCGGGGTCGATGACTTCATGGCGCAAGCGACGCCTGAAGACAAACTGCGGCGCATCCGCGAGGAACAGGCATCCGGGCATCTGGTCGCCATGACGGGCGACGGCACGAACGATGCGCCGGCGCTGGCGCAGTCGGATGTCGGCGTCGCGATGAATACCGGCACACAGGCGGCGCGTGAAGCCGGCAACATGGTCGATCTCGACAGCGACCCCACCAAACTGATCGAAGTGGTCGAGATTGGCAAGCAGCTCCTGATGACTCGCGGCGCGCTGACGACCTTCAGCATCGCCAACGATGTCGCCAAGTATTTCGCCATCATCCCGGCGCTGTTCGCCGCCGTGTACGCGCCGTCGCCCGGCGAAATCGGACCGCTGGCGGCGCTCAACATCATGGGGTTGAGCAGCCCTCAGAGCGCCATCCTGAGCGCGACGATCTTCAACGCCCTGGTCATCGTCGCTCTGATTCCGCTGGCGCTGCGCGGCGTCAGCTATAAACCGATGAGCGCATCGGCGGTGCTCCAGCGCAACCTGTTGATCTACGGCGTGGGCGGCTTGATTGCGCCGTTCATCGGCATCAAGCTGATCGATTTGCTCGTTTCGCTGCTGGGCTGGGCTTAAGGAACAGGAATCATGAAACACCTGCGCGCGGCATTGACCGCGTTTGTCCTGCTGACACTTCTCACCGGCGTGGTCTATCCCCTGTCGATCACCGCCATCGGGCAGCTCCTGTTTCCGGTTCAGGCGAACGGCAGCCTGATCATCCGCGATGGGCAGATCGTGGGATCGTCGCTCGTCGGGCAGACCACCGATGCGCCGGCGTATTTCTGGGGACGCCCCTCGGCGGTGAACGTCATGCAGGGGTCCTCAGGAGCGGTGATCGCCTCTGGGGCGACCAACTCTGGATGGACGAGCGTCACGCTTGCCGAACAGGTCGCCGCGCGCGGGGCTGCTCTGCGCGCCGCGCATGGTCTTTCGGCGGACGAGACGATCCCGGCGGAGCTGCTGTTCGCCTCCGCCAGCGGGATCGACCCGCATATCAGCCCGGAAGGGGCGGCGCTGCAGATCGACCGTGTAGCGGCGGCGCGCGGGCTGGATCGGGCGCGCGTCGAGGCGCTCGTCGCCGAGCACACCGAAATGCCGCAGTTCGGCTTCCTGGGGATGCCGCGCGTCAACGTGCTGCTGCTCAATCTGGCGCTCGATAGCATAGAATAGAAGATAGGGGCAGAGACAGCGCCCTGAATGAGAGAAGGACGATGCTCGACGATCAGCGCCCCGACCCCGACGCGCTTCTGGCGGCAATCCAGAAGGCTGAAGAAGCGAAGGCGCGCGGCAGACTCAAGGTCTTTCTGGGGATGGCGGCGGGAGTCGGAAAAACCTACGCCATGCTCGAAGCGGCGCGCCAGCGCAAAGCGGAGGGCGTCGATGTCGTCATCGGCATCGTGGAAACGCATCGACGCGCCGAAACCGAGGCGCTGATCGCCGGGCTGGATGTCGTTCCGCGCCGCCGCATTGAGTACCGAGGCGCGGTCCTGGAGGAGATGGATATCGATGCAGTGCTGGCGCGAAAGCCCCAGCTGGCGCTCGTCGATGAGCTGGCGCACAGCAACGCGCCCGAATCACGTCACGGCAAGCGCTATCTCGACGTGATCGAGCTGCTGGAGGCGGGCATCGATGTCTGGACGACCGTCAACGTGCAGCACTTCGAAAGCCGCGCCGACACCGTCGAACAGATCACCGGTATCCGCGTGCAGGAAACGCTGCCCGACTCGGTCCTGGACCTCGCCAACGAGATCGAGCTGATCGACCTCTCGCCGGACGACCTGCGCAAGCGGTTGGCAGAGGGCAAGGTCTACACGGCGGAGCGTATCGAGACCGCCGCGAAGAACTTCTTTCGGGTTGGCAACCTGACCGCCCTGCGCGAGATGGCGCTGCGCCTCACCGCCGAACGGGTCGATCATCAGCTTCAGGACTACATGACGATCAAGCAGATCGCCGGACCCTGGAAATCTGGAGAACACCTGATGGTCGCGGTGAGTTCCAGCCCGTTTTCCGAAAAACTGATCCGCTGGACGCGGCGAATGGCGTACAACCTCGAAGCGTCATGGTTAGCCGTCTACGTGGAAACGGGAGCGACCACTGCGCAGCAGGCGCAGGACCAGCTGGCGCGCAATCTGTCGCTGGCGCGCAGTCTGGGCGCGGAAGTGATCACGGTGACCGGGCACGAGGTTTCGGAGGCGCTGCTGCGGCTGGCGTATCAACGCAACGTCACGCAGATCGTGATCGGCAAGCCGCAGCACACCGCGCTGCAAACCCTGCTGCGCGGCGGTTCGCTGGTCGATCGGGTGATTCGGGCGAGCGGCGAAATCGACGTTTACGTCGTCACAGGGGATGAACAGCAGAGCCGACCCGACCGCCGTTTCCTGGGTCCCAAGCCGCGCCTGCATTCCTCGCTGGGCGACTATCTGCTGGCGATTGCCATCGTGATCGCCGTCACGGCTGTGGACCTGCTGCTGACGACATCGCAGCCCTGGTTAGGGTATCAAGCGGTCGGCTTGACCGAACTCCTTGCCGTGCTGCTGATCGCCGTCTACATCGGACGCGGACCGGCGCTGGCTGCCGCGACGCTCAGCGCTGTATCCTGGAATTTCCTGTTCATCGAACCGCGCTGGACCTTCATTATCTCGCAGGCGCAGGATGTCATCCTGTTTTTCCTCTACTTCATCATCGCCATCTTTGCCGGTAATCTGACGGCGCGCCTTCGGGCGCAGGAGCAGCTTGCCCGCTACACCGCTGACCGCACCCTGGCGCTGTATACGCTGGCGCACGAAACCGCCACCGCCGTCAACATGGATGATGTGCTGCGCACCGCGGTGGAACAGATTCGGCGCATCTTTCAGGTGGATGTCGCGGTGATCCTCCCAAGCAGTGGACGGCTTTCCGATGACGCGCATCCCTGCAGCACGATGGCGCTTGACGACAAGGAGCGCAGCGTTGCGCTGTGGGTCCTTGAACATGGCAAGCCCGCCGGGCGCTACACCGACACCCTGCCCCTCTCGGCATCGCAGTTCTTCCCGCTGCTCACGCCAAACCGCACCGTGGGGGTGATGGGCATTCGTTATCGGCGCGAAGAGCGGCTCACCGCCGACGAGATGGCGCTGCTGGAGACGTTCATCAACCAGATCGCGCTGGTCATCGAACGGGAGATGCTCGACGAAGCCGCCCAGCAGTCCGCCATGATGCGCGAGTCTGAACGGCTGTATACCACCCTGCTGAACTCGATTTCGCACGAACTGCGCACGCCGATCGCCGCCATCAAGGGGGCAGCCAGCAGCCTGACGAGCGCGACGAGCGAGCCTGATCGCCGGACGCTGGTGCGCGACATCCATTCCGCCACCGACCGCCTGAACCGGCTGGTGGAGAACCTGCTTGACATGTCGCGCCTGGAGAGCGGACGATTACAGATCAAACGGGATTGGTGCGACATCGGCGAGATCATCGGCGTGGCGGTCAAGAACTTCGACGCATGCGCGGAAACACATCCCATCGACATCCAGATACAGCCCGATCTCCCCCTCATTCAGGTGGATTTTGTGTTGATTGAACAGATCGTGGTCAATCTGCTGGAAAATGCTTGCAGTTACAGCCCGGCGGAGCGTCCCATTCGCATCAGGGCGGAACTGGATAACGGCAGCGTCGTGATCGCCGTCGAAGATAGCGGTTCCGGGATTCCGGCGGATAAGCTCGAAGCCATTTTCGAGAAGTTCTACCGTGTGCCAGGGACACCGACCGGCGGCACAGGCTTGGGGCTGTCGATCAGCCGGGGGTTGGTCGAAGCGCACGGCGGAACCCTGACCGCCGCCAACCGCCCGGAAGGTGGCGCTCGCTTCCAGGTGCGCCTGCCCGTCCAGGGATCGCCGCCGCCGGTGAAGGAGGCAGAACTGGGATGAGCGAAGGCTTGCAGGTGCTCGTGATCGACGACGAGGTGCAGATTCGCCGCTTTTTGCGCATCAGTCTGGCGGGAAGCGGCTACGATGCCCATGAAGCGGCGGATGGCGCGACCGGCATTCTGAAGGCGGCACAGCTGCGCCCGGATGTCATCATCCTGGATATGGGCTTGCCCGACATGGACGGTCTCGATGTCCTGCGCCGCATCCGCGAATGGACTCAGACGCCGGTCATCATCCTGTCGGTGCGCGACAGCGATCAGGACAAGGTGGCGGCGCTGGACGCCGGCGCGGACGATTACCTGACCAAACCGTTCAGCACCGACGAACTGCTGGCGCGGATTCGGGTCGCCGTCCGCCACGCCATACCAGTCGAGGAAGCTCAGGTGTTTCGTTCAGGCGATTTGCAGGTGGACCTCACGCGCCGCCTGGTCACCGTGAAATCCGAACCCGTCAGGCTCACCCCGACCGAATATGCGCTCCTGCGCCTGATGATTCAGCATGCCGGCAAAGTGCTGACCCACCGGCAGATTCTGCGGGAAGTATGGGGGCGTGAATACGAGCATGAGACTCATTATCTGCGAGTCTACTTCGCCCAGCTGCGCCAGAAGCTTGAGGCAGACCCCGCCAGACCAGCGCTCATCCTGACGGAACCCGGAATCGGCTATCGCCTGAAGGTGGGGTGAAGACGCTCCACCAGCGCCCCCGTGATCCGCTGCGCAGCAGGACGCTTCCCTGACAAGTCCGTCGCCATGTGACTTAGCTCACAGACGTTGTGGTGTGACAAAGCTGATCCTATGGAGGTGAGGAAAAGGCTGTAGCCCGGCTTTGCTGCGTGCTGCCTTTCCCACAGCGTGGTTGCGTCGGCGTCGGCTGGAGGTAAGACGATGCGGAAAATCTGGACGCGGGTCAGGTTCGTGCTTCTGCTGTCGGGTCTCGTGGTCGCGCCTGCCTTCGCGCGGCTGCAAAACACCTCGGAATGCCCGCGTATCGTCGAAGAGGCGCTCAGCACGGTGGACTCGTTCTGCGCCGCGACCGGTCGGAATCAGGCGTGCTTCGGGCACATCGCCCTCACCGCCGATCTGCGCGGTGAACCGGGCGCGATCAGCTTCGAACAGCCTGGCGATGTGGTCGATGTGGCTTCCCTGGAGTCCATGCATCTCAGCCCGCTGCTCGCCAGCACGGGCGAATGGGGCGTCTCCCTGATGCGGCTGCAAGCCAACCTGCCGGATACGCTGCCCGGCGAGAATGTCACCTTTCTGCTGTTCGGCGATGTCGAAGTGCAGAACGCCGTGCCAGAGGAGGAAGAGGCAGACGCCAGCCTGAAACCGATGCAGGCGTTCCGTCTGCGCACGGGCATCAGCGATGCGCCCTGTGAGGGCGCGCCACAAAGCGGCATGGTCGTCCAGACCCCCGAAGGGGTGGGATCGGTCATCTTCAACATCAACGGCGTCGATGTCGAGATGGGGTCCACCGTCTTCTTTCAGGCGAGCGTCAGCGGCGGGATGACCGTCAGCACGCTGGAAGGGGCGGCGCATGTCGCCACCGATCTGGGCGCTCAGCCGGTGCTGGCGGGTACGTGGGTGCGCATCGCCCTCGACGACGACCTTCAGGCGTCCCGCGCACCGGGGTGGCCCCGCCCTTACACCTGCCGGAGCGCCATCCACGCGGCGCTGCCGCTCAGCCTGCTGCCGCGCGACATCGACATCACCCCGGCGATGGAAAACGAGCAGTTCGACGTGGTGCAGGGGAATATCGAAGCCAGTCGTCCGCTGTGCGGCGAGCCGGGTCTGCCGGACTGCGAAAACTACCCCTTTCTTCAAGGGGATCATCAGTGCCTTCTGACTCAGGGATCGGTCTGCGGCGGCTGACACGCCGTTCGGCGTCAGCTGCCGCGTCATGTTTCTGACGGGCAGTCTTGTACTGAATCCGTGTGGCGATTCGGTGGTTCTGTCCTGTGCAGGGAATACCGACAGGACGAAAGGAGGTGCGCACCCCAAAAACTGAATCGAGAAATGCAGTTGTGTCCACAGTTCAAGCCAGTATTTTGAAAGGTGGGTGACATGTTCTTGATGAAAGTTTGTCGGGCGGGATTCTTGATCATCACATTTGGACTGGCTGCGGTGCAGGCGCTGGCGCAGGATGATGCGGCAGCGCAGGCAAAAATCGACAGCGCGTTGAGCGCAGCGCCGGCGGCGATCACTCAGGATGCGACGATCCTGGATTGGTCCTTCGATGCAGACGGCAAATTCGTGGTTCTGCGTGAGGGCACGAACGGCTGGAGTTGTCTGCCAGATGAACCCACCACAGAGGTGAACAATCCTCTGTGCTTCGATGAAGCAGCACTCACCTGGGTATATGCCTTGGTTTCTGGTGAAGCGCCGAATCTCACGGTTCCTGGATTCGGCTACATGCTCCTCGGCGACGAAGCCTTCAGCAACAGCAACCCTGGCGCGACAGAGCCGGCAGCAGATCACTGGATGTCGACGGACCCCTATATGATGTTCATCCTACCCAGCGGCGTTGATCTGGGTGGCATGAGCCATGACGAACATTCACCCGGACCATTCGTCATGTGGCGAGGAACACCTTATCAGCACATCATGGTTCCGGCAGGCGTCTCTCATCATGATGATTAG
Organism: Anaerolineae bacterium; assembly: GCA_016789005.1. Lineage (GTDB taxonomy): Bacteria > Chloroflexota > Anaerolineae > Aggregatilineales > Phototrophicaceae > Flexifilum. The sequence goes on from JAEURA010000242.1 coordinate 12,242, forward strand.
CCGGATGGGTTTCAGCCAACAACCTGCGCCCACATCCCTGAAACTTCCACCGGTATTCGAGCACGAGAGGAACGCATCTTATGGCTAAAACATTCGGTCAGATGGCGGCGGACGCCATCGCTCAGGTTCCGGTCATCAGTCCATCGGAAGCCTATCGACGCCTTCAGGAAGACCCTGACATTCTGGTCATCGATGTCCGAGACGCATCCGACATCGCTATGACCGGGACGATTCGCGGCGCAAGGAACATCTCTTACGGAAGCCTGACCTACAAAGCCGACAACGAGGTCCCTGAAGACTGGCGCGACCCCATCCTGGCGGATCGTTCGCGTCCAATCATCGTTACCTGCATCCTTGGTCCGTTGGGCGCGCTTGGGGGAAAGCTGCTCCATGATATGGGGTTCACCAACGTTTCGATCCTGGATGGGGGCGTACAAGCGTGGGTTGACGCGGGATACCCAACCGAATCGGCAGGCTGAACCGGAGACGATACAGCAGGAAGATCGACGTTTTTCATTCGCCCCTGGCGAGTATACAGGTATCGAAGGCGCTGTCGCCCTGGCGGCGTCTTCTCCCGAAGAGTCATCTCAAGAGGACAACCTGATGACCGCTCTTCCCCTGGCAACCATCCCGGAAACAGAGGTGCATCTGCTGCACTCTACGGCGGTTGGCGAAGCATATCGCATTTCCGTCGCGCTGCCGCCCACGTATCACGATCAGCCCGATCGCCTCTATCCCGTGATTTACCTCCTCGACGCCGATTTCTATTTTGGCATGGTCACGGAGATGGTCCGCATGATGAACACACGCGTCCCGTTCTGCGACGAGCTGCCAGATGCCCTGATCGTCGGGATTGGCTATCCGGTCAATGGTTCGCAGAAATATATCAGCGATCAGGTGATGCGCTTACGCACCCGCGACCTGCTTCCCATCCACGACCCTTCATCTGAGCAGGCGATAGCGGAGTTTTTCCCTGGTTTGAGCCAGGTCGAATCCGGCGGAGGCGGGCGCTTCCTGCAATGTATCGAAGATGAACTCATCCCCATGATTGATGGGAAGTATCGAACGGACCAGGGCGACCGAACGCTGATCGGTCATTCCTGGGGCGGGACGTTCGCTCTGTATGCGCTGTTTGCGGGGAAGGCGCGATTCAGGCGCTTCGTGGTTGTCAGCCCAGATCTGCCGATGGGCGACGGTTTTGTCGAGCAGTGCGAACGCGACTACGCCGTGCTGCATCCGAGTCTTCCAGTCAATCTCTACCTTGCCTTCGCAGACTACGAACTGAACGAGTGGCACCTCCCCCACATTCGCCCGTTTGTGCAGACGCTCGAAGCGCGGAATTATTCCGGTTTCCGGTTCGTCTACCAGACATTCGGGCAGTGCCGACACTGCGGCGTTCCTGCTCCCGCCTTTCAGGCAGGATTGTGGAACGTGTTTGAAACACCAGCGCTGATCTGACAAGGCATTTCACTGGAGTGAACAATGGACGAGGCTAATTCCCCTCCTGCAATGGACGTGATCGGCAGATTGACGGGCGCGGTGGCGCCAGCGCTGGCGCTGCTGGCGGGCTGCCAGCTGGACATCTTCACAGTGCTTGCCGACGGCGCGCGGAGCGCGGAGCAAGTCGCTGCCGCGTTGGGCGTAGAGCTGCCGAAACTTCGGGCGCTGCTCTACGTCCTGGTCTCCTCTAGTCTGCTGACGGTCGATCAGGGGCGCTTCGCCAACAGTCCCGAAGCTCAATACTACCTGGTGAAGGGGTCGCCGGGACATATCGGCGCCGCTCCCGAATTCTGGTCCCTCTTATGGGGGACAGCGTTCCAAACCGCCGAGTCTGTACGCAGCGGTATGGGGCAGGCGCAGCGGGATTTTGACTACAGACGTACCCCACCCGAAAAGCTGGAGCGGATTTTCCGCCTGCTTCATGATGGGGCGGTCGAACACGGGCGCAGCCTGATTGAGCGCTACGACTTTTCAACCGTCGCCAGCATATTGGATGCCGGGGGCGGTTCCGGCGGGCTTGCGATGGCGCTGGTTGAAGCGCTGCCCCAGGTGAACGCGGCTGTCGCCGACCTGCCATCGGTGACGCCGATCACGCGGCGCTTTGTGGAGCAGTCGGCGGCGGCGCAGCGCATCCAGATCATCTCCGCAGACATCTTAAGAGCGCCACCTGAAGGGGTGTACGATGCGGCTGTGCTGCGCGCCGTCATCCAGGTTTTATCTGCCGAAGATGCCCAGCTTGTGCTGAACAATGTTGGGCGAGCGGTCAAACCGGGGGGTATAATCTACATCATCGGGTGGGTACTCGATGACAGCCGTCTGTCGCCGCCGGGAGCGGTGATGACGAATCTGTTCCTGATGAACGCCTATCACGGTGGGATGTCGTACACAGAGGCAGAACACTGCCAATGGCTGGAAGAAGCCGGGTTTGAAGCCTGCCGGCGGGTGATGCTTCCCGATACGTTGAGCATCATCAGCGCGCAGAAACGCCCTTGATGCGCCGCAGTGTACGGAGTCTCTATCGTCATGGCAAGAGCGCCGTTTCAGGTTGCAGCTTTCCCTTTCAGAAGACGTTCAGCGACTTCGAACGTGGAATATGCCATCTTCCGAAGAAGCGATGAAGGGTATTGGCAAAGTATCGCCGGGGGCGGTGAGGATGAAGAGACTCCGCTGCAGGCGGTTCAACGCGAAGCGTTTGAGGAAGCCGGAATTCCAGAGCATTGCGCCTACCTGGAGCTGCAAACGCGAACCAGTGTGCCCGTGATTCATTTTCTGAATCGACAGCATTGGGACAGCGCCTTGCTTGTCATCCCCGTCTTCTATTTTGGTGTTGCAGTACCAGACGCCGAGATTCGCTTGTCGTGGGAACACGCGGAGGTTCGGTGGGTCACGTTTCAGGGAGGTACATGGACAACGCCCGCGTTGTCCGCCCGTATCCCCAATAATCTGAAATGCACCCCAAAAAACGGTTCGTCCTTTCCCCCAGATGAAAAAAGGATTAGGATTAGAGGGTATCGTCGAGTGGAAAGGAGCCTGACGGCAGCAGAGCGGTCACCATTTTAGACGCGCGCATGTGAGGGAAGTCCGGTGCGAATCCGGCGCTGTCCCGCAGCGGTAAAGGTCGTTTCAGCTTGGCTGAACGGCTTAAGCCCGAATGCTCACCTTCGCGCGGTGCTTGTGCAACCCTTCGTGGACAGAGGGAGCCGGCGGCGATAACGTAACCAAACGTTAAAGCTCGCTCCCGGCGGGCTTTTTTGTTGCCCGCCTCACCCTATCGCTGGAGCGATGAAAACATGTTCAGAGCCATACTGGTCGTCATCTTCTTCGCGGCGCTGATCCTTTCGCCCGCCCAGGCGCAGGAAGCGGTCGAAGCCAACCTGACGGATGCCTGTGTCGAGACGTTCGACGCCTCCGTCGATTACTTCCCCGACAAAGCCACCGTCGAATACGCCGCCAATTTCCAGGTCGAGTACTTCAACCACTACAAGGTGGTGAGCGTCGTGCCGTGGCCCGGCGCAGAAGCGCCTGCCACCTACATACTGCTCCAGTGCGGTGCGCCCGCGCCTGAGGGTTTCGAGGGCGTGCCGGTCATCGAGGTCCCGGTGGGGCGCTTCGTCGGCATGACGACATCGATCCTGCCGCACCTGACCGATCAAGGGCTGCTCGACCGGCTGGTCGGCGTGGATACGGCGCTGTTCACCAGCAATGAAGCCGTCCTGGAGCGCGTCGCTTCCGGCGACATCGTTGAGATCGGCGGGGGCGGCAGCGGCGGCGAGATCAACTTCGAAATCCTGCTCAGCGCTGAACCCGACCTGGTCATGGCGCAGGAGTTCTTCGCCGGCGAGACGACGGTGGCGCAGCTGACCGAGACCGGTGTGCCGGCAGTGCTCAATGCCGACTACGCTGACACGACGCCGCTCGGTCAGGCGGAGTGGGGCAAGTTCGTGGCGCTGTTCTTCAACACGGAGGCGCAAGCCGCCGCGACCTTCGACGGTGTGGTCGAACGCTATGACGCGCTGAAGGCGCTGACCGCCGAACTCGAAGCGCGTCCGACGACGATAGCGGCAGGTCCCTATGCCGGGACCTGGTACATGCCGGGGGGAGACAGCACGGTAGCGCAGCTCCTCGCCGACGCCGGAGCCGATTTCCTGTTCGCCGATATGCCGGGCACGAGTAACCCGCTGGACTTCGAGGTAGTGCTGGAGCAGGGCGCGGATGCCGCGTTCTGGGTCAATGCCAACATGTTCTGGGCGACGACCGACGCCATGCTCGCCGACGACCCGCGCTTTGCCTCGTTCCAGGCGTACGAGAACGGGAGCATCTGGAACAACAATCGGCGCATGAACGTCAACGGCGGCAGCGATTACTTCGAGACGGGAGCGGCGCACCCGGACCTGATCCTGGCGGATCTGATCGCCATCTTCCACCCGGACCTGCTGCCGGACCACGAATTCACCTTCTACCAGCGGCTTGAGCCGGCAGGGTAAGTCGATACAACTTGTAGGGACCGCCTACTGGTTGCCCGTCACGGTGGACGCGCACAAGCGCGCCCCTACAACCGTATGGCGGACGCGCACAGGCGCGTCCCTACAACCGTATGGCGGACGCGCTTCAGCGCGTCCGCCCGACAAGCGAGAGGGCGGCGTGACGATGGATCAACCGAGGGGCGTTTAGCAGATGGACCTGACGCGAAGCCGCACGGCGGGCGCTGTGGGCTTGAAGCGGTTCCTGGCAGTCGGTCTGATTCTGCTGCTGGCGCTGCTCTTCCTGCTCAGCCTGGCGATGGGGTCGGTCACCATCCCCGTAGAAGAGGTGGCGCGCATCCTGCTGGGGCAGGAGCCGAGCAAGGCGGTGTGGACGAACATCGTGCTCGATTTCCGCCTGCCGCAGGCGCTGACCGCCATTCTCGCCGGTTCCGCCCTGGGCATCGGCGGGCTGCTGATGCAGACTTTCTTCCGCAACCCGCTCGCCGATCCCTACATTCTGGGCGTCAGCTCCGGCGCGAGCCTGGGCGTGGCGCTGGTGGTGCTGTCGGTCGGCACGGTCACGACCACGCTGCTGACCGGTCTGGGGCTGATGGGCGATCTGGCGCTGGCGGCGGCGGCGAGCCTGGGGTCGGCGCTGGTGATGGCGCTGGTCCTGGCGCTGGCGCGGCGGGTCGCCAGCGGCATGACCCTGCTCATCGTCGGGCTGCTGGTCGGCTACCTGACCAGCGCCGCCGTCAGCCTGCTGCTCTACTTCAGCATCCCGGAGCGCATCCAGGCGTACATCGCCTGGACCTTCGGCAGCTTCAGCGGCGTCACCTGGGATCAGCTGGCGGTGATGACGCCGGTCGTCTGCGCCGGGCTGGCTGCCGCCTTCCTGCTCAGCAAGCCGCTCAACGCCCTGCTGCTGGGCGAGCAGTACGCCGCCAGTATGGGAGTAAGCCTGCTGCGGGTGCGCTACGCCCTCCTTCTCACCACCGCCGTGCTGGCGGGCACGGTCACCGCCTTCTGCGGACCGATCGGCTTCATCGGCATCGCTGTCCCGCACTTCTGCCGGGGGCTGTTCGCCACCTCCGACCACCGTCTGCTGGTCCCGCTGACCATCCTGGTCGGGGCGATTGTCGCGCTGATCGCCGCGCTGATCGCCGATGCACCGGGCAGCAGGATCGTGCTGCCGCTCAACGCCGTCACCGCGCTGATCGGCGCGCCCGCCGTCCTGTGGGTCATCCTCAGCCGACGCCATACCAGGGAATCGTTCACATGATGAGCCAGAAGCCTTTGCTTCACCTTCAGGACCTGAGCGCCGGATACCCTCAGCGGGGGAGCGCGCGGGTGGTCGTTCAGCCATTCTCGCAGACCGTCGCGACGGGGAAGCTGATCTGCCTGATCGGTCCGAACGGCGCGGGCAAATCGACTCTGCTGCGCACGCTTGCCGGCATGCAGAAGCCGCTCGGCGGCAGGGCGCTGCTCGCTGGACACGACATCCACCACATGAACGCCGGGGAGCGCGCCCGGCGGCTGAGCGTCGTGCTGACCCAGAAGATGGAGGTCGGCATGTTCACCGGTTACGAGCTGGTTGCGCTGGGACGCCACCCTCACACGTCCTGGGTGGGGCGGCTGTCGGCTGAGGATCGCGCGGTGGTGGAGCGATCCATCCGGCTGGTCGGCGCGGAGCGGCTGGCATCGCGATTCTTCAATACGCTGAGCGACGGCGAGCGCCAGAAGATGCTGATCGCCCGCGCGCTGGCGCAGGAGCCGGACCTGCTCATCCTGGACGAGCCGACAGCCTATCTCGACCTGCCCCGCCGCGTGGAGACGATGGCGCTGCTGCGCGATCTGGCGCGGCAGACCGGGCTGACCATCCTCATGTCCACCCACGACCTGGACCTGGCGCTGCGCTCGGCAAACCAGATTTGGCTGCTGCCGGAAGGCGGGCAGGTGCGCGCCGGCGCGCCGGAGGATCTGGTGCTGAGCGGGGCGTTCGAGGCGGCGTTCCGCAGCGCCGTCGTCGCCTTCGACATCGAATCTGGCGCGTTCAGGTCGTCCACCGGCGGCGCGGAACGGGTCCTGCTGACCGGCAGCGGCGTGCAGTACACCTGGACACAGCGCGCCCTGGAGCGCGAGGGTTTCGCGGTCGTCGCCGAAGGACCGCCGGGGCTGCCCGAAGTGCGCCTGGAAGAGGGCGCGCGCTGCCGCTGGCGCATCGTCTTCGGCGCGGAGGTGATGATTTGTTCCTCGGTGGACGAGCTGATCGCCGGGCTGCGGACCTTTGATCGCCGGGCGGAAGCGAGCTAAGCCAGCAGGACTGACCACCGGGGGTCCATGTGGCTAGGCGCTGAGTGGAAGCCTGGGTGGATTCCCTCAGAGGCTGTCTGCAAACTGCTCACCTCACCCCGTTTCGCTGCGCTCAACCGCCCCTCTCCAATTGGAGAGGGGCAGGGGGTGAGGTTGGGGTGAGGTTGTGTGAAAACCGGCTTTGCAGACACGC
>JAEURA010000258.1 GCA_016789005.1 Anaerolineae bacterium
GCTCGACGACCTGATCGCCTTTCTCTTATCGCTGTGATGTGAATGACATCCTGAATGAACGAACGATGACTCATCAAATGGCAAGACGTGTCGTAGGGGCGCATCGCGATGCGCCCGTGATGGCGGGTAGTGCGCCGGCGGGCGGTGTGCAACCGGACGGCGCGCCGGCGGGCGGTTCACGAACCGCCCCTACAGTGCTCGCGCTGAAGGTTTCCCTGCTGGTCGCCGCCGTGCTGTTTCTGAGCGGAAGCGCCCGCCCGGCGCGCGCCCAGGACGCGCCCACGCCGACCGGCGGTCAGCCCTGGGACCTGCGGGCGGTCGAACAGGCGGGACAGTTCGCCTTCTACGATTCGCCCGCCGGAAGCTCTGCAACCGGCAAGCCGCTGGAGATCGGCGATTTTGACGGGAACGGCTGCGGCGATCTGGCGGTGACCGGTCAGAACGCCACCCATGCCGTCGCCGGCGAATGGCGGGGCAGCGGCGGGCATCTGCGCATCGTGATGAACCTGTGCGACATCGCCGGCACGGCGGCGGTCGAAGGGGGATGGACGCTTCCGCCCGGCAGGGGAACCGGGTTCTCGATCTACGGCGCGTACTCCGGCGACATGGCGGGCGCGGAAAGCTACGTCGCTGACTTCAACGCCGACGGCTTCGACGATCTGCTGTTCAGCGCACAGAACAGCGACGGTCCACGTCAGGATCGCTCCAACGCCGGGGCAGCCTACGTCCTGTTCGGGAGCGCCAGTTTCGCCGCGCACGCCGACATCGACCTGCGCACCCTGCCGGAAGACGTGATCGCCTTCTACGGCGCGACGGCGGAAGATCGACTGGGGCTGTGGCTGGAAGGCGGAGACTTCGACGGCGACGGCTTCCACGATCTGCTGATCGGCGCGAACCAGGGCGACGGCGAGGGCGATCACCGCATCAACGCCGGCGAAGTGTGGATTCTCTTCGGCGCGGCGGACATGGCGGCGCGCTATGGACAGGTGACTGACCTGCGCCAGCCGCCGGGCAGTGCCGCCTGGATCATCGGGGCGGACTACGACGATTTGATGGGTTCGACGGTGTGGGGCGACGACCTGGACGGCGATGGCTACGACGACGCCATCGTCAGCGCGGCGCTGTGGCGCGCCTCCGCCGGCATCGGCGGCGTCTCTTTCGGCGGCGGCGACGGTCCGGCGAACCGCCGTTACAACAGCGGCGAGACGTTCATCGTCTTCGGCGGTCCCTACCTGCGCGGGCAGATCATCGACCTCGCCGCGCGCATCGACGACACAGGTCGCCCCGTCGATGAGCGGATCGCCGTGATCTACGGGCGCGACGCCAACGATCTGCTCGGCGAGGAGATCGCCGTCGGCGATCTGGACGGCGACGGGCAGCGCGATCTGATCCTGGGCACGCTGGTCGGCGACGGCGAAGCGGATAACCTGGACGAGGCGGGCGAAGCCTGGGTGATCTACGCGCCCGGCGAGCGCGCCGGGCAGATGATCGATCTGAGCGCGCCGGAGCCGGGGCGCAGCGTCGTCATCTACCCGGATCAGGCGGACAGCAAGGCAGGCGACACACTGCGCGCCGCCGACATCGACGGCGATGGCGTGGACGACCTGTTCTACGGCGCACCTGATTACGACCCGACCGGCAGCGACGGCGCGCTGCGGCACAACGCCGGCATGATGGCGGTGATCTTCGGCGAAAGGGGCGGCTTGCCGAACGACGACGGGGTGATCCGCCTGTTCGACCCGCCGGAAGCCCTGCGGGTGCGCTTCATCATCGGCGCGGATGACAACGACATGATGCCCTACGCGCTCGCCGTCGGGGATGTTGACGGCGATGGGGTGATCGATATCGCCCCTAACGCGATGGGCGGCGACGGGCAGTTCAACCATCTGCAAAACGCCGGCGAAATCTACGTGCTGAGCGGGGCGGAATTTCTCTCGCCCAATCACATCATGGTGCGCATCGAAGCGACCGCCAGCGCAGCCACGCCTGCCGCGACTACAGCCCTGGCGACCGCCACCCCTCTGCCTGAGGCGACGGTCACGGCGAGCGGCGGCAACCGGGAGCGCGGTCAGCAGCATTATCAGGAGACGTGCGCGGGCTGTCATGGCTTTGCGGGCGAAGGCGTGCCAAATCTGGGGCTGCCGCTGGTCACGTCGCCGCTGGTGCTGTACGCCGGGGACGCCGACCTGCTGGCGTTCCTGAGATTGGGGCGCGCCGCCGATCACACCGACAACATGACCGGCGTCTCGATGCCGCCCAGCGGCGGGCGCCCGGACTGGACCGACGCCGATTTCGCCGACCTGATCGCCTATCTGCGCTGGCTGCGCGACCAGGGCGCGGCGCTTCCGTAGCCGATCAGCACCTCACCCCTGGGTTCCTTCTCTATTCAGGCAAGCGAAGTTTGGGCGGAGCGGGGAATCAGCCGCTCCGCCTCTTAACCACACGAATATCCCCGCCGCGTGATCACCGGCGGGTGAACGCCTGACATTCGTCGTTTTTCATCACCCTGCCTCGGCGTTAAGCTGTTGAAAGGAATGACCGTTCATTCTGCTTTCAGCAAGCGAGGATGCCATGCGTTTGAGAAAAGTGCCGTTCTGGATTCCGCTGCTCGCCGCCCTGCCCCTGGCGCTGGACTGAAGACCTTCATATCCACCACCCTTCAGCGGTTGATACCGTGAGCGTGGACTTGACGCAGAGTGGAGGAATATCATGACGAACACAAGAGCGATACTGGCGCTGCTCATCACTATGCTTGCGTTATGCTCAAGTTCACTCGCCGCGCAATCCTTTACGATGAGTGCCTTACAGGTCAGTCCGGATGGCAATTTGACCGC
>JAEURA010000264.1 GCA_016789005.1 Anaerolineae bacterium
CAGGACGCGGGGCGGCATATTCCGATTTTCAGATGGACTCAGGAATCGACTATCTGATCGACCTGCCCGGACGCGCCGATCCGATTCAGCAGCCGCTTTCGGCGGTCCCCTGCACCACGCCGAACGGCGACCGGTCGGTCATCTCCTACCGTGTCGTCTTCCGGCAGGCGGCGTAAGACCCGGCGGCGGCGCGGCGTCGAACATCAGAAGTGGGTCCACAGAGGAGCGTCTATGCCGATCAAGGTGAATGAAGCAGCCATCGCCCACGCGCGCCAGATGGTGAGCGAGGGCAGGTATCGCATCAACTCGGTCTGGCGCGATAACCAGCCTACCGCCGACTCCGCCGCTGCTTATGCCGCCAAACACGGAGCGGACGAAGCTGCACGCTGGTATCTCGCGTTCAATCCGGATATGCCTTCGGAGTCGCCGGATCGCCTGCTCTACCCCGTCGGCGATTTCAGCAACGTTCATGAATCGGGGCTGCGCGCCGCCAGAGAACGCGCCGAGGTCGAGGGTCAGGCGGAGATCGCCGCTGCGGCGGAGGACATCCTGGAGATCTTCTACCGCATGAATGCCTGCTGATCACCGGCTCAGGCGGAGCAGGTTCAGCGAAGCTGTCTCGCCAGACGGCGCAGCCCAGGCGAGCAGCAGTTCGCCGTCGGGCTGCGCTTTGAGCAGCGGCGCACGCAGCAGCTCCGCCGGGGAAAGCACCAGGTAAGACTCGCCAAGCAGCCCGTCGACGCCAAAACGCAGTGTGATCCCGTCGGCGTCCACCACCGCAATCGGCAGGGGCGACGCAGGCTGATCGAGCGGAGTGGCGAAACGCGCCGGCGCGCCGGAAGCATTCGTCAGGAGCCTCGGCTGTGCCCAATAGGGATCGTTGAAACTGCCGACCACCAGCCAGGTTTCGTTCTCGCCGTCCCGCCGCGCCACATTCCAGAACACGTAGCCGAGCCGACCATCGCTGCCGGCAGCCAGCCCGGTCAGGCGGTCGCCGGGGTCCATCTGGATGGCGGCGGTCAGCGCCTCCGGCTCGCCGTCGATCTGTCCGCGCGAGAACGCCCCCCGCCAGACCTGCCCGTTCGCCAGCCAGAACAGCCAGCGCCGCCCCTGAGCATCATAAGTCAGCGCCGGAGCCGTCCCGGACGCGCCGACGCGCCCCGGTTCCAGCGGACGCCCGTCGCGGTCGATCTGCCGCGCGTAGAGCACCGGTTCCGCCGCCGCGCCGCCGCTCCAGACGATCCAGGCGCCGCCTTCGCCGTCAGTCTGCGCCGTGTAGTCGTAAACCGGCGTGTCGGAGACCGCGACCGGTCCGCGCTCCACTCGTAAATCAGCGCCGATCCGTGCCGCATACAGCGCTGCACGCTCCGGCGTGTCGGGGTTCTCGTCCAACCAGAACAGCAGCGCCGCGCCGTTCGTAGAATTCACCGCCGTCTGGGCGAACGGATGTACCGGCGGCAGCGGCAGGGTCAGCGCCGGCTCGGCGGCATCGCGGCGGGCGATCCGCGCATCATGGTGAACGCCGCGATCATCCGAACCGATCCAGAATGCCAGCACGTGATCGCCGCTGACGGCAAACGCCGGCGGGTCTGCCTGTGGGACTTGCGCCAGGGTCAGCGTCGATCCGCGCACAATTGGCGCGTCTGGGACCACATCATTCGGGGCGCAGGCTGCGCAGCAGACCAGCGTCACCAGAAAGAACGCGGTCAGGTGGAGGGAGAATCTCACTCGATGTCATCCCGAAGGGGTGCAACTCCGACGACGCCGCGATAGCGGATGTCGTGGCGGCAGTAGTAGGCGACGGTGTGCAGAATGTACCGGACCGCCTCCGCCGTGATGTTGGTCAGCACCAGCTCCTGTTTTCCGAAATACACCCCCAGATGGTAGCGTTCGCTGCCGCCGTACAGGAGGTTGCGCACCACCCAGCCCGCCGGGCTGCGCTGGCGGGCGGCATGCGCCACTTCGACCTCTTCGATCAAGCCCCATTCGATGGCTTCACCGTCAAAGTTCAGTTCATATTCGTTCGCGTCGAAGCGCCTGTCCAGCATCTTGCGCTCCGCCTCGCTGAGGTGGTCGGCGGCGGGCAGTTCGCTGACATGTGCCAGATAAGCCATAGAAGAAGATCCCCGTCACTTCGCGACAGGGATCATTTTACCGTAAGCTCACGATTCCAGTTCAGGAATCAGCGGCACATCGGCTTCGAAGAGCCACCCCTGGAAGAAGTAATTCAGGTCTGTGCCGCTCACCTCTTCGGCGACGGCGATGAAATCCTCGGTCGAGGCATTGCCGAATTTGAAGCGGTCGTAGTAAGTGCGCACGATTTCGAAAAAGGCATCATCGCCAACCTTCAGGCGCAGCGCATGCAGAGTCACCGCGCCGCGCGTATAGATGACCTCGCCATCGAAGATCGCTTCCACCCCTGGGTCGCCGGTGACCGGTCCCTTAGCATCTCCCGGTCGGGTGAGCCGCCGGCTGTTGCGCAGTTCGACGTAGCTGCCCCGCGCCAGGCTGCCGAAGACCGATAGACCGGCGCTCTGTTCGACCCACAGCCAGGACGCATACGTCGCGAAACCCTCGTTGAGCCAGATGTCGCGCCAGCTCGCCGGGCTGACGCTGTTGCCGAACCACTGGTGCGCCAGCTCGTGGGCGATGAACCGCTCGCTGAATTCGACCGGCGCGCGGATGATCATGCCATCATAAATGGGCATCGACTGGGTTTCGAGCGCGAAACCGAAGCCCCCATCCACGACCAGCCCGCCCACCGTTTCGAACGGGTAGTCACCAAACAGCGCTTCATAGGCGGCGATGATCTCACTGGTCCGGGCAAAGGCGCTCTCGGCGCGGCGCACCAGATTGGGCGGGGCATAGCTGCGAATCGGCAGTCCGTCCGCCGTCTCATCGCTGATCTCGACAAAATCGCCCACCGCCACCAGAGTGAGATAGCTCGCCATCGGTTGGCGCATCTCCCAGACGAATGTCGTCTCGTCCAACCCGGCGATTCGTTCGACCAGCACGCCGCTGGCGACTGCCATGTACGGTTTCGGCGCGGTCAGGCGAAAGGTGTAGGTCGCCTTGTCGGAAGGATGCTCGTTGACCGGATACCAGGTCGATGAACCGGCGGGTTCACCCATGCCTACCAGATGCGACTCCAGGTCATACCAGCCGAGGTCGGCGATGGTTTGCTGGAAAGGATAGCTGGAGGGGCTGCCGCCATAGCGCACTTCAACGCGGAACGCCTGTCCTTCCGTGATCGCCGCCGCCGGGGTGATCACCAGCTCGCCGTTTCTGTGCTCGAACGACGCTTCGGCGTCATCGACCAGGACGCTTTCGATGGCGATGCGCTGAAAGTCCAGGTTCAGCCGGTTCAGCCCTTGCGTCGCCTGAGCGTCGATCACCGTCGTGGCTTGGAGCGTGTTTGCTTCTACGTCGAAACGTGCGTCGATGGCATAGTGCAGCACATCGTAGCCACCGTTGCCCAGATTCGGAAAATACGGATCATCCACGCCGGCATCGCCGGGTGACTGCGCCAGAACGATTCCTGCGCCGGCGAAGTGAGCGAAGAAGACAAGCCCGATCAGGGTCAGGACCGGATGAGGTAGGCGAAAGTGACGGCGTGAAGCCTGGTTCGTTAGCATCGTGCCCTCCATGTCTGCTGACTATACACGAAATCACGCATGAAGGTTCTGCTACTTTGCACAGAGCAGCGCCTTGACGCGGCGAGACCCTTCTACTATGATGGACAAATATAGTCCATTGTACTCTACTAAAGTTCATAACGGTTCAATTCCACATCACCAAACGTTCCGTACCTGCAATTCCCGGCGGACCATCGAATGAGACCTTCAGGAAGCGAGTTCTGTTCATGTCAAGCACCCCTCTGGCAATTGAAACTCATGATGTGCGCCGCATCTACAAGATTCGCGGCGGCAAGCGAAAAGGTGAAGCCAAAACGCTGATCGCGCTGGACGGCGTGTCGCTGGAAGTGCCGCGCGGCGAGCTTTTCGGGCTGCTCGGTCCCAACGGCGCGGGCAAAACCACCCTGATCAAGATACTGGCGACGCTGCTCCTGCCCAGCAGCGGGACTGCCAAAGTGGATGGGCTGGACGTGACCACACAGACCCAGGAGGTGCGCCGGCGCATCAGCATGGTGAGCGGCGGCGAGACCAGCGGTTTCGGGCTGCTCACGGTAGAAGAGAATTTGTGGATGTTCGCCCGCTTCTATGGGCTGGACAACAAGACGATCAAGAGCCGCCTGGCAGAGATGATGCAGATGGTCGGCATCTACGACCGCCGCAGCACCAAGATCAGCGATCTCTCGACCGGTCTGCGGCAGAAGATGAACTTCATTCGCGGTTTCATCAGCGACCCCAGCGTCGTCTTCCTCGACGAACCCACGCTCGGTCTCGATGTCACCGCCGCCCGCGATGTGCGCGGCTTCGTCAAGGATTGGATGGCGCAGAACCCCGACCGCACTCTGCTGCTGACCACCCATTACATGGCGGAAGCCGACGAATTATGCGACCGCCTGGCGATCATCGACCGGGGCAAGACGCTGATCTGCGATACGCCGGAAAACCTCAAGCGCCGCCTACAATCGGAAACGATCTTTCACCTCAAGATTCAGCCGCTTCGCAAGCCAACCTCTCCGGAAAATGTCGTCGAAGCCGTGCCCGGCGTGCGCAGTGTGACCATCGCCGACCAGACCGATTTCAGCGAACTGCGCCTGTCGCTTCAGGGTGAAGAGGCGCTCCCCGCCGTCCTTTCGCATCTGTCCGGGCGCGGCTCCGGCTTGCTGTCGCTGGAAAAGCGCGAACCGACGCTGGAAGACGTCTTCATCCAGCTGGTCGGGCGGCGGCTCGACGAAGATACCAACCTGAACGGCACAGGAGAGGAACGATGACTGCGTTCAAAACGACCAGTCCGCCGGCAGCCAAGGCGACCGGGGCGACCCTGTTCTGGCGCACCATGTGGGCGCGCGCTTATCCGCGTATCGTCGGGTCGCTCATCCGGGAGCGCAGCTGGCTGTTCTTCGAAACGGTGCTGCCGCTGGCGGCTACGGTTAGCTATGTCTTCGTCTATCAGGCGGTCGGCGCGCCGGAGGAATACGTCGGCTTCGTCGTCCTGGGCGGAGCGATGACGGCGTTCTGGCTGAATATCCTGTGGGCGATGGCGAGCCAGCTGTACTGGGACAAAGAGGGCGGCAACCTGGAGATCTACGTCCTCAGCCCTGGACCGCTGATGGCGATCCTGCTGGGCATGGCGGTCGGCGGATTCGTCATGACCGTGACGCGCGCGGCGATCATCCTGATCGTATGTTCGCTGGCGTTCAGCGTCACTTACACGATCAGCAGTGTGCCGCTGCTGATCGCCATCTTCGTCCTGACGATGATCGCGCTCTATGGCATGGGTATGATGTTTGCGGCGGTGTTCCTAGCTTCCGGGCGGGAAGCCTGGCATCTGGCAAACCTCTTGCAGGAGCCGATCTACCTGGCATCGGGGTTCTACTTCCCGGTGCGGGCGCTCGGTTTCTGGGTCGCAGCGGCATCGTCGCTTATCCCGCTGACGCTCGGCATGGACGGCATGCGCCAGCTGCTCTTCGCCGGCGACGCGACGCTTGGTTTTCTTTCGGTTGAAGTTGAAGCGATCATCCTGCTCATCCTGTCGGTCTTTTTCCTGGCGGCGGCGCGGTTTATGCTGACCAAGCTGGAAGAGATCGGGCGGCGCGAGGGACGGCTGATCGAGCGGAGGCGATAAGCTCATGACCACGCTTTCACCTGTGCGCCCGGAAGGCGAACGCCCGATGGGCTTTGCCGACCGGCTGCTGAGCCTGCCTTTCGTTCAGCGCAGCGACGCCCTGCGGTCTTTCATCCTGGGAGCCTGGCTCGGCTGGCAGATCGAATCCAACTGGGCGGATCCCCTACTGTTCGCGGTCTACTCCTTCGCCCGCCCCATCGCCAGCGTCATGATCCTGGTGGTCATGTACAGCGTGATCACCGATGGCGCGACTCAGCAGCCGATCTTCGCCTACATCTATCTGGGCAACGCCCTGTACATCATCGTCGGCGGCGTGCTGGGGGGCATCAGCTGGGCAGTGATCGACGACCGCGAACATTACCGAACTGCCAAGCAGCTTTACACATCTCCGCTGGTTGGCTATGCCTATCTGTGCGGACGCGGCGCTGCCCGTCTGCTCATCGGCGCGATCTCGACGATCATCGTGACGGTCTTCGGCGTGCTGCTGTTCGGCATCCCGATCACCATCGGCTCGATTGACCTGCCGTTCCTGATCGCCAGCATCATGCTGGGGCTGACTTCGCTCTCTGGGCTGGGGCTGATCATCGGGGCGATCTCCTTCCAGCTCGGACGGAACGCCTGGCAGGCGGGCGAGCTGATCTCCGGGGCGCTCTATCTGTTCACCGGGGCGCTCTTCCCGCTCGACATCCTTCCGCCGGTACTGCGCGAGATCGGGCTGATCTTCCCGGCGACCTACTGGCTGGAGGCGATGCGCCGCGCGCTGTTGGGGACGAACATGATCGGCTTTCCGACTTTCGCCGCCCTGGATAACACCGCCATCGCGTTCATCCTGCTGATCATGTCGGTCGGGCTGTGGGTCAGCGCGGCGTTCGTCTACCGCTGGTCGATGCGTCAGGCGCGCGAGAAAGGCGTCATCGACCTGGAGACCAACTACTGATCCGTCAGCACCCCTGTCGTTTTCCTCGCGGTTTGCGGTAAGATTCGCTATATCGCACCCGTGAGGAAAACAGACATGCAGGAATACGACCTCGCCAGCGCGTTGAGCACCGATATCCGCCTGCTCGGCAACCTGCTTGGCATGGTGATCCGTGATCAGCATGGCGATGAAGCCTTCGCGCTGGTGGAACAGGTGCGTGCGCTCGCCAAGGCACGCCGCCAGGGCGACGACAAGGCGGCGGCAGCGCTGGAAGCGACGATACGCGATCTTCCGCTGGACTCGGTGCGCATCCTGACCAAAGCCTTCAGCAACTACTTCCAGCTAATCAACATCGCCGAAGACGAACAGCGCATCCGCGTACTGCGCACCCGCGAGGCAGAGAACAAGCTCTCAGAGAACATCGACGCCGCTGTACGCGAACTCCGCGCAGCGGGAGTCAGCGCTGCCGAAGTGCGCCGTGTCCTGGAAAAACTGCGCGTGCGCCTGGTCATCACGGCGCACCCCTCTGAAGCGAAGCGTAAGGAGATTCTGATCAAGCTGCGGCACATCGCCGACCTGCTCGCCAGCCGCTCGCGCGAGGTTATGCTGCCCCGCGAACGCCGGAGCATCGAGATTTCGCTGAGCGAGGAGATCGAGGAACTCTGGCAGACCCGCCCTACCCGTGCCTCGCGCCCGAAAGTCGATGATGAGGTGGATTTCGGGCTGTACTTCCTCACTTCGGTGATCATGGAACAGACCATCGATCTGTACGAAGACCTGCGCGCGGCACTGGAACAGGTCTATCCCGAAGGGGACTGGGACGATCTGCCGGAAGTGCTGCGCTTCGCCTCGTGGATCGGCGGTGACCGTGACGGCAACCCCAACGTGACCGCCGATGTCACCCTGGACGCCCTGGCGAAGATGCGTGCCACCGCGCGGCAGATTTATCAGGCAGAGATCACCCTGCTGCGCGATCACCTCACCCAGTCCATCGATGAGATCGGCGTCTCGCAGGAATTGATGCGGTGGGTCTCGAAGACCGGTTTCCCGGAACGCGACGCCGACGAGATCTACCGTCTGGTGATGGCGATCATCTGGGAGAAGCTGGAACGCGACGAATACCGCTCACACCAAGAACTGCTCAGCGACCTGATGATCGTCCGCAAGAGCCTGCTCGGCAACCGGGGACGCTGCGTCGCCGATGGCACGCTGCACCGGCTTATCGAGAAGGTGCGGTTGTTCGGCTTGCACATTGTTCCCCTGGACATCCGCGA
>JAEURA010000320.1 GCA_016789005.1 Anaerolineae bacterium
CCTTTTCGCGGCAGCATATTACCCCTCTGGGCTAACGAAAATTCACCCCCCTCGTCCCGGATATTCCACCGCAAGGTGATTACATTCATCCCTTGCCTGCATGTACTGTCGGTAACGAGTCACCTTGTCTGTCATGTGGGAAGTTCAGCAGGAGAGAAACTCATGAAGCAGTTCATCAATGGCACGTTCGGCATGTTGCTTGTCGTCCTGGCGCACTTTGTCATAGGATACCAAGCGCTATCTCAGGAATCGGCGATCTACATCGTCACCAGCACCCAGAATATCAACGGACGAGCCTGCGCACGCCTGGATTGTGCCGTCCTCACCACGTTCGATCCCGGATCAAGCGTTGTTGTGATCGATTCTGTGGAGGGCGCATCCGTTCTGGGCAGCACTATGTGGTATCAGATTGAGTTCGAGGATCAGGCGGTGTATATCCACAGCTCCCTGGTTGCACGGGAATCAACGGAATCCTCAAATACAAGCGCGGTCGCAGCGGTTGACACAAGTCAATGGAACGCCTATCAGGGCAGCGGGTTCAGCATCATGGCGCCATCAGACTGGGTGGGTTTCACGTCAGATGAGGCATTCATAGAACTCACCATCGAATCAGCAAAAATGGCTGGATATGCCGACTGTACAAGATGTGAAAGCAACTTGCGTTCCTACATGGAGAATTCCATCGTTGTAACCCACCCACGTCTGCTTGGTCTCACCATCATCGTCACGCCAGCATTTGTCGGCATCGATTTCGACCTGCATGAGCTTCAGGCGTTCCTCAATGGCGCGACCTTTGCAGACAATACAACGCTGGTCAGCAGCGAAATCGTCGCAATGCCAGAAGGTCCGGTACTGCGCACTCAAACGCGCCTGGGTGACGACCCGATCTATGGGATGGTCGTGTATGACTACGTTTTTTTCCGAAGTGGAATTGGGTTCTACATTCAAGTGAGCGGACCGCTGACTATTGAAGACCTGGAAGCCAGTCTTGAGGCAATCGTCAGCAGCTTCAAAATCACCAACATTGAAGCAGTCCGCGCAGCACTGACCCTTGACAGCGGGGTGGTCGGGATAGGGGATTACTCTGGTGAACTGCTCGCAGGAAAACGACAGGTATGGACCTATGACGCCATCGCCGGTGATGTGCTGACGATCAGCACCTTCGCCAGAACTGTCTATCCTACCGGACCGGATACCCTCCTGACGATCTATGCTCCAGACGGCAGCGTTGTCGCAGCGAATAACGATAACGGATTTCTTAACTGGGACCTCAACGCCAAAATTCAGAATCTCAAGTTCATCGAGGACGGACCCTACCTGATCGAAGTCGCTGCGCCCAGCTTTGACTACGCAGACGGTCGCTACTCCCTGCGCTTGGAAAACACGACCGTCCAGCCTGTCGCTGAATTGTCGCTGGCAATTACACCAGTGGGAGTGCAGATTAAGGGGTGAGAGGAATTTATGGCGCAGAAGTGGATTGCACACTCTGAATCCGCATTGTGCCAGAGCGCCGGCGCTGCCACCAGAACGACCTGATTATCACCGGGGTTTTGGCGGCAGTCCAACAAAGAAGCCCGACCGGCAGGGTCGGGCTTCTTTTTGCCAGAGCGGAGCTGACGGGTTTCGAACCCGCGGTCTCTGCCTTGACAGGGCAGTGTGTTAACCGCTACACCACAGCTCCACAATGGGAATGATTTTAAAAGGCAGGGGGCGGTGTGTCAATGGTCATCTGCGCAATTTCCCGGCGGGCGGTTGAACAGCCCGCTCCCCTGTCCCGCCTACAATGCCTGTCGCAGCGCGCCGATCAGTTCTTCCTGCGTGAGGACAATCGGATTGCCCTTCATACTGCTCGACCGGGCGCTCTTCTCCGCGATTTCGTCGAGGTTTCCCTCCTCGATGCCGAATGTCCGCAGCGGCGGGATGTTCAGCAGCCGGTTCATCTCCCATGCCCACGCCAGCAGATCATCTGCCGCCGCATCGGTTCTGCCCAACGCAGCGCGCGCCGCCGCATCATACCGGCTCAGCGCCTCACCCTCCATCTGACGCTGGCGCAGGGCTTTCACATTGGTGTCGATCACCGGGGGCAGCAGGCGCGCGCACAGCGCCCCGTGCGGCGCGTCGTACATCCCACCGAGGACTCCGGCGAAGCCGTGTACGGCGCCCAGCTTGGCGTTCGTCAGGGCGATGCCGCCGATCAGGCTGGCATACGACATCGCCGAGCGGAGATCAAGATCTTCCGGCGCATCGGGAATCCGCCGCAGCGCCGGCGCACCTAACGAAAGCGCGTGCAGGCACAGACCATCGGTGAAGGGCGTCGCGGCGACCGAGACGTAAGGCTCGATCAGCTGCACCAGCGCGTCCATTCCAGAGTAAGCAGTCACCGTCGCCGGGGCGGAAACAGTCAGTTCAGGATCGATCAGCGCAACCGCCGGGAGCATGCTGCTGCTGCGCAGGCTCACCTTGAGCCGGTGTTCAGGTGAAGCAATCACCGAATTGCGCGTCACTTCAGAGCCGGTCCCGGCGGTCGTCGGCAGCGCAACGACCGGAATCCGCACCGGACTTTCCAGCGGCTTGCCGCTCCCAATGATCTCCAGGTAATCCAGCAGATCGCCATCGTTCGCTTCCAGGGCGGCGAACGCCTTGGCAGCGTCGATCACACTGCCGCCGCCGACAGCGACGATGCAGTCCGGTCGGAAGGCGCGCACTCGGCTCGCCCCGTCCCGAATCAACTCCAGGTCCGGTTCGCGGCGAACAGGAAACGCCTGATAGTGCGCACCCGCTTCTACGATCAGATCAAAGATGGGCTGTGCGCGTTCCAGCGAGCCGCTGTTGACGCAGAAGACACGCTCGGCGCGATAGCCGCGCAGGAGTTGGGAGAGATGGGCGCGTTTCCCTACCCCAAAGATGATGTGCGCGGCGGTGACAAACTCGAAAGGCTTCATCATCTCACTCCTGGCAGCTCATCTAGCAGGTCCATACGGGATCAGTTCAATCTGAGGCAAAAACGTATCGATATCCACCTTACGGCACTCCGCCGTGCCCGGCATGATCACGACCGCCGTCGCCGCCGCAAATCCGAGTCGAATCCCTTCTTCAATCGGTTGACGCGCCGCTACCGAGGCGGCAACACCTGCCAGCACCGCATCACCCGCCCCTGCAGCGCTTTCAACCTGTACATTCAGCGGCGGGATACGATACGCGCAGTCGTTCAGGACCGCCAACCCGCCGTATTCCCCAAGCGTGATGATGGGCTGCGTGCCATATCGTTCGATCATGGCGCGCCCCACGTGGTACGCATCTTCAACCGTGCTGACGCGAAAGCCGGCAAACTGCGAAAGCTCGTCCTGATTCGGCTTGACATACTGCGGACCAGAGCGCAGCCCAGCGCTGAGGTTCGGCTCAACCGCATCCAGGACGACGGGGACACTGCGTTCGCGCGCCAGCGCCACGAACTCGGTATAGAATTCGGGGCGCATCGTCTTCGGCAGCGTTCCGCCGAGAACCACGCATGTCGCCGTCGCGAGCGCCTCCTGATACTTCACGCGCAGCTGCTCCAGATGCTCCTCTGTCGTGATCAGGCTTTCGGCGGTGATCGCCGTCTGCGCGCCGGCGTCTTCCACAACGATGATCAGGTTCCGGCGCGACTCGCCCAGAACCTGAATGAAATCGATTGTCACTCCCTTGGAACGCAGAAAGCCCTTGATGCTTTCCCCGGCGCCGCCGGCGCAGAAGCCGAGCGCCAGGCTGGGTATTCCTAACTCTCCCAGGATGTAGCTGGCATCGGTGGGCTTGCCGCCGATGCTTTCCAGGACACGGGTGGCGCGAAGCGTGCGACTCAGCGCCCACGACGGGACAAAGTAAGTCATGTCCATCGAGGTGTTGGGCGTGACCGTGACGATCATGGTATCACTTCCGATATTTCGCGGCGGCGGCGGCGAACTGGTCGCGCTGCTGCGACAGAAGATCGCGCGCCCCCAGGGCAGCCTGCGCCTGAAGGATGCAGAAACAGTTAGTGTCGATTCGTTCCACCGCATCAAATGCCGCGTCGATATCTTTCCCAATCAGGAACAACCCATGCCAGGGGGCGAGTGCCGCTGCAGCATGTTTGGCGATTCGCTCTTCCTGCCCGGTGATCACCTCGATGATACGTTCCGCCAGGTGCGGGCTGTGCGCCGGGGCATACTCGATGCATTGGACAGTCCCAAATTTGACAGTCGCTTCCAGCACCGGGGGGATCGCCATCGCCATCGCGGCGAAAACCATCACGTGACGCGGATGCGCATGGATGACCCCGCTGCCATAGTCTCCAAACTTGCGGTGAAGCCCGAGATGGACGCTTGCCTCGCGGGTGATCTTCCCGGTCCCTTCCAGCAGCTCGCCTTCCAGACTCACCAGCAGAAAGTCCTCCGGGTCCAGCTGCCAGCGATGCGCCTGCCCCGAATAACTCGGCGACATGACGATCACATCGTCGATGCGCGCACTGATGTTACCGCCACCGGCATCGGTCAGCGCACGGTCGAACAAAAACCGCCCGACTTCCGCCAGTTTGATTCGCATGGCGTCGATGCGCTGCTGCTTTGACAAAGCGCTTTCCATTTTGTCGTACCTGCCTCATCTATGAACGGCGACACAATTAGGCGGGGAGTGTAGCGCACAGGTACGCTGGACGGCGAGTCTACTGCCGCTCCATCTTGGAGAAGCAGAGAAACCGCCGGAAAGAGTATCAATCCAGAAAGCGATAGATCGTCATGACATCGCCGGCGAAAGGTGTAAACGCTCCAACGAAGCGCGGCGAGTCGTTCACCACCACACCCCCCATCTCGACCCAGGCATGTGCCTGGAAAGTACCCTCCGCTTTGCGCACGCCGATGCGCACATCGCTGTCGATACCCCGCCGGCGCAGCAGCCACCACAGCGCCAGCGAGCGTTTCAGACAGTTCGCCTTATATGGGCTGTAGCGAGCGGCGGCGTTGACCATGCGGGCGATTCGCCGCGCGCGCGCATGAGCCTCCTCGGTCGAATCAGCGGACTGCGCCAGCCTGGCACGTGCTTCGAGAAACGCACGGGTTCGGCGCATGCCAACACGGTTCAGCGCCAGCGCCAGGGCGGGCAGCAGCGCAAGCGAGGCGAAAAATGTCCAGCGTTCTTCGTTCGACCTTCGGAAAAAAGCGTTCAGGCGTCGCAGAAGTCGGGTCATGTCGATTGTCTTCGGGAAGCGTATCTGTGCCCGATCATACTGGCTCAGCGCTGACGGTTCAAGCGCAATTGACGCTCCCACACGCCGATGTTATGCTGACAATGCGATGTGCTTTGCGCCGCCAGGGAATCTCATGCCTCAATTGACGTTTGACCATTATTTCCGCTACGAAGAACTAACCGGTCTGCTTCGAGCATACGCTGACGAATATCCACAGCTGGTCGAACTGATGCCTATCGGCAGGTCGTTTGAAGAGCGCGACATCTGGCTGGCGGTGGTCACCAACCGGCAGACCGGCGCTGACCACGAGAAGCCTGCAGTCTGGGTCGATGGCAACATCCATGCTTCGGAAGTCTCGCCCACCCACGCCTGTCTGAACCTGATTGACACCCTGGTGCGCGGCTACGGGCATGAGGAAACCATCACCCACGTCCTGGATACCCGCACCTTCTACATCTGCCCGCGTGTGAATCCCGATGGGGCAGAATTGGCGCTGGCGGAAAAACCCCGCATCATCCGTTCCAGCACCCGCCCCTACCCTTTCGATGAAGACGCCCTCGGCGGTCTGGAACAGCAGGATATTGACGGCGATGGGCGCATGCTGTCTATGCGAATCGCTGACCCGAACGGATCGTGGAAACCACACCCATCAGAACCGAGACTGATGGTGCGTCGCGATCCGGCAGAGCGCGGCGGTGAATACTATCGACTCTTCCCGGAAGGTCTCGTTGAGAACTATGACGGTTTCCTCGTCGAACCAAAACCGCCGAAGGAACGGCTTGACCTCAACCGAAATTTCCCGTCGCAGTGGCGGCAGGAACATGAGCAGCAGGGAGCGGGACCTTATCCCGCGTCGGAACCGGAAGTGCGGGCGGTCGTTGACTTTATCGTCAAGCATCCCAACATCACCGGCGCGACAACCTTCCACACCTGGAGCGGGGTGATCCTCCGCCCCTACGGAACCCAGAGTGACGAGACTTTTCCCGCCGAAGACCTGTGGACCTATCAGAAGATGGGCGACAGGGGCACGCAGATCACAGGCTATCCCACTATCTCGGTATACCACGATTTCAAGTACCACCCGAAAGAGGTGATCACCGGCGTCTTCGATGACTGGATGTATGAGCATCAAGGCGTCTTCGCCTGGACCGTCGAACTGTGGTCTCCTCAGCGCAGGGCGGGACTCGCCGATTACAAGTTTATCGACTGGTATCGTGAACATCCGCTCGAAGACGACCTGCAGATGCTTCGGTGGAGCGATGAACATCTGGGCGGGGCAGGATACGTCAGATGGTATTCCTTCGACCATCCGCAGTTGGGCAAAGTTGAGCTGGGCGGATGGAATTACCTGCTCGCCTGGCGCAACCCTCCGCTTCAATATCTCCAGGCGGAGATCGCCCCGTTCACCGAGTGGTTGATCTGGCTGGCGGCACTGGCTCCCAGGCTGGAACTCTTGAACGTGACCACCGAAGCGCTGGGAGATGATCACTACAAATTCAGCGCGGTCGTGCAGAACACCGGTTGGCTGCCCACCTACGTCTCGAAGAAGGCGCTGGAAAAGAAAAATGTGCGTCCGGTGATCGCCGAGATCACCTTGCCCGACGGTGCCAGGCTGGTGAGCGGTCGACTTCGTGAGGAACTCAAACAATTGGAGGGACGCGCCTATGATGCCAGCGCGGCAACGCCCTGGAGCATCAGCGGCGCACGCACCGACGACCGCGCCAAAGTGGAATGGATCGCCAAAGTTCCCGCCGGAGCGAGCGTGACGCTGACCTTGAGGCATGAACGCGCCGGCGTCGTTCGCGCGGCGGTCCAGGCATCCAGCGCTGCGCAGTGACCCGAATTGACCCGTTCGCACTATTCTTGACAGCGAGTCGACTTTGGTGCTACACTGCATTCTGGATTTATGTTCAACAACAATCAGCCTCAATTTGAGCGCAGATGGAGGGTACAGTACATGGCGAATAAGGGTCTTGTCGTCCGTGTCGAGTCGACGCCCGCGTCTCGTTCTCTGAGGGGCTAACCTCGCTCTAGTCAGCGCCGTAGGTGTTGTGCATCTGGGCGCAGCGGGTGATCATCTTCTGTCTTGATCGCCATGCATTGGTTGGTAGTTTCTTCAGATCAGCGCGAATCGCAAAGGCGTCGCCGCGACAAACCGTTCCGGTGGCATCTATCTGGATGCTGAGGGAGCGACCGGGTTACTCCGGCGCGCTTCACTGTCTTTGGCTTTGCCTGCCATTACATGATTCGCACTATGGGTCAGTCTGAAGGAACTACACGAGCTATGTCTCGATCATCCTATCTCAACTATGACGACAGTGATGCATATGATCAGTTCGGAACTCCTCACGAGAACCGGCAGGAGCATCGCAAGAAGAAGCGCGGAGAGATTCACCGCCCGAAAAAGTCCAGCGCGGATGTGATCGCCGCCCTCTCCGATGACGGCACAGATGCGACAAGTCGCCCTTTGACCTACCAACCGAGCCGCTTCGAAGCCGCCTGGCTGATGGAGTCGCTTCAGCCGTTCTTCGACAGGGGCTTGATCACCGATATCCTGGCGCTCGTGCGCGGCGGAAAGGAAGCGAGCGTTTACGTTTGTCAGGCGCACCCGGTGACCGGGGTATCGCTTCTCGCTGCCAAAGTCTACCGTCCGCGTATGTTTCGCCAGATGCGCAACGACTCCGTCTATCGGGAAGGGCGCGAAATCCTGACCGATAGCGGGAAAGTGGTCAAGAAAACCGATCATCGTGTGATGCGCGCTATCGGCAAGAAGTCCGGTTTCGGCATCGAGGTCGCCCACACATCCTGGCTCATGTATGAGTACACGACGCTCCAGGCACTCCACCACGCCGGGCTTGACGTCCCCAAGCCATACAGTGCGGCGACCAACGCCATGCTGATGACCTATGTGGGCGAGCTGCATCGCCCTGCCCCAACATTGAGCCTGATCGCACTGGAACCGGACGAAGCGCAGGCGCTGTTCTACCAGGTTATTGCCAACATCGAGGGCATGCTGGCGCGTGGTGTCATCCATGGCGATCTCTCCGCCTACAACATCCTGTATTGGGATGGCACGTTGACCGTCATCGATTTCCCACAAATCGTCAGACCACAGGCGAATCACAACTCCTGGACGATTTTCCAGCGAGATATCATGAGAGTCTGTGAATACTTCAACGATCAGGGAGTCAGCACTGACCCCGAAGCCCTGGCGACGCGCCTGTGGAAGACTTACGTGCCGGACGAAGAGTAGAATGTCGCACGTGATCTACCCGCTTGCTTGATGCTTTGCGCGAGCGAGCGGGTAGTTTCACGGCATCCCGTCACATCGCTGACAGACACCTTTACAACTCTTGTTTTTTTCTGTATCTTCTGAACAAGCGCCTGTAATAAATCGCAATATCTCATGGACAGGAGACAATGGCTAACCGAAGTCAGGACGAAAATTTCACGCTGTTGACGGACGCGCTGCGACACGCCGGCACACGCGGGCTCTCGATTGACCAAGCCCGATCCGTCGTTTTCGGTGGCGACAGCACTGCCGGTTCCAAGACAAAAAAGCTTCTTGAACGCCTCAAGTCCAGGGGTGTTGTACGTACCCAAATGGGTATCAGCGGCATCATATACGTGATCAATCAGGGTCAGTGAGCGGCGTGGGGACGATTTTCGTCGTCGCGACGCCAATTGGAAATCTCGAGGATATTACGGTCCGGGCGCTGCGACTCCTGCACAGCGTCAGGGTTATTGCTGCCGAAGACACGCGGCATTCGCTCAAGCTCCTCAACCATTTCCAGATCAACGCTCGCCTGATCAGTTATCACGAACATAACAAAGACTCCATGACCACCAAACTGTTGGACGTTGCGAGGCTTGAAGATGTCGCCCTGGTCAGCGATGCTGGTACGCCTGGCATTTCAGATCCGGGATACGAGCTGGTGCGCGCAGCGCTCGATGCAGGGATCGCTGTCGAAGTGATCCCCGGCGCGAACGCCATCACAACAGCGCTGTCAGCATCCGGGCTGCCGAGCAGCGCTTTTCGTTTCGTCGGTTTCCCACCACGAAAAGAGACGCTGTTCCGCGAATTTGTCGAGACGCTTCGAACGAGTGCCGAGACGCTCGTCTTCTATGAAAGTCCAAATCGGCTGGTCAAGACACTCGCGCTGCTGAGCGAGGTTCTTGGCGAACGAGAAGCAGTCGTTACCGTAGAATTGACCAAGTTCTTCGAGCAGTTTCAGCGCGGAACACTCGGCGAATTGCACCATTTTTTCGGTGAAAATCCTCTTCGGGGAGAAGTTACGCTTCTGGTAGGCGGGGCGTCTTAAAGACTCGAAACGCGAGTTCATCCGCGAAATCAAAGCGCTCAACCCGCCACTCAAACGCGCCGACCAGGTTCATGAACGAGGCAGCGTAGGCGTCACGCATCCCCTTGTCATTCCCGCCAAGGCTGCGCACCGGATACGACACAACGATGCAGTTCGCTTCCAGTCCCTCCAACAGCCTGGGGCCGGCTGACCGGTCGATCTGCTGAAGACATGGCAGCGCCTTGATGATCAGTGCCACGTCATACGTTCCTACGGGCACGGCGAGCGTCACATCGTCCGAGATGGCATGCCCTTTCGCCCCCAGGAGATGAAGAGCCTGGTCGAGAAAGATCGCCAGATCATCCAGAACATCGACCGCCGCGTAGTAAGCATCCTTCGCCAGCGGCATCCAGGGGACCGCCAGCGGGTTCAGCCCACAGGCAACGTCTATCACGGACCGGATAGGCGGCAGATCGCCCAGCAGCGTTTCGTAAAAGGTCGGCAGAATACTCAGGCGTTCATGACTCGAAGCATGCGCGCCAAGAAGATCCCGGCACACAGCACGGCGCGCATCCAGCGCGTCCGCCGCCTCAAGCCGCGCCAGCCAGACATCATAGTCGGGCGGTCTTTCGACGTACGCTCCAACCGTCTGGTGGAGGCGATTCTTCACTTCCTTGACCGCCTCTTTGAAACGTCGCGCCTTGCTGACCTCGATTTCCGCCAGATGCGTGATCAGGCGTGGGGCAACGTTTCTGTATTTGCGGCTTTCAGACACTGCCTGGACGATGCGCTGAACTTCGGAGTCAGCCATCTGTCACTCTTGTTCGCAGGTGTTCCATCAGCCGGATCATGAAGCGAAGGTTATGTACTGTCGCCAGACGGATGTAGAGAGCATCCTCGATTTCGTAGAGGTGGCGTAGATAGGCGACCGAGTAGCGAGCGCAGGTGGTGCAGTCACATCGGTCTGAGATCGGGTCGGAGGTGCGTGTATGCCGTCCGTCCTCCAGGTAGATGAACTCGAACCAGTCTGCTCCGGCAGCGCCGGGATCGCCGGTGAAGCGGTACAGCCGTCCACGTCTGGCGTCGCGCGTCGGCAGCGCACTGTCGAAAATTGCATAGCCGAGATCGGCGCAGGTTTTCACATGCGCGGGATGTCCCACCCCAAGTGCATGCAGCGGATATTCTGCCGGGATGAGTTCGCGAAGATAGGCAAACATATCCTCCAAGAGCCGGCGCTCGCCGTCAATCGGAAAACCGCCAAACCCATATCCGTCGAATCCAATATCGAGCAGCGCCTCAGCGCACTGCTTGCGCAGCGCCGGAACTGCCCCGCCCTGAACCACGGCAAACAGGCGCGGACGGTCAAGTTCTGCCATCCGCTTTCCATCAACGATCTGATCAAACACCTCGCGACAGCGTTTCGCCCATTTGATCGTCCGGCGCACGCTGTCGATCTGAGCCGAGTCGTCAGCGTCCGGATGCGTACAGTCATCCAGGCAGTAGACGACATCGGAGGCGTAGCTCAACTGAAGCTGAATGCTCTTTTCCGGGGTCAGGTTGTACTTCGTGCCGTCGTCGGTACGGAAAACCATCCCTTTTTCGCTCAGGCTTCCATACTTCGGGTTTTCATGGACCAGAGAATACACCTGGAAACCGCCAGAGTCGGTGATGATCGGACGGTCCCATCCGGCGAAACGGTGAAGCCCTCCG
This sequence comes from Anaerolineae bacterium, assembly GCA_016789005.1. Taxonomy (GTDB): domain Bacteria; phylum Chloroflexota; class Anaerolineae; order Aggregatilineales; family Phototrophicaceae; genus Flexifilum. The sequence continues at coordinate 11,209 of JAEURA010000320.1, forward strand.
TGCCCTGCCACCACTGAAGACCCCGGGTGCTGCATCAGATGAAATGTGCTCATGACCAGTCCCGTCACGCCGCAAGCCGCTAAATCGTCGGAGCCAACACCGCGCACCACCGCCCGTGTGGCGTCGGGTAGGAAGACCGGAAAATCCAGGCTGCCATTTCGCAGATCAATCCGTCTCACATGATTCTCCCTTGGCATGGCAGCAACAAACTCGATCTTCTCACAGCATTCGCCTGCGTCCGACGTCTCGGATAAAACGCAGCACCTCGTCCCGAAACGACGCCGGCTGTTCGAGATGTGGAGCATGCCCCGCGCCCGGGATGACCGCCAGCCGCGCGCTCCGCATTTTTCCAGCCATCGCCTGGGCTATCGGCACAAATTTCGCGTCAAGAGCGCCAACAAGCAGCAGCGTCGGCGCATCCAGCGCGCTCAGGCGTCCCCAGAAACCGGGCTGAACACCAACGCCCATCCCACGCAGACTGTTCGCCAGCCCGGTCGGATTGTTGGACAGGCGCTGCTGACGCTGGCGTGCACGCACGTCGTCGGAAAGTGCAGCCTGTGCTGCGAACAGCGGCAGCTTCTCCCACGTATCAACAAACGCGGGGACGCCATCCTGCTCAATCTGCGCTGCAAGGCGTTCGTCACTCTCGCGGCGCGCGGCGCGGTCTTCCTCGCTGACCAGCCCAGGCGAGGCACTTTCCAGGACGAGCGAGGTTACTGGATGCTGAAGCGCATAGCACAGAGCAAGTCGCCCGCCCATTGAGTACCCCAACAGGTGCGGTGCATCGATACCGCATGCTCGAAGCAGGCTGTGAAGATCGGCAGCGGCGCGGGTTATTTCGTAACGCGCCGGATCTGCGGGGGAAGTGGTTTCGCCATGCCCCAGCAGATCGATGGTGACGACGGCATAGCTTCCAGAGAACAGGGGAACGTGAGGTCCCCAACTCTTCGAGCTGCCGGTGAAACCGTGCAGCAGCACCAGCGGCTCACCATGCCCCGTTATATGGACCGCGTATTCGACCCCGTTGATCCTCATCCGTCAGCCACCATCTGCGCCACCTTGTGGCGGTGCACTTTGCCCGATGCCGTCAGCGGCAGTTCTTCCGTGAAGACCCACTTGCGGGGAGCCTTGTAGCCGGCAAGGTGCTGGCGGCAGTAATCGCTTAGCGCTGTCGCACTCGCTTTACTGTCCCTCTGCCAGACGACCATCGCCGCGACCTTTTGCCCCCACTCCGGGTCGGGAATGCCGACCACGCAGGCATCGGCGACCAGGGCGTGGGATTTGAGCACAGCCTCGACTTCTGATGGATACACGTTTTCCCCGCCGGTGACGATCAGATCGGTTCGCCGCTGCACGATCCACAGGTCGCCCTCATCGTCGAGATAACCCAGATCGCCAGTACGAAAGCCCACCGCAGGATCAACCGGCGGATGACCGAGGTATCCCTTCATCACCGTCGAGCCATAGACCACCACTTCTCCGATCTCGCCAGCAGAGCATAATGCGCCTGACGCATCGAGGATGCGAATATGGGTGTCGCCAATCGCTTTGCCGGCGCTGCCCGGCTTGCGACAGGCGTCCTCTGGCAGCATCGTCGCAACTTGCGACGCCGCTTCGGTCAAGCCGTAGGTGGGCGCGACGGGCAGCCCCGCAGAGCAGCAGCGACACAACAGTTCCGGCGAAGCCGCCGCCCCTCCCACAAGGATCAGCCGCAGCGACTCCGTCCGCCTCAGCCCGGCGTCCAGCATCCGAACCAGCTGCGTTGGGACGACCGAAGCCAGGGTTACGCGCTCCGCCTCGATCACACGCACCAGATCGTGAGGCTCACGCGACGGTGGCGGAACCACCAGCGCCGAGCGATCCCGGCAGGAGCGAAAGATCATCGACAACCCGCCAACGTGGTAGAGCGGCAGCGACATCAGCCAGCGGTCGTGTTCGCTCATACCAAGGCGCTGCGCTGACGCCTGCGCGCTGGTGATCCAGTTCTTGTAGGTGATCTGTGCCCCCTTCGGTCGTCCTGTCGTGCCGGACGTGAAGACAATCGCCTGAACCGCATCGAGATCCACCTCAACCGCCTGAAAGTCGGCGGCGATTCCAGCGAAGTAACCCTCATCAGGCAAAGGCGGCGCGCTGCTGCCTAACCCTGGCGCAACGTTGTAGACGGCTGCCGCACCGCACGCTTCCATCGCAACCCCTTCGTGCGATCTATCGCATAGCACAAGGGCGCAATCCGCCGCAGCGATCTGGTGGCGCAGCTCTTCAGCCGTCAGCCGTGTGTTCAGAGGGACTATCACTGCCTTCACTCGAATCGCGGCATGGATCAGTTCAATCGCCCGATGCGGATGATCCAGCAGCAAGCCGAGACGGACCCCCGGCGCAGCGCCAACGCTCGCCAATCGCGCCGCCAGCCGCGCCGCGATCTGACTCAGCCGGGCAAAACTGTATTCGGCGTAATCCCTACCCAAATGCGAGAAATACGACAGCAGCAGCGCCGGCGCATCGGGATGAGTGTGAGCCGCTTCGGCGAGCGGATCGCGCATCATCAAGCCTTTTCACCCCTCAGCCCATTCATGGACGCCAGGGATAGCGACGGAAGTTGGGCTTACGCTTCTGAACGTAGGCGTTGCGTCCCTCCTGCCCTTCCTCACTCATGTAGTAGAGCATCGTGGCGTCGCCTGCCAGCACCTGCAGACCAGTTTGACCGTCCAGATCGGCGTTCAGACCGGCTTTCAGGAAGCGGATGGCTATCGGGCTTTTTTCCAGAATCTCGCGCGCCCACTGAACGCCCTCGGCTTCGATTTGCTCGACCGGCACAACCGTATTGACCAAGCCCATCTCCAGCGCCTGTTTGGCATCGTACTGGCGACACAGATACCAGATTTCACGTGCCTTCTTCTGTCCGATGATCGACGCGAGGTAGCTTGCGCCAAAGCCGCCATCAAAGCTGCCGACCTTGGGACCGGTCTGACCGAAGACGGCGTTATCCGCTGCGATGGTCAGGTCGCACACCACATGCAGCACGTGACCGCCTCCGATCGCGTAGCCGGCAACCAGCGCGATCACCGGTTTGGGCATGGTCCGGATGATGCGTTGAAGCTCCAGCACGTTCAGCCGCTCAACCCCATCGTCGCCGCGGTACCCGGCATCGCCGCGTATCTTCTGATCGCCGCCAGAGCAGAAAGCATATTTGCCATCTTTGGGGCTGGGTCCATTGCCGGTCAGAAGCACGACACCGATCTGCGGATCGCGCCAGGCGTCGCGGAACGCCTCGATCATCTCATCGATGGTCTTCGGGCGAAATGCGTTGCGCACCTCAGGGCGGTTGAACGCAATTCGCGCGATTCCCTCCGCCTTGTGGTAGGTGATGTCGGAATACCGCTTGACTTCCTCCCAGGCAGCAGCCTGATGTTCCATCGTCATGTGTGGCTATCCCTCTCCAAATGTGGTGTTGGATACGTTACAGGTCTTTTCATGGGCAGACTTCAGAGTCCCTGGGTGACGAGCAGCGATTCGACTTCCGTACGCACCTGCTGAATGAGGCGGCGGCGGGCGGTCTCGTCTTCGCTGATGCTCGTCCTCACCTCGATCAGGCGCGCGCTCTGTGACGCCGTCGTATTCCGGATCAGTTGGCGAAATTCCACGCGATCTGCAACCACATGATGATCCAGACCATACAGTGCAGCGACATGCTGGAATTCCAGGTCATGAGGCATCACGAACAGATCAGTAAATGGCGGCTCGAAGCGGCTGATGGGAAGACGCTGAAAGATGCCGCCACCGTTGTTGTTGATCACGACAACGGTCACATTCTGCATGTTACGGTCCTGGAGCGCGAACAGCCCATTCATGTCGTGGTAGAGGGTAACATCGCCCACCAGCATGACCAGCGGGCGCTGAGGATCGGCGGCAGCGATCCCCAGGGCTGTCGATACATTCCCATCGATTCCGCTCGCGCCGCGATTGGCGTAGACCGTCAGTCCGGAGGCGCGCGGTCTCCCAAACTGATCGACATGGCGGACCGGCAGGCTGCTGCCGACGAAGAGCCGCGTGCCGGCGGGCAGTTCCGCGATGAGATCAGCGACGAATGCGCCGTCGAAACCCGCCGTCTGCATCGACTCGCTCAGCCTCATCCACGTCGCCGCTTCAACCCTGGCGAACAACCTGCTCCATTCGTTCGCCTGTCGTGCCGGAAGCTCTTCAATCAGCCCCGCGCACAAACGCTCTGGATCGCAGTGGATGAAGTGAGTCGTCCGGTGCAGATCGTCGGACCAGACTCCATCGGCGGAGATCTGGAGGTAGGCGTGCGCCGGAGACTGCTCGAGCGTATCGTTCAGCCACTTGGAGGTAGGGACATCGCCGAAACGAATGACCATCTCGGGCAGCGGGACGTTCATCCTGTTGAGAAAGGTCTCGTAACCGCCAAGGATCAACGGGTGCTGATCTTCCAGATAGCGCACGCCCGATGAGGGTTCCGCAAACAGCGGCAGCTGAAGATGCGCCGCCAGCGCCGCCACCCGGCGCGGAAAGTCGCCACCCGGGCAGTTGGTCCCACAGACAATGATGCCTTTTTCGTATTCGCGGATCAGCCGAGCCGTGACACTCACCTGTTCGCTGCTTGGAGCATTCGTTCCGCTCATCACGCGGGTGTGAACCCGGCGCAGTTCATCGGCATCGCCGCTGATCGGCAGAGGCGATGTCGTGTGATCGGACTCGACAATTTCCGGTTCGAGGGGTTTGCGAAAAGGGAAGTTGAGGTGAACGACGCCCTTTGGTATGCCGTCAGCAACCGCATAGGCGCGCGCCGCCGTCGTCCTCAGGTAGCGCAGCGTCAACGCGGGAGGGTCTCCTTCTGGCAGCGCAAGATCGACCGACCAGCGGGCGTAATCACCGTAGAACTTCAGTTGGTCGATGGTCTGGTTTGCGCCGCTGAAGCGCAGTTCTTGAGGACGATCTCCGGTCAGAATCAGCAGCGGAAGACGCGAAGCATGCGCCTCCACCACCGCCGGAAAGAAGTTCGCGACAGCAGAACCGGAAGTACAGACCAGCGCCACCGGTCGATCGGTAGCACGGGCAAGCCCCAGCGCGAAGAAACCAGCGCTGCGTTCGTCGAGGTGACGGAATACTTCAATGTCGGTATGTTCGGCGAACGCCAGCGTCAGCGGCGTTGAACGCGACCCCGGCGCAATGCAGACCGCGCGCAGTCCCGCGCGCGCCAGCTGATCGACGACAGTCGATGCCCAGAGGTAATTCCGGTTAGGCGAGTACATCGGGTCTGGCTCCTAGCGCATTCAGCATCGGACTGAACTTCAGAGCGGTCTCTTCCCACTCCTTCCGCGGCTGTGAATCAGCGACGATGCCGGCTCCGGCATACAGCCAGACGCGCTCATTCTGGCAGACGGCAGAACGAATGGCAACAGCGAACGCGCCATCGAGATGACTGTCGATCCATCCAATTGGAGCCGCATACCACCCGCGCGGCACAGGTTCTCTCTGGCGGATGAATTCCAGGGCGTCTGCGCGAGGGCTTCCTCCCAGCGCAGGGGTAGGGTGAAGCGCCTCAGCCAGGGGCAGGACCCCCAACGGTGATGTCAGGCTGCCGCAGATTGGGGTATGTAGGTGCTGGATGTTCCGCAGTCGTAGGACGCCCGGTTCGGCAGGTATGTCCAGCATTGTCGTCAGTGAGGTCAGACGATCACGAATTCCTTCAACCACCAGAGCATGTTCGTGGCGCTCCTTCGGGTCCGCAAGCAGCGAGGCGCCGAAAGCTTCATCTTCAGCCAGCGTCGCTCCACGCCGGTTCGACCCAGCAAGTGCCATCGTCTCGAACGTCCTGCCATCGGTGCGCACCAGCAGTTCCGGCGTTGCGCCAAAAAACGCCAGGTGCGGTATTGGCTCGAAGAGGAATCGATAGCAGCCGCGATAGGCGTCGTTCAGATAATCCAGCGCGCCTTCAACGTTGACCCGCTCGGCGAAACGGAGTTCACACACGCGGGCGAGGACGACCTTGTTCAGTGCACCCGCCCTCATGGAGCTTCGCGCAGACTCAATCAGCCCGGTCCACTCATCGAGCGACATCGGAAAATCGCTGAAAAGCGGTACAGCGGGCACAAGTGGCAAAGATGTCGACTGCTGAGCCAGGGCGCATTCTGCGTCGAGCGCAGCGCGCAGCGCATCCTCATCGAGCGACTCATCAGCGGCAATCTGTACATTCAGGGTCAGCCAGGCTGTCTCACCACGCCTGAAGAGCTGATAGTGTGGCAGCACAAAATAGGCGGGCGCGAACTGCGCCCAGGTATTTTCGGTGACGAAGTCTGGCTGAAACGAAAACCCGCCGAACAGACGCGGCAGCGCCATCGGTTCCGCGTCGCCCAGCACACGCACACCGCTGAAGAGCGTCCGCGCCTTCTCTTCGACGATGGCGAATCGGCGTTCTCCCCAGGCAGTGATCTCCGCCGCTACCCCGATTCCAACATAGGTCAAATCATCCTGGTTCCAGTAGAAGCGTTCACGCCCGCGCGCCGAAGCCAGCAGGGCTTCAGCGGAAACACCGTCGCAGCGGCGGCTGACGCTGATCAATCTTGACTCAGTCATTCGACATCCTCAGGCGTTGTATCCGACGCTCCGCAGCAGCATTGGCAGCAGGCTGCTCAAGATACGCTCAGACTCAGGTTCTCCGGTATAGACCCAACGGATCACAATGCCATAGATCGCCCCCATCCAGGCATAGCTGACGACTTCGCTGTCGACCGGCTGAATCTCGCCGATCGCGACCGCCTCATCGAGATAGCGCTTGATGAGCATCGCAAAACGGTCGTTAACTTCGACCCGCTTCTTCTCGAAGATGTTGCCCAGCCCCACCGCCTGCACCAGTAGTATTTTCGCCGGGCGGCGGTAGCGTCCGAAGGTCTCCAGGCACGATTGCAGCGCCGCCTGAACGCGCTTCATCCCTTCCTGTTCGCCGTCTACCGCTTCGATGACGCGGCGTTCCAACAGGTCGGCGAACTGGTCGACCAGCGCCAGAAAAAGACGCTCCTTGTTCGGAAAATGAAAATAGACCGATCCCTTCGAGGTCTCAGATTCTTCGACAATCTCGTCGATGCGGGTATCGTGGTAGCCTTTGGTAGCGAAGATATTGAGGGCGGCATCGAGGATACGGTCGCGCGTGGTATCAGCTTTGGACATGTATGCTCTCTTGCAGACAATTCTAGACCGACTGGTCAGTCTATAGCATATCATTCCAGGCGCTCTTCAGGCGCGGGTTCTCAGCAATCGCTCATGCCAGGTCAGGGCAAACGCATCAAAATCGATGAATGGGTCAGAAAAGGTTACAAGGTATCGTAGGGACGTGCTTCTGCGCGTCCGATACGGCGGACAGCCAGAAGCCTGTCCCTGCGTTAACCCATCATGACCTGATTGAAAATTTGATGCGTTTGCCCTGCATGCCAGGTGTTTTTGGGTATGCGCCTGCCGAAGTCTATAATCTCTTTGGTGAATGACTCAGAAATGGGATGAGTGTCTATGGTCTCCACGATATCTCCGGATGCGCTCGAAGCAGTCGCCCATGCCGATCATGGCTCGCCGTTTTCCGTCCTCGGCGTCCATCCGCAGCCGGCAAGCGGCTTCGTAATCCGCACGTTTCAGCCCAACGCCGCGACGATTGCGGTCATCCTGAACGACGAGGCTGCGCCCCTGCCCATGCAGAAGATACACCCGGCTGGCATCTTCGAAGCAGTGGTCGATGGCGCAGCAGCCCCTTCGCGCTATCGCTACGAAATGACGACCCACAGCGGTGACGTGAGGTCTTTCTTCGATCCTTTTGACAGCGCCGCCTATCCGTTTCAGATCAGCGAATTGGATGTCTACCTCTTTCGCCAAGGGCGCAACCTTGAGATCTACGAGAAAATGGGGGCGCACATCCGCGAGGTCGATGGCGTTCAGGGTGTAAATTTCGTCGTTTGGGCGCCCAACGCACGACGTGTCAGCGTCATCGGCGTGTTCAACAACTGGGACGCGCGCGTCCATCCGATGCACCGCCACGGCGACAGCGGTGTGTGGGAGTTGTTCATCCCTGGCGTGACTGAAGGGACGATCTACCGCTACTCGGTGCGTTCGCAGCATCACGGCTATCAGGCGGACAAGTCCGATCCTTACGGCTTCTATTTTCAAATGCGCCCCGAAAACGCATCCATCGTCTATGACATCACGGGTTACGCATGGGGCGATCAGGCATGGATGACTGCCCGCGCTGAAGCCTCGCTTCTGAAGAAACCGGTCGCCATCTACGAGCTGCATGGCGGGTCATGGAAGCACAACGAGAACGGCGAATGGCTGAGCTATCGCGAGCTTGCCAACCAGCTCATCCCATATCTGAAAGACCTCGGTTTCACGCACATCGAACTCATGCCGATAGCCGAACATCCCTTTGACGGGTCGTGGGGCTATCAGGTCACCGGCTACTATGCGCCCACAAGCCGCTACGGTTCCCCCAAGGATTTCATGTATTTCGTCGACATCTGCCACCAGAACGGTATCGGCGTAATCCTGGATTGGGTGCCCGCGCACTTCCCCAAAGACGGCTACGCGCTCAGCTACTTCGATGGCACGCATCTTTATTCACACGAGGATCCACGCCTGGGTGAACACCCGGACTGGGGCACGTACATTTTCAACTACGGGCGCAATGAGGTACGCAATTTCCTACTGGCAAACGCCCTGTTCTGGCTGCGTTACTATCATATTGATGGGCTGCGTGTCGACGCTGTCGCCTCGATGCTGTATCTTGACTATTCGCGCAAAGCCGGTCAGTGGGTTCCGAATCAGTACGGAAGCAACGAGAATCTGGAAGCTATCGCATTCCTTCGCGAATTCAATACGCTGGTCCACCGGGAAGCGCCCGGCGCAGTCACTATCGCGGAGGAATCCACATCCTGGCCCATGGTCTCCCGTCCGACGTATGTCGGCGGCTTGGGTTTCACGTTCAAGTGGAACATGGGCTGGATGCACGACACGCTCGACTACTTCAAACTCAATCCGATTTTCCGCCGCTACCACCACAACCTCATCACCTTCCTGATCGTCTACGCCTTCAGCGAGAATTTCGTGCTGGCGCTCTCACATGATGAAGTGGTACACCTCAAAGGCTCGCTCCTGACCAAAATGCCGGGAGACTGGTGGCAGAAGTTCGCTTCGCTCAGGCTGCTGTACGGCATGCAGTACGGCATGCCGGGCAAAAAGCTCAACTTCATGGGGCATGAATTCGGACAGTGGGAAGAATGGGGCGAAGCCAAACAGCTGGAATGGAATCTGACGGTGTATCCGACTCACTCCGGTGTTCAATCCTGGATTCGCGACCTCAACCGCGTCTATCGGGAACAGCCTGCCCTATTCGAACAGGATTTCGATGGGCACGGCTTTGAATGGATCAACGCCAATGATGTTGAACAAAACGTATACACCTGGATGCGCTTTGCTGAAGATCATGACGACTATCTCGTCATCGCCGCGAACTGTACTCCTGTCCCGCGCATGTACTATCGCGTTGGCGTGCCTGACGCGGGCGTCTACGATGAACTCCTGAACAGCGACGCGCACGTTTACGGCGGCGGTGATGTCGGCAACGGCGGTTCGATCACGACGGAGACGATCCCCTGGGGACGCTTCCAGCAGAGCCTAAGCCTGACTCTGCCGCCGTTGGGCATCATCGTGCTTCGTCTTCGCCCTAGTCCGGCGCGGGCAGGCGAGCCGACTGAAAACGTCGACGTCGCACCATAGCAGAATCAGTAAATCGCTGCGAGGGGTGGTGTCGTCATCCCTCGCAGCGCGGTCCACGCCGCTGCCGGCGGGTTTCGCCCGGCTGCGTGCCCAAGCTCTTTGACCCGATTTCCGTGATAACTTCACAAAGCGTTTGCCCCGCCTCGCACAGCGCGGATTCATCGAGGAGGGCGAAGCACAGACGCAGTGAACGGTCATCCAGCGGGCTAACGTAGCTAGCGCGCCCGGAGAACACATCCACCTCGCGCTCATGCGCCCGTTCGATGACAGCCTGTGCCGTCATCGTTTTGGGCAGCGTCGCCCAGATGAAGAACCCGCCACCTGGCGCATGCCAGGACAGCCATTCCGGTGCATTCGCCCGCAGGGTCGCCACAAGCGCATCATGTTTTCGGGCATAGACTTCGCGCACTCGCGTTACCTGATCCATGAAATGACCATCACTCATGAAATCGGTCAGAATTTCTGCGGTCAGGCGGCTGGACGCGGCATCTGACTTGTAGCGCAGAAAAGCGTTCATCTGCGCCGGGTTTGCCCATATCCAGCCCAGACGAAGGGAAGGCATCAGAACCTTCGACATCGAGGCGACGACGATGACTCTTCCCTGCCCTGCGTCATAAGTCTTGAGCGGCGGCGGTGGCGGCGTGCTGAAGTACAGCGGTTCGTAGGTCGCATCTTCGAGGATGTAGAAATCGTGTTCCAGCGCCATCTTCGCCAGCCCGGCGCGCTTGGCATCGGACATGGTATAGCCGGTGGGGTTCTGGAACGACGGGATAGTATAGACGAGCTTCACCCGTCCGGGATTTGCCGCGATTAGCCGGTCAAGGGCATCGAGATCCAATCCATCCGCCAGCATTGGAACGCCGACAACCTGCGCCCGGCTCATCCGCAGCAAATCGACCGCAAAGAAGAATGTAGGGTCCTCGACCACAACCAGGTCGCCTGGCTCTGTGAGAGTCCGGCAGACGATGTCGATGGCAGTGAGCGCTCCGGTCGTCAGCATGAGATGAGATGACTCTGCCGGCATATGCATCACTTCGGTCAGGTAACGGGCGATCTGCGCTCTCGCTCCCTCATGCCCTCGCAGATCGCCGCCGTACTGAAACCCGCGTCCGGATGCGATGACTTCAGATGCAATGGCGCTCAACCGATCCAGCGGAGCGATGGTGGTAGACGGATAGCCTGTCTTGAGATCAAGTCGGTACGACATGGACCATTCACCAGGTAACTTGCTATTTTTGAGTGATCAGACGACGATTATATAAGGCTTGTTGGACAACAGGGAACCGGCAAGTGAATTGTTGCACGTGACACACACGGGGGTGTGTTCTCGTGCAGTGAAGGGGACTGCATGGGAGATTTCTTTCGTTTTCTTGCCACCCAGGACTGCGATCTGACGCTCACCACACTGGAGTCGCTGTTTCGTCGCAGCGACAATCAGTTTTCGATCAGAGTCGAAGCTGCTGCGCCGAACGCGGGAGAACTGCTTTATGGGTCGTCGGTGGTTGCGGACATCGAGATCAATCGCCCAGGCGAGCAAGTCTTCGACGAAGATATCATCGACCTGATTGAAATGCTTGAAGGCATTGACGAATCCGGGGATCGCGTTGTCGCCCGGCTGGGTGAAGTGCGACTCATGGTGGCGCTCCAGCTCACAGAGGAAGGGCATGCCTCCTACGACCAGATCGACCCGCTGTGGAACTGTTTGTTTGAAACTTGTGATGGGATCCTCCAGGTTGACGACGAGGGTTACTATGATTCTGAGGGAGTAGTCCTCGCTCTGGACTAGTTTTGCGTTCTGGCAATGACGAGTATAATTCTCTCCAATGATCCGTACTTAGGTTAGGGGACAGCAATGATGCGACGGTTCATACAACTTGCGGTAACACTCCTCGTTGTTTTTGTGCTCGCGGTTCCGACGCTGGCGCAGGATGCCGTCGCGTCTGTGAACACTGGCAACCTCAATGTGCGCACAGGACCGGGCATGGGTTACGGCTCTATCGCCACCCTACCCTTCGGCTTTGGCGTGCAGATGGTCGCCCGAAACAGCGAAGGGAACTGGATCCTCATCCAGCTGACCAATGGCGTCAACGGCTGGGTCAACGTCAACTATCTCTTCACCCAGTACAACACCAACAGCCTGCCGGTCAGCGATGTGCCGGTTGCGCCAACCGTCACGCCGACTGCTCGCGTAACCGGAGCGCTCAACGCCAATCTGCGCAACGGTCCAAGCACCGACAACGCCGTGATCGGCACAATTCCGCTCAACGAGACAGTTGTCCTGCTGGGACGGAACTACAACTCCACCTGGGCGCAGGTACGTCGTTCTAACGGCGCTGTCGGCTGGGTCGAAGCCACCGCATTGACAGGGACCGTGCCCGTTCGCAGCCTCTCCCTGGCGGATGGCAGCGTATTCGTACCCTATGCGCCATCGTATCCAGGCGAGAATACGACTGGCACGAACTATCGCACACATGTCGTTGTCGCAGGTGACAGCCTGTCACGCCTGGCAGAGCGGTACGCCACCACCATGTACGCCATTGCCGCCGCCAACAACATCTACAACTATGACCTGATCTACATCGGTCAGTCGCTGATCATACCGGGATAACCGCCAGCCTTCGATCCGCGCAACCAGCGACTTCACAAGGTTCGCGTGTTTGGAGGAAGTGGTATACAGTATCCGGGATCATTCAAGTCGGGTTCATTATCAAAGGAAAGAAGCAGACACATGATCACCTTTACGCCTTCTCGCAATCGAACCATGATGCGTGTTATCTCGGTCGCGCTTGTCGTGATGCTTGTGCTGGTCAGCGCACTTGCTGCCCTTCCGACCAGCGCCAGCACCGCCAGCGACTGCGCCGCCAAGGGACCGAACTGGGAAGCCTATCTGATTCGCTACGACGACACTCTCACTGATGTCGCCCGCCTCTATGGCGTCAGCGTTGCCGATCTGGCGTCCTGGAACAACATCAGCAACAGCAACCTGATCTATTGGGGAACCTATCTGTGCGTGGACCTCAGCTTGAGCAGCGTCGTCCCGAACCCGGTCACCGGCGTCGGCGTTCCGTGCGCCAGCAGCGACCAGGGCATCCGCTATGGTGATACGCTGTCCGGCATTGCCTACGCCTTTGGCACGACTATCAAGGGAATCACCCAGGTGGCGCGCATCGCTAACCCCGACCTGATTTTCGCTGGCGAGGTCATCCTCATTCCTCCGTTCGGCGTTCCCAGCTGCTAAACATCTAAGCATCTGCCGTGACGTAATTTCGGGAGGAGACACCAAACGGGTGTCTCCTCCTTCACTTCTGGGACTCAGAGCGACGAAGCGTTACGCGCAGCAGCAAGCGCCTGCGACATCTCTTCTCGTGTGCAGGCTCCACCCCCACCCTGCGCCAGCGCACTCTGCCCACCTCCCCGCAGCCACAAACCCCCGTCCGCTGCCGCCCGAAACGCCTGCGCCATGTCGATTGGCAGGTCAGCGCTCCGCGCCAGAACGAGTGCTGAGCGCTCACCGGCACTGCCCAGCAGTGCAGCAACGCCCGGCTCCTGCACGAGTCTGGATGCCAAGGCGCGGAGTGCGCCAACATCCCGATCGGCAAAGACGGCGACGACCCACCGAACCTGATCAACGACTTCAGCATTCATGAGCAGAGACAGGCTTTCAGCCGCCAGCAGTTCCGATTGGACAGCTTTTAGTCTGCGCTGACTGTCCTTCGACTCGCTGCGCAGCCGGGCGACAGCCTCTGGCATTTCCGCCAGTGGACAGGTCAGGTCAGCCGCGAGCAGATTGGTGACGCGCGTCCGTTCGCGGTAATCGCGCAGCGCCCGTCCGCCACAGCGGAACTCAACCCGCAGCTTATCGCCTCGCTTTTCGACTCTGACGATCTTGATGATGCCGATCTCGCCGGTGCGCGCTACATGCGTTCCGCCGCACGCCGTCAGGTCGAAATCCTGAATCTCCACAACCCGCAGCCCGCCAGTTGCTCGTGCCTCTGGAACGCGCCGCATCCTCACACCCTCCGCCTGATCCGGTTCGACAAGCCGTGTCAGGATGCTGCGATCCTCGAAGACGATCCTGTTTGCCTCATCTTCCGCGCGCTCGATCTCACCCTCATTCAGATCGGGGCGGTCAAGGTCGATAGTGACGCTGTCCGGACTGAGATGAAACCCTACAGTATTCGCTGCTGCAACCAGAACGAACGCCTGTGAAAGCACATGCTGCCCGGTATGATGCTGCATATGATCGAAGCGCCGCCGCCAATCGACTTGGCATTCGGCTTCATCCGCACCCGGTGACTGAACCAGAACATGAAGGACGGCGTTATCCGCCTTGCGCGACTGCACGTCGATCACCTCACAACCGCTGATCGTGCCGAGATCGTTCGGCTGTCCCCCGCCGGTTGGATAGAAAAAGGTCCTGTCCAGCACGACCGCAGGGCGACCCTCAACCTCCAGGCGTTCCAGGACGCGCGCTGTGAAAGTCGTCGCATACGAGTCGTCGTAGTAAGCCCGCATCAGAATTTGCTCCAATCCATCCTCACTCGAGCGGATGAGTTTCTCTATTTAACCTCTACCTGCATTGCGGCGCACGAATATTGGTGATAATAATGAGCATATGCGCCAGAATTGACCTTTCGCTGGAGACATCATGCGTAAAGTATTGTGGTTCCTCATTGGACTGCTGCTCGCTGCGCCAGGCTTGATTCTGGCTCAAGGCGACTCTCTCTCTCAACCAGAGATTGACAGGATTTCGCACAGCGTCGTACTCGTGCTCAATCTCGTCGATGATGAGGTTGTCAGCACGGGATCGGGCACGATTATGACCCCGAACGGGCAGATTTACACGAATCGGCACGTGGTCGAGGGCGGCGAAGACTTCGCCGTACTGATGATCGAAGACATCGGCGAACAGCCGGTACTTCGCTACTTCGCCACTCCTACGCTGGTGCATGATGAGCTGGATCTGGCGATCTTGCAGATTGACCGCGACGCCGACGGCGCGAGGATCGATCCCAACAGCCTCAATCTACCGGTCATCGAAATGGCGGGTGCGGCTCCTTCCATCGGCAGTCGCATTTTCGTATTTGGTTTCCCAGGTATCGGCGAT
>JAEURA010000283.1 GCA_016789005.1 Anaerolineae bacterium
CCACCACCGTCTGGGGCGGCAGTGGATATTCGTCGATGATCCCCTGCGCCACCGCGCCGCCGCCCGTCTGGCGCATCAGCTCGATGCCGCGCTGCACGCCCAGGATCGCCCTGGAAGGATGGACGCCCCGGCTGAAGCGGTAGCCGGCGTCGGTGTGGACTTTTTGCGATGACATGCTGCGGCGGATGTTGATGAAGTTCCACGCCGCCGCTTCCAGCAGGACGTTGGTCGTCGCGTCGTCGATCTCCGTCTCCGCGCCGCCGATGATGCCGCCGATGGAGAGCGCGCCGGCAGTGTCGCAGACCAGGATGTTGTGCGCGTCGAGCGTGCGGCTGACCTCATCCAGCGTCGCCAGCGCCTCGCCGGGGTTCGGCAGGCGGGTGATGATCGTCGGGGCTGCGCCGCCGGCGCGCGCCGCCAGCTTGTCGTAGTCGAAAGCGTGCAGGGGCTGCCCGATCTCGAAATTGACGTAGTTGGTGACATCGACGATGTTGTTGATCGGGCGCTGCCCGGCGAGCTTCAGCCGGCGCTGCATCCATTCCGGTGACGGCTTGATCTGGCAGCCGCGCAGCAGCGCCAGCGTGAAGCGCGGGTTCAGCTCCGGCTCGCGGATGTCGATAGCGACCGTGCCGGCGATGGGCGCGCCTTCCATGACCACCTCGTATGACGGCGAACGCAGCGGCTTATCCAGCAGCGCTGCCGCCTCACGCGCCACGCCGTAGATGCTGATGGCGCGGGCGAGGTTGGGCGTGAATTCAATCTCCAGCACGACATCGCCCATCACATCCTGAAGCGGTGTGCCCGGCGCGAAACCGGGATCGTCGTGCAGGAGGATGACGCCCTCGTGTTCCTCGCTCAAGCCGAGTTCGTATTCGGAACAGACCATGCAGCGGTTGGGGATGCCGCGCAGCGCTTTCTCCTTGAGGATCATCCGCTGTTTGGTTTCGCTGTGTCCGTCCCAGACTTCCGCGCCTTCGCGGGCGAACGCTGTCCACAGCGGCGAGGGCAGTTCTCCCTTACCCTTGTAGGGGTAGAGGTTCGGCGCGCCGGTGACGGTCACCTCCAGCTCTGCCGCGCCGTGATCGACCATCGCGATCACCAGCCGGTCGGCGTTGGGATGCGGCTTGACTTCGCGGATCGCCCCCAGCACGATCTTGTCGCGATCCCAGACGAGATGATCGCTGACAGGATAGCGGATATCCGCCTGGAAACTGACGTGAATGTGGGCGGGCTGCGTCTGCGGCACGCCGTAATAGTGCAGCTTGGCGACTTCCAGCCCCGCCAGCGTCAGTTTTTCCGCCAGCAGTTCCGCCGGAATGTCGATGTCTACGAAGGCTTTCAACCACGAAACAGGTACGAGCATCAGAACTGCTCCAGGAAACGCAGGTCGTTGGACCAGAAATAGCGAATGTCATTGATGTCGTGCAGCAGCATGGTCACCCGTTCAGGTCCCATGCCGAAGGCGAACCCGCTCCATTCCGCCGGGTCATAGCCGCCGTTGCGCAGCACCGTCGGGTGGACCATGCCCGCCCCGGAGATCTCCAGCCAGCCGGCATACTTGCACACACGGCAGCCCTTGCCGCCGCACAGGAAACACTCGACATCGACCTCGATGCTCGGCTCGGTGAAGGGGAAGTAGCTGGCGCGGAAGCGCACCTGCGCCTTGTCGCCGTACATGCGCCGGGCGAATTCGGCAATCGTCCCCTTGAGGTCGGTCATGCGGATGCCGCGACCGACCGCCAGCCCCTCGACCTGATGGAACTGAATCTCGCTGCGGGTGGTGATCTGCTCGAAGCGGTAGCACATGCCCGGCAGGATGATGCGGATCGGCTCCGTACCGCCTTTGCCGAACTCGCGCATGGCGCGAATCTGTCCCGGCGAGGTGTGGGTGCGCAGGATGACATTCGGCGTGGTGGTGTAGAACGTGTCCTGCATGTCGCGCGCCGGGTGATGCGGCGGCATGTTCAGCAGGGTGAAATTGGTGTCGTCGTCTTCCACCTCGCGGCTGCGATAGACCTGAAAGCCCATCTCCGCCCAGATTTCGCGGTAGCGGCGGAGCGTCTGCGTGGAAGGATGCAGCCCGCCGAGCGACGCCGGGCGACCGGGCAGGGTCACGTCGATCTGCCCCGACTCCAGGTCGCGCGCCAGTTCCTGCGCCTTGATCAGCTGTTCGCGCTCAGCATAACCTTCGGTGAGCGCCGCCTTGACCTCGTTGGCGCGCTTGCCGAACGCCGCGCGCTGCTCGGCGGGCAGGCTGCCCACGCCCCGCATCATTCGGGTGACCGCGCCGTTCTTGCCGAGCGTCTTCAGCTCCCACTCGCGCAGCGCGTCCGATGTCGTGACGGCATTCAGTTCCGCCACCGCTTCCTGAAGCATGGTTTCAAGCTGTTCCAGCATATGCGATCCTCACCCTCACAGACGACAACAAAAAACGCCTTCGCCCCGGCTGATTTTTGCCAAGGGACGAAAGCGTTCAGCTTCCGCGGTACCACCCTCGTTGGCTGCGCTCCTCCGGTCGGCTGACCGGCGCGAACGCCGCCCACTCCTTGAACCCT
>JAEURA010000284.1 GCA_016789005.1 Anaerolineae bacterium
CATGTCCTCGATGTTGGCAGCCTGGCGCGCCGGATCGCCATCGGCAGCGGTGATGATCCACTCGACATTGACTCCGACCTCTTCGCCCTGGCGGACGCTCTCAGACTGCATGTAGGTTTCCCAGGCATTGACGAGCGTCACATCATAGCGGTTCCAGGAGAGACCGATCTTGTAATTCATCGGTTCCTGAGCCAGCACCGTGGTGCCGAGCAGGACTAAAGCGAATACCAGCAAAATCAGCGAAGTGCGTTTCATTTTTTCGTCTCCATACAATGCGTACTCTCCGACGAGCATTCAGGTGGCACGATTTCGGACACTCAGTTAATCGTTTGTCGGTCGGCTCCTTTCGCTTGCAGCGTGAGACAGATTGCGCGCGTCATCTGGACCATGCTCACGGGGACTGCGTTCGAGGCTGGGCGGACACTTCTTCTGACTCGAAGGCATGCGTTTCCACCGGGACCTGTGCGCGCAGCGAGTCGGCATACATGGCGATGAAGATGATCGCGCCGTTGACGAAGCGGTAGGCATACGGATCCGCCCCCAGATGGTTCAGCCCATTGCGGATGATCTCCAGCATGAGGACGCCGCGCAGCGCCCCTGGAAGGATGCTGCCCTCACCCCCGAACAGACTGATGCCGCCGATGACGATCACCGAAACAGCGGTGAATTCGAGTCCGCTGCCAATCGAACCGGAGACGGCGCCGACCTGCACGACAGTCAGCACGCCACCGATGGCGGCAAGCAGCCCGCACAGCACGAAGGCAAGGAAGGTCACGCGCGGCACGCGCACTCCCAAGCGGGCGGCAGTATCAGCATCGTTGCCGATAGCCATGATCTGCCGCCCGAAAGCCGTGCGGCGGTGGATCAGATGAATGATCGCCATGATCGCCAGCGCGATCAGGATATCGACGAAGATCGGTCCGATGGTGGCGTTTCCCAGGCGGCGGACATCTTCAGGCAGCGAGATGTTGGTTGATTTGGTGAGTTCCAAGCCGATCCCGCGCAAGCCGATCATCGTGCCCAGCGTGGTGATCAGCGGGTTGATGCGCAGCACGACGACGATGAAGCCGTTGAGCGCGCCGATCAGCGCTCCCAGTGCGAGGACGATCAGCAGCGTCAGCAGCGGATCGACCCCCTGCCGCACCATCAGGAGGGTGCCGACCGAGGTGGTCAGGAAGGCGGTCGAGCCGACCGAGATGTCGAGTTTGCCCATCATCACGACCAGGGTCAGACCGGCGGCGATTGCCATCAAGGGGGCGGCGGCGTGGAGCAGCCCGATGATGTTGGTCGCCGTCAGGAAGCGCGGCGCGGAGACTGTATAGAACAGCACCACCAGGACCAGGACGATCTCGAATCCGTGACTCAGGAGGAACTGGCGTGTGCGGGCCCAGGATGACTCGGACGATGATCTCACTGGCAGCATGTTAGCGGTCCTCCATGAAGTCCACGCCGGCAGCGGCAGCCATGAGTTCATTGCGGCTAGCCGTCCCCGGCAGTTCGCGGACGATCTGTCCCCGGTTCATTACCAGGTAGCGATGGCACAGAGCCATCATCTCTTCCAGTTCAGAGGAGATGACCAGAACGCCTTTGCCGGCTTCGGCAAGTTCCAGGATGATGTTGCGGATTTCGGCTTTCGCGCCCACATCCAAGCCGCGCGTCGGTTCATCCATGATGATGATCGGCGGACTAACCTGAAGCCAGCGCCCGACAACGACCTTCTGCTGGTTACCGCCGCTCAGAGTGCCGACCGGCTGGCGCAGACTGGAGATGATGATGTTGAGGCGATCCACGAATTCCTGCGCCTGGCGGGTCTCTTCGTCGCCGCGCACCAGCAGCCAGCGGTTCGCCAGCCCGCGCAGATTGGCAAGCGACATGTTGTTTTTGACCGACATCGACAGCAGCAGCCCTTCGCTGCGGCGGTCTTCGGTAATCATGCCGATCCAGCGCTGCGCCTGCCCCGGCTTAATGGGACGCATCCCGGCGCCGTCTGTCCGCACTTCGACCTGCCCACTGTCGATGGGATCGAGTCCGATTACAGCACGGGCGACCTCGGTGCGGCCTGATCCGAGCAATCCCCACAGTCCGAGAACTTCGCCCTTGTGCAGGGTAAAGCTGACATCGCGCAGAGCGCCCTTCCGGCTCAAGCTGCTGACACCCAGGATCGGCTCAGCCGTCGCGGCTGTTTCGCGCTTCCGGTGGACCTCAATGCCGATGTCGCCGATCATCATCTGGACGATAGCATTGGGCGTAAGGTCCTTGAGCATCCCAGAACCGACCGTTTCCCCACCGCGCAGCACCGTTGCCCGCTCGCAAATCTGGAAGACTTCATCCAGGAAGTGGGTGATGTAAATGATGGTGACGCCTTCGGTCTTGAGCGATCGGATCACCTCGAAGAGGCGGGCTTTCTCGCGGCTGGTCAGCGATGAGGTGGGTTCGTCAAAGATGACAATGCGGGGATGGGTGAGCAGGGCGCGAGCGATTTCCACCATCTGGCGGTCACCGGTGCTGAGGAACTGCACTCGTGTATCCGGCGTGAACTGACAGCCCATGCGCCTCAGAACTTCCGCGCTGCGGCGGTCCGTCTCGCTGGTGTTGATCAGCCCACCGCGCGTCGGGAACTGGCTGATGTGCAGATTCTCGGCGACGGTCATCGTCGGGAGCATCGCCATTTCCTGATGCACGAAGGCGATTCCATTGGCTGTGGCTGAGAGGGGAGAGTCGATCTCAACGCGCGCCCCGTCGATCTGAATTTCGCCGCTGTCGGCGCGGATGACACCGCCCAGGACATTCATGAGCGTACTTTTGCCGGCGCCGTTGGCGCCGATGAGCGCCATCGCTTCGCCGGGATAAGCCTGAAAGGACACATCCTGAAGAGCAGTGACGCCGGGGAACCGCTTGGTGATCCCCTGCATGGTGAGGTAGGGGTTGACCATGATACTGTCCTAGCGTTTCTTCAAGGAGTCAAAGAAGACAAAGGCGATGATGACCACACCCTTGATCATCAGGCTGGTGAAGAAGGAGACCTGCATCATGTTCATGCTGTTGCTGATCACGGTGATGAAGATCGCCCCCAGTACCGCACCTAACGGACCGCCAACGCCGCCATAGATGCTGACGCCGCCGACCACCGCCGAACTGACGATGTCCAGGACCACGCCATCATTGCCCATGTTGGCTGAAGCAGCGCCGAGCCGCGCCGAAAGGATGATCGCCGTCAGCCCGGCGAAGAACCCGGAAACCACGTAGGCGCCGAAAACGACGCGCGTCGCCGGGATGCGGGAGACGCGGGCGGCTTTGACGTTGATGCCGACAGCATACAACCAGCGCCCGAACACACTGCGGCGGATCAGGAGGGTGGCGATGAGCGCCATGGCTGCCATAATGATGATCGGACGGGGGATCCCCAGTGTGCGATCCAGCACGAGGCTAAAAAGCTCCTCGGAGACGACCGGGACGCTGACCGAGTTGGTGATCCAGATCGAGGTCCCGGTGGCGATAGTCATCATCGCCAGAGTGACCACGAAGGGGATCATCTTCAGGTAAGCCACCGCGAAACCATTGATGCAGCCTGCCAGACTGCCCACCAGCAGCATCAGCAGGCTGCTGCCCAGCACGCTGCCGCCGTCACGCAGATTCATCGCGCCGACGATGGCGCTGAGCGCCATGACCGAAGGGATGGACAAGTCGATGCCGCCGCTGATCATCACAGCAGTCATCCCGATAGCCATCAGACCCAGCGTGGATGCCTGCACGAAGATATTGATGATGTTGCGCGAGTTGAAGAAGTTCGGCACGAACAGCGCCAACAGGATCAGGACGATGGTCA
Source organism: Anaerolineae bacterium (assembly GCA_016789005.1). GTDB lineage: Bacteria > Chloroflexota > Anaerolineae > Aggregatilineales > Phototrophicaceae > Flexifilum. The sequence goes on from JAEURA010000284.1 coordinate 3,827, forward strand.
GCAGAATGAACGGCAGAAGTTCAAGCAGGCGGTTGCGGGTGAAGGCGCTCCTGAGCCAGGATGCGCCTGGGGCATCCGCCGGAATACTCCGAGCTGACATGGGTGAGGTCTCCTTCCTTTCGGTGCGTTGGGCGATGTGAACTCAGTCCGCATCGGGTGTGCGACGCGGCATCAACCTCCTGATGTTCGGTTGGGGTCGAATGCGTGAAAGAGCACAACTGTTATCTGATGAAAACAAGGTTCGAAGAATCTACGTGATATCATGTTATTCCAGACATGGTGTCATCTTGTGATGACAAGCTGTTCCGATTATAACGCGGGATGGGGCGGCGTCAATGCATTGCCGATGAGCGATGAGCATCGCCCACACCTGCGAACCGTCCTGGTCTGTGCAGGCAGTCCCTTTCAATCGCAGCAGCGCCCTAAAGCATTTGACAAGGTTGGCTCAAATCGATATAGTCTCTGTTATCCTGTAACGACAAGAGCATAGGTTTGTCTCGAATGTGATATTACGCCCTTGTTTGAAACTGAGTACTACTGAGGACCTATGAAACGTTATTTGATCGGTGTAGACCTGGGCACAAGCAGCACCAAGGCAGCGATTTACACGCCTGATGGCAATCTGGTTGCCGAAGCCAGCGTTGAAGTCCCCCTTTATCACCCTAAACCGGGCGTCGTCGAACAGGAGAATGACGATTTCTACAGCTCTGCCGCTCAAACCGTCCGCCAGAGTATTCAGTCCAGTGGCATTGACCCTCGCGAAGTTGCCGCCATCGCCTTTGACAGCCAGATGGCTGGGGTTGGTTCAGTCAGCGATCAATTCCAGGCAGCCACTCGTTTCGATTCCTGGCTGGATATGCGCTGCCAGCCATACATTGAGCAGCTCAGTCGGGAAGCTGGGGGGCTGATCACCCGGCTGTCCGGATGCCCACCCACCTGCGATCATGGTCCGAAAATTCTGTGGTGGCAGCATGAACGTCCAGAGGAATACGCGCGTGTCGCCAAGTTCCTGATGCCTGCCGGCTACGTGGCTGGGCGCATGGCGGGTCTGCGCGGTGAGGATGCTTTCATTGACTACACCTTCATCCACTTCTCTGCCCTTAGCGATGCCCAGGCTGGAACCTGGTCGCCAGAGCTGTGCCGCCTGCTGGGTGTCAACCAGGAGAAACTGCCCCGAATCGTTTCTCCCTGGACCCTTGTCGGCGAAGTGAGCGACTCTTCCGCCAGAGACTTCGGGCTGGCAGCGGGCACACCGATCGCGGCTGGAGCCGGAGACACTGCCGCCGGCGCTCTGGGTGCCGGCGTGGTGCGGTCTGGCATGCTGCTCGACACTGCCGGTACTGCGGCAGTGCTGGCAGGGTGTACCAACCAGTACACGCCGGATGAAGCGAACCGCGCACTGCTGATCATGCGATCCGTCATCCCTGGTCTCTGGAATCCTCTCGCCTACATCGCAGGTGGTGGGCTGGCACTGCGCTGGTTCCGCGACAAGTTCTACAACAGCCTACACGGCGAGAGTCAGCCTTCAGCGGGCGATCTGTATGACGAGATGACCGCCGCCGCCGAAAGCATTCCACCCGGTGCAGATGGGTTGTTTTTCTCGCCACACCTCGGCGGGCGCATCTGCCCGGCAGAGCCGTCCATGCGCGGCGCATGGATCGGTTTTTCCTGGACCCACACCCAGGCGCACTTCTTCCGTGCGGTCCTGGAAAGTGTGGCTTTCGAATATGCCTACTATCTGCACATTCTGCGCGGGCTGATCCCCCCGCTCAATCTGATTGAAGCGCGGGTCATCGGTGGAGGGGCGCGCAGTCCGGTCTGGAATCAGATCAAGGCGAATGTGTTGAACGTGCCCTATCAGCCGCTTCAGCGATCAGAATTTGCCACCTGGGGAAGCGCGTTGATCGCCGGGTACGCCGTCGGACTCTTCAGCAACCTGGCGGAGACCGCGATTGAGACCAGCGAGCGGCGCGGCGACCCGTTGCAGCCGGACCCTGAACAGGTTGCGCTGTACCAGCCGCTTTCCAGCCAGTACCGGCACTGGCAGGAAAGCCTAAGCCAGAACTTCGTTTCCTCTCACTAGCTCACCTGGGAGCCACCATGCCATCACCTGTGCGAATTGTTCTTATCGGAGCCGGACGCGCCGGCCGCGTCCATGCCAACTCCCTCGTCCATCATGTTCCCAACGGGCAACTGGTTGGTCTGGTGGATACGGTGCCTGAGACGCGGGACGAAACCGGCAGGATGTACGGCATTGAGTCGCAGTTCGCATCGCTCGAAGCGGCGCTGGACAAACTCGAATTCGACGCGGTGGTCATCACGACGCCGACCTTCACGCACAAGAGCCTGGCGGTGATGGCGGCGGAAGCGGGCAAGCACGTTTTTACCGAAAAACCGATGGCGCTCAGCCTGCAGGAATGCGACCTGATGATCGCCGCCGCCGCGAAAAACGGCGTCATCCTGCAGCTCGGGTTCATGCGGCGATTTTCGCCGGAATTCGTCGCCGCCGCAGAACGCATCAACGCCGGCGAAATCGGTCAGCCGATGCTGGTCAAATCGCTGACGCACGGACCGGGGCTTCCGCCCCCCTGGGCGCGTGATCTGAGCACCTCCAATGGCATGCTGGCGGAGGTCAACAGCCATGACTGGGACTGCACACGCTGGCTGATGGGATCCAACCCGGATCGCGTTTACGTCGAAGTGGCTAACTTCAAGGGCGCAGCGCGCGGCGTACAAACCGAGAACTTCTACGACAACGTTCTGGTGAACATTCGTTTTGAGAACGGCGGGCTGGGCAGTATCTCCGGCATATGTCCATGCGATTATGGCTACGACGCCCGTGTCGAAATTGTCGGCGAACGCGGCATCATGCAGATCGGTGACATGCAGGGGCAGCAGGTGGTGGTCTGCACCAACCGAGACCAGGGTCTCATTTCCCCGATCTATCGCACCTGGCCCGAACGCTTCGCCTGGGGCTACATCCGGGAGATGGAACACTTCGTCCACTGTATCCAGACCGGTACGCCTCCGAAAGTGGGCGGATTGGACGGCAGGTGGGCAGTTGCGGGAGTTCTGGCTGGGACCCGGTCGTTCCTGGAAGCCCGCCCGGTTCATGTGCGCGAGGTCCTGGATGAGGGGGTAACGCCGTGAACGAAACGATGCTCGCCGCCGTCTATCATGGACCGGATGATCTGCGCGTCGAAGCCGTTCCGCTGCCTGCGATCAGCGCCGAAGAGATCCTCGTCAAAGTGGTGAACAGCAGCATCTGCGGCACTGACCTGCGCATCCTGCACGGCGGGCACCGCAAGTACCCGTCGGGAACTGTCCGCATTCCCGGTCATGAGGTCGTCGGGGACATTGCGGCGGTTGGCGCACAGGTCAGGGGGCTGAGTGTTGGGCAGCGCGTATTTGTCGCTCCCAACATGGGCTGCGGCAACTGCCGCCAATGCGTTTCCGGCAATAACAACCTGTGTGCCAACTATGATGCGATTGGGATCACCATCGATGGTGCCTTTGCTGAATACCTGCGCATCCCTTCAGCCGCGATTTTGCAGGGCAACGTCATGCCGCTGGATCCGGGGATTGACCCGGCAGCAGCTGCCCTGGTCGAACCCTTTGCCTGCGTGCTGCGCGGTCAGAACGCGGTCGGCGTACAGGTAGGTGACATCGTCGTCGTGGTAGGCGCGGGACCTATCGGTGTGATGCACATGCAGCTGGCGCGCCTGCGCGGCGCCAGCTGTGTGATCGCCAGCGAGATGATTCCTGAACGGCGCGCGCAGACACAGCATTTCGGCGCAGACCTGGCAGCTGCCCCAGAAGAACTCCATGAGGTCGTGAACAAGGTCAGCCGAGGGGAAGGCGCGGATGTGGTGATCGTAGCTGCGCCGGCACACAAAGCGCAGGAGTCGGCAGTCCAGATCGCAGCAATCGGCGGACGCATCAATTTCTTCGGGGGTCTGCCCAAAGATCGTCCGACCATCAACGTGGACTCGAACGTTATCCACTACAAGGAACTGATCGTTACGGGTACGACCGCTTGCAGCACGAATGACTGCCGGCAAGCCGCAGCGATTGTCAATTCCGGGCGCATCGATCTGTCACCGCTGGTCAGCGCTCGCTACCCGCTTCGCGACGCCGTGCAGGCATTTGCGATGGCGGAAGATCGGAAGTCACTCAAGGTCGTTTTGCAGCCGTAGGCTTCGATTTCTAACGATGATTAACCCTCGATACGGGGACTGACATGCATAACCAACCGTTCACCTTTGAACTGCCCAAGCAGGGCGGCATTCCATCGGAATACGACAACCATCTTGTGCGGCGTCTTTCCTCCATGAGAGGGATGTATCGGGATCATGCCGCCTACGAGGCGCTGCTCTCCCAGGGCGATCCGGTTCATTACGAGGTCTACGAAATCAAACGTCCGGAAGTCGCTGGAGAACTCTTGCAGGGGGTCTCTGTCATCCACCCGGGCAAAGTGGGTAATGAATACTTCATGACCAAGGGTCACTTCCACCAGGTGCTCGAAACTGGCGAAGTCTACTACTGTCTGAGCGGGCAGGGCATGATGGTGATGGAAACACCCGAAGGCGATTGGAGCGTACAGGAATTCTGCCCTGGGCAGGTACTTTATGTCCTGCCGCGCTGGGCGCATCGTTCAGTCAACACCAGCCTGACGCAGGACCTGGTCTTCTTCTTTGCCTATCCTGGCAATGCCGGACATAACTACGGAACGATTGAGCAGCAGGGTTTTCGCAAGCTGATTGTGGAAAGCAATGGTGCGCCTCTTGTCGTCGACAATCCGCACTGGAAACACCGATGAGTACCGACCCAAAGGGTCAACTATCAGTTGAGCCATCGCGACCTGCGCTGGACCCGATTCACCGCGCCCTCGCTCTCGATCTGGATGGCACACTGCTGGACAGCATGCAGTTTCATGCAGGCGCCTGGAAGCAGGCATTCGCTGAATTAGGTCTGGACGCACCGCTGGAATGGTTTCTGCTTTGGGAAGGCATCAATGGTCCCGGCGTGGTCCACTTGACGCTCGAAAAGCTGAATGTCGCGCGCAGTCCGGCAGATCGGCAGCGGATTCTCGACCTCAAACGCGCCTACTATGACCAGATGTTCCGTCCTTTGCCGATGCCCGGACTGCCCCTACTCTACGAGACGCTGCGGCAGCTTCGGTATCCGGTCGCCATAGTTACCGGCTCGGAGAACCGGGTCGCCCGGCGGGTGCTGGATGTCATCGGCTTCACGGATGTCGTGCAGGCGGTTGTGGGTGGAGACGACATCATTCATGGCAAACCAGGACCCGACCCTTATCTGAAGGCAGCGCAGGCGCTCGCTGCCCTGCCCCAGCAGTGTATCGCTCTCGAAAACGCGCCGGCAGGCATCCAGAGCGCGGTGGCAGCCGGTCTCACCTGCATCGCCGTTGCCACAACGCTCCCTGAGGATCGGCTTGCGGGTGCACACCGCTGTCTGCCCGACCTGGAGACATTCGCGGCATGGCTGTCCGCCGAATTTGAGCGTTCCGGCGGTATCGGAGGATGGCATCTGTAGATCATGGCTGGCGCCGCGACACTGCGGCGGTCAGGAAATCTGTTACAGACCATTCATTGAACCGCAAACCACGCTGCACCTACAGGGTGATGTAGCTGAGTGCATTCGCTCATTTGTTCGATCAATAGTCACGGTCTTATGAAGATAGAGCCTGCTTCGTCATTGGCGAAGGATCCGTTTACTGGTCACGGTCATGAAAGGAGCAAGTTACATTCATGGCTTCCTCAGAGGCACTGCGAGTCCAGAATTCTCCTACGATGTATTTCGTCGGAGTCAGCACCGGCAAGTCATCGATCATGAAGGTCTTCCCCAAATGGGCGGACATTCTCGGCATCGGGGCACAGATCGTCGGCTACAACTGTCCGATCCATGCGCCGGACGAGGATTACATCGCGATTGTACGCCATATCAAGAATGACCCTCTGTCGATGGGAGCGCTTGTCACCACGCACAAGATTGATCTGCTGTCCGCAACCCGCAGCTGGTTTGACTATCTCGATCCCTATGCCGAACTCTGCGGCGAGATTTCGAGCATATCCAAACGAGAGGGCAAACTGCGAGGGCACGCCAAAGACCCGATCACATCCGGGCTGTCGTGGCAGGCATTCGTTCCTGTGGGACATTGGGGACGGACTGGCGGCAATGTGCTGTGCCTGGGCGCCGGCGGATCGGCGGTCGCCATCAGCGTCTTCGTCGCCGGTCTGCCCGATGCCGCTGACCGCCCGAAGAAATTTATTGCCGTGAACCGTTCTCCCGGCAGGCTGGAAGAGCTGCGTGCGATTCACTCAAGGTTGAATACCGATATTGAGTTCGAGTATGTGCTCAATGAGGATCCGCGTGTGAATGATGCGCTGATGGCACATCTTCCCGCGGGGTCGATGGTGATCAACGCCACAGGAATGGGAAAGGACCGCCCCGGTTCGCCCGTAACCGATGAGGGTGTCTGGCCGCAGAACGGTCTGGTCTGGGAGCTGAATTACCGGGGCGAACTGGACTTCATGGTTCAGGCGCGCCGCCGAGCGCAGCAATACAACCTGACAATCGAGGACGGGTGGGTGTATTTCGTGCATGGGTGGACTCAGGTTATTGCCGAGGTCTTCGATGTCACTCTGACGTCAGAAAGATTCGCTCGCCTTGAGGAAGCCGCTTCCGAGCTGCGCCCCAAGTGAGCTAAGCCTTGTCGTGGGTTCGGAACATCGCAGAATCGCCGACGTGTACCGTTCTGGTTCGGGTTCCCTGCCCCTCATGCCACACGCCCAAGTTGGCGGCCGGTGTGCGCGAAAAGCGAGCCACAGGATCATGATTGATTTCCGAAGTCAAATCCCCTATTACGTCCAGGTCAAGGATGTGATCCGCAACCGGACCAGGGATGGGGTCTGGCTGCCCGGTGATCAACTTCCGAGCGAGGCGGAACTCTGCGAGATGTTCAATGTCAGCAGGACAGTCATCCGCCAGGCGCTTCAGGACTTGACCCATGAAGGGCTGATCACAAGGCGCAAGGGCAAGGGCAGCTTCGTAGCCGAACGGAAAATCAGGGAGCAGTTGGTACAAAAACTGACGGGATTCTACCAGGACATGATTGAACAGGGCTTGCGCCCAGTAACACAGGTCTTGAGTCAGCATGTCATCCCTGCCGTGCCAGAAGTTGCCGGGCATCTGGGCATCCAACCAGATACGCCTGTGATTGAGATCGTCCGATTGCGATCCGTCGACGGGGTTCCCAATGTGTTGGTGACGACCTACCTCCCCTACTCATTATGCCCGCAGATGGTCGACGATGACTTATCAAACCAATCGCTTTATGCCCGTCTGGAGACTCGTTACGGATTGTCGATCG
>JAEURA010000321.1 GCA_016789005.1 Anaerolineae bacterium
GTTCGACCGTCTGTATGGGAACGAAGACGGTCGCGCCTGGGTGGAGTCGGGAGCGGGGATTGAAGATCTGCTGGAGAAATGGGAAGCCGATGCCGAGTCCTGGCGGGCGGCGCGTCAGCCGTTTCTGCTCTACGACTGAAGCGTAGAATCGTGTCTTTTCAACGGGCGAGCTGGCGGTTCGCCCCTACAACCGAGAAGCCGTAGGGGCGAACGTATGTGTTGACCTATGGGTCCGTCTATCCACCGGTCCTCCTGGAGGTCGCTCGGTGGTGGACCTGCCCCCCTGTTACGTCGCCAGGACCGGCAAGCCGTAGTGAGCGCGGACCTTGTTCTCGATCTCGTCGCGGATTCCCCGGTTTTCCAGCAGATAGCCCTTGGCGTTTTCGCGTCCCTGACCGAGCAGCCCATCGTTGTAGCGGTAGAATGCGCCGCGCTTTTCGATGATGCCCAGGTCGGTGGCGAGGTCGAGGACTTCGCCGGACTTGCTGATGCCGCCTTCCAGGAACATGATGTCGAACTCCGCCTCGCGGAACGGCGGGGCGATCTTGTTCTTGGTGACGCGCACGCGGACGCGGCTGCCCAGGACTTCATCGGCGCTGCCCTTGATCGACTCCAGCTTGCGCACATCCAGGCGGACGCTGGCGTAGAATTTGAGCGCGCGCCCACCCGGCTGCGTCTCCGGCGAGTTATGCACAACAACATCGCTGACGAGGAAGTTGGCATTGTCTGCGACCTGCAGGTTGTAGCGAACCGCCTGCTTACCTTTCAGAAGGCGACGTCTGATTTCCGTTACACGCAGCGGCATGGCACCAACTTCATGCGTGAAAGAGAAGTCAAGATCTAGAAGCGCGGTTCCGGCGACTTCACGTTGAGTGCGCAGCTTGTGTACCATCGAGGGATGAATGTACGGCGCGACGATGGTCTCGAAAGCATCCGACTGGTCGCCATAGAACATGATCGCAGTGTGAGTCGGGCGCAATTTTACCTGAGCTTGCAGTCCGAAAACGCGATCGAAGACGTCTGCCACGAAGCGCCGTTCCATTTCTGTCATAGAGTGTGTGGCGATTTCATTGCGCCGACGGTTTCCCTGATAGTCGCGCGATCCATCATCAAGATACCAAACCGCCAGAGAGAACGGAGTCAAACGCTCCAGCGCTTCCGGGAAGATGTGCTTATAACGTCCATCGTGCCCGTAGAACTTGTCTTTCCATTCTGCGAGGGTTGTGGACGGACTGGTCTCAAAGCCAACAGAATTGCGCCCGGCATTTGTGGAGATACTGCGCGTCAGCGTGCCAAAAGCCGCCGCTTTCCAGCGTACGTAGGCTTCCTGCGAGATGTTATGTTCTTCCCGTAGATAAGCTGTATGCTCAGCATCCTTTCGCAGTGATGCATCCCCCAGGACAGAACCAATCAACAACTGTTCCAAGTCGTCGGATAGACAAAGTCGATCGTAGCGCCCGATGATGTACTCGCCGAGATCGATGTCTTCCGCCATCTGGAAACCGTTCGGCGTGGCAATCTCATGGTTGGGCGTCGTCGTGACGCGGCGGTGTCCGCTGCCATCCGGATAGGATGTTATGAAGGTCAGATACTCCTGTTCAAGCCTGCCGATCTCGCTGTCGGTCATATTGAACTGCTCGACTGGTATGCCGTTTTTGAACCAGTTGATCACCGGTTTCGGTTCAAAAGCCCGCGTTTCGACATTATAGGTCATCACATCGACAGGCTGCTGCTGATTCACGATTTCGCCAATCGTGCGCTTGCTGCCATCCGCCAGCATGACGGGAGCCTGATAGCTCATGCAGCCATACATCACACCAATCTTCTCGCGAATCTGGTTCGTGAAGAGGACGCATACGTTCGACTGTTTGATCGCCCCCGACAGCTTGCGCAGCGCCTGGCTCATCAACCGCGCCTGCACGCCGACGTGGCTGTCGCCCATCTCGCCTTCGATCTCCACGCGCGGAACCAGCGCCGCCACGCTGTCCAGCACCACCACATCCAGCGCGCCGGAACGCACCAGCGACTCCATGATCTCCAGCGCCTGCTCGGCGGTGTCCGGCTGCGACACGTACAGCGTATCGACGTTCACCCCCAACCGCCGGGCATACGCCGGGTCCAGCGCGTGTTCCATATCGACGAACGCCGCCAGCCCGCCGCGCTTCTGCGCTTCGGCGATGACATGCAGGCACAGCGTCGTCTTGCCGGAACTTTCAGGACCGTAGACTTCGACCACCCGCCCGCGCGGCATCCCGCCCACGCCCAGGGCGATATCCACTGTCAGCGAGCCGCTGGGGATGGTGTCCACCTCCAGATGAGCGGCATCCCCCAGGCGCACCACCGTGCCGTCACCATAACGCTTGGTCAGGTCGTCCAGCGCGGCTTCCAGAGCTTTCTTACGCCCCTCGGCGTCCATCGGAGTGGCGTGATCTTCACCGATCTTCTCTTTTGCGGGTTTTCTCGGCGGCACGGGGTTCATTCCTTCTCTGAACAGCACGGAATAGTCGAAACAGGTGGACTTGACTATGAAAATTATAACTGCGATGGGGGATCAGCGTCAATGTGGAATTAGGAATTTTGTTCTACGCACTCGCGGCGAATCGCCCGCCGGTTTTGCGCCTAGAAAGCCTGTGTTATACTCGGATTCATGAATTACATCCAGGTCATTGAGCGCCTCAAACGAGCGGGGATGGGGGAAACCCTGCTGACCGTCCTCGATGTCATCGAACCGGTCGGCATCATTGGGGCGCAGATGTTGTACGTCATGCAGCCGATGGCGCGGCTGATGGGCGACCGACAGGGAGACCTGAGCGCGCTGGCGCGCCTGTTGGAAACGCCGGAAGGAATGGCGGTTCTGCGGCAAATCCTGGCAGCGGAGACCGATGGCGGGAGTCCCGGCGCATCGACGCAGCCTGACGCCCGACCGCCGCGAAATTCGCGTGAGTGAGGGGGCGTGGTGGACAGCACGACACAGGTTTTAACGACGCTGATCATCCTCACGGCGGTGGTCGTGACGCTGATCGGAACGCAGTTCGCCCGGCGGCGGCGCGACTTCTACGTCCTGCGCGCCCTGCCCGCCTATGACCTCGCGCCGCGCCTGGTGGGCGAAGCGGTGGAATCGGGCAGGCGGGTGCAGCTGGCGACGGGCAGCGCGGCGCTCGGCGGAGCATCGACGGCGCTGGCGCTGGCGAGCGCCGAAATGCTGTATCAGATCGCCTCACGAACGGCAGTCGCGGGCGATTCCCCCCTGGCGGTCGTCGGCGAATCGGGCGCGCTGCCGCTGATGATGGGGGCGATTCGCCGCGCCTACAGCGACGCCAACCGGTTGGATCGCTACGCCGTGACGGCGGCGCGCTGGGTGCCAGCGGCGTCGCTGGCAATGTCCGCCGCCCTGGTCGCGGACATCGGCGACGAGCGCGCCTCCGGCGGGGTTTACGTCGGCGAGTTCGACGCGACGCTGGCGCTGCCCCTGGAGTCAATCGCCCGGCGGCGCGGCGTGAGCGTGGCGGGCAGCACCCGCCTGGACGGCATGGCGGTCGCCTATGCGATGGCAGATGAGCCGCTGATCGGTGAAGAGCTGTTCGCCGCCGGCGCTTACCTGGGCGATACGCCTTCGCACAAGGCGGCGCTGGCAGCCCTGGACGTGCTGCGCTGGCTGGTCATCCTGGGCATCATCGGCAGCGCGCTGGTGGCGCTGCGCGTGCCGCTGACCGAAGGTCTGGCGCGCCTGAGCGGAGGAGGCTGAGCGATGCGACGACTCCTCGCCATCGTCTCGACGGCGCTCGCCATCGGCGTCGGGCTGATCATTCTGGTCGAGCAGATGCTCGGCATCCCCCTGTTCGGTCTGACTCAGACCATGCTGCAAATCGCGGTGATCACCGTCGCCGTGACCATCCTCATGGGCGTCTTCAACCTGATCGGCGTGCACGGCGGGCGGCTGCTGCACCGGCGGCGCGGCTGGTACTACAGCCTGGCGCTGCTGGCGGCGTTCTTCACCGTGCTGATCCTGGGGATCGTCGGTCAGCGCGAGACGAATCAGATGCTCCTCGATACTGTTCAGGTCAGCGTCGAAGCTTCGCTGGGCGCGCTGGTCTTCTTCGCGCTGGTCTTCGGAGCCTACCGGCTGATGCGCCGCCGCGTCACCCTCAGCGGCATGATCTTCACCGTCGTGGTTATCGTCGTGCTGGTCGGCGCGCTGCCGCTGACCACTGTCGCCCCGGTCGCCGCAGTCCGTGACTGGTTGATGACCGTCCCGGTCAGCGCGGGGGCGCGCGGACTGCTCATCGGCATCGCGCTCGCTACGGTGGTCACCGGCGTGCGCGTACTCACCGGTCAAGAACGTTCAATTCGCGAGTAAAACGTCATGGCGCAAGAACCGAAGAAACAGCAGCCGAACGACGAACAGCCGGGCGACGACAGCGAGGCGAATCTGCCGCCCTGGCTGCGCAGCGCGCCGCCAACGCCGCCAAAACCCGCCCCTCAGGAATCTGCCGACAAACCCGTCATCCCCCGGCTTTCGCCGCGTCCGGCGGGCGACGAAGCAGCGGATGAGTCCGTTCCGCCCTGGCTGCGAGGTCTGCAAGCGCCGGAAGAGAAGCGCTTCAAGATCGGCAGCATGGAAGTATCGAGCGAATTCTTCGACTCTGCCGACGAGCTTGCCGACAGCGTGGACAGCGAGCAGACGTTCGACAACTGGCTCGCCGAGCAGGTTGAATCGAAGCGCGAGAAGAGCGTTGAAGAGGAGATCCCCGACATCTTCGCCGAGTTCGGGACGGAATCGGAGGATCAACCGGCGTCCAGCTACCCGATGCGCGAGGTCACCGGCGGGACCAGCCAGCTCCCGGACTGGTTCCTCGGACTGGAAGAACTGGACGAACGCGACGCCCCTGACTGGGTGCGCCAGATCGGCACAAACGCCGCGCTCGCCGAAGAACAACCGCCGCCAGAACCGCCCAAAGCCGACCCGATCGCCGATTTCTTTCTCGATTTGGGCGTTCAGGAGAGCGAAGACAGCTTCTCCGATCTCGATCTGCCATCGGAAGGATTCTTCAGCGAACTGGTCGGCAAATCCGCCGCGCCGCCCAGCCCGGCGGGCGACGATGACGACTTCCCCGATCTGGGCTTCGTCACCGGCACGCTGAACAGCCAGGAAGTTGGCGGCGCGACCCGGCGGCTGGATGACGATGATCTGGCGGCTCCACCGCTGGCGCACCCGGTCAGCGGTGGGCAAACCATCCGCTTCGATGATTTCGACGATGCTCCAGGGTCCAACGAAACCATTCGCTTCGACGATCTCCAGGACGAGTCTTTTGCGCCGGCTGCCGACGCCCCGGCGTCGTCCAGCCCATCGATCAGTTTCGAGGATTTCCGCGACGAACTCTTCGCGATTGACGCTAACGAGACGATCCGCTTCGACGATTTCGAAGACTCCGAGTCGGAAGCCCCGACGCTCGCCAAACCGCCGCGCCCGGAGCCGGTCGAGATTCCGCAGAACGAGCTGGACGCTTTCCTCGAAGGCATCGGCGTGCCTGCGCCCTCGCCAGCGCCTTCGGTGGACGACATCGAAGACCCCGATCTTGATCTGTTCATCGAACGGCGCGAACCGCTCCCACCCCCGCCGGCGCAAGAGCCGGAAGACGGCGATGCAGCGATCAGCACCGGCGAGGACAGTCTGTCCTGGCTCTCAGAGATCGACAGCATGGTCACGGCGGCGACCCGGGCGCTCGACCCGCGCGTCCTGGACAATGTCGAAGCGGCGCAGCGCGGCGCAGTGTCTTTCGATGACCTGCCCGAATATCAGGATAACGCGGTGGAATCGCCGGTCATCCGGTCGCGCACATCGAGCGGGAGCGATGCGACATTCTCCTGGGAAGAACCCAGCGCCATCGATCCTGATGTCGAGGCAAAAGCCGAAGAAAGCGATATCGATTGGCTGAGCGGCATTCAGCAGGAAGACGCCAGCGCCGAAGCGCCGACCATGCGCATCCCCCGCCCGGAGGATGCCGGGCTGAGCGGGTTGATCCGGCGCGCCAGGCAGCAGCCGACGGAAGAAATACCCGCCGCGCCGCAGCTCCCCGCGCCAACGCCTGCCGCGCAGTCTTCCGACGAAGCAGACAGCCTGGATTTCGCCAGTCTGTACGCGGCGGACGATGAAGACGAGTCGCCAGGGCTGGATAGCAGTTGGAGCATCCCGGCGGATCTCGCCGCCGAGCCGACGGGGGCTGTCCCCGCCCCGGAGTTCGAGGACCTGTTCGGCGAAAGCGCCGACAACAGCCTCAGCGAGATGGAAGAGTGGGAGCGCATCGTTCAGGGCGGTGCGCCGCTCGCCGAACATGAGAGTGACGACCTGCCAGAGGCGCTCGACAGCGACGGCTCCCTGGAAGCGGAGCTGCGATCCGGCTGGATGACCGATGATCTGCTGGAAGACTCGCTGCCCGCCCAACCGCCGGATGCGGCGCACATGCCCGAACCTGAAGAAGATGATCAACCGGAGGTCATCGGCTCTGGAAGATGGGATCTGCCGCCCAGCACGGTCGAGGATGATCTGTTCGACCTGCATCAGGCAGGATCGGATACCATCGATCTCGGCGAGTTTGATGTCCTGGATGGCGGCGCGCCGGCATTCAAGGCGGTATCGACGCCCTCGTCAGAAGAGAGCAGTTTCGACACCATCGACTTCGGCAAATGGGACGCGCCGCCGCCCCCGGTGGTGAGCGCGGCTGAACTGAAAGCCAGCGCGGAAGACCAGGAAAGCGAACTCGAAGGCGTCGATACGCTCGACTTAGGGGAGTGGGACGACGCGGCACAGGCTCAGCCGGCAGGCGCATTCACGCCCGGCGGTGAGGGCGAAGGCATCGAAACCATCGACTTCGGCGGCTGGGATGCGATTCAGCCGCAGTCGCCGGGCGGTGGAGCAGCGGTCGGCGAAGGGATCGAGACTATCGATTTCGGCAGCTGGGATACGCCCGAAATGCGCACGCCCAGCGCCTTCCAGACCAGCGAAGACGAGGAGATCGACACTCTCAACTTCGATGATGAGTGGGGGACCGCCGAAGCGCGCACGCCCAGCGCCTTCCAGACCAGCGAAGACGAGGAGATCGACACCCTCAACTTCGATGATGAGTGGGGGACCGCCGAAGACCAGTCGCCAGGAGCCTTTCAGCTCACCAGCGACGAAGAGATCGACACCCTCAACTTCGACGAGTTCGAAGAAGACGCAGCGCCAGCGTCGCCGCCCCCGCCCCTGCCGGCGACCTCACGCCTGAAGCGGACGGAGGAACTGTCGGCGATGTTCTTCGAAGAGGCTGAACCCGCCGAGGATGAAGCCGAGACGTTCGATTTTTCCGACTTGCAGGGCGAGGCTGAATCGCCCGCGCCAACCCCGGGCGCGGCTGCGGACGAAGCCGACGGACTGGACACGCTGAACCTGGACGATTGGGAGCTTCCCGGCGGTGAAGGCATGTTCGTTTCGCCGGAAGATGCCGAAGCGCTCGGTCTGTCGGACTGGGATCAGCCGGCGCAGGCGTCTGAACCGCCGCGCTCCCCGACCGATCCGTACAAGACGCAGCCCATGCACGAATTCGGCATGGCGGATGACGAAGATCCACTCTTCAGCCTTGGCGACTCGAAAGACATCGAAGTCGCCGCGACGGACGATTTCATGTCGGTCTTCGGTCTCGGCGACGAGTCGCAGCCTTCGCGACAGGCGGCGACGGACGAATACTTCGAGCTGGACAACATCTTCGCATCGCTCGATTCCGAGCCGCCTGTCGCCGAAGATGACACGCATCCGCAGGATGTGTTCACCACGGCTGCCGAGCCGGAACCGTCGGCGGTTCCATCAGACGAACAGCCCGACTTTGACCTGTTCGCCGCGTGGGGCATGGAGAACGGCGAGGATGTGCGCGCCTCTGATGATCTCTTCGCCGACTGGACGGCGGAAGAGCCTGCGGAACCGGAAGACCCTCACGCGCCGCCCTCTCTGGAGGTCCCGGACACCTACACCCGGAAGCGCGCGACTTCAGCGCTTCCCGCCGTCGTCCTGCCTGCTGAGGAGAGCGACAAGGACGCCCTGGCGGCGTTCGCCCCGGAAGAACCGACTCCGTTCACCGACGTGACCGGACTCGGCGCCGGCGTGGATTGGGCACAGGAGTTCAGCGCCGACCAGTCCGCCAGAGAATCTGCGGCGCAGATCGACGCCTTCTTCCGCGAAGAAGCGGCGGGCAAGAGCGCCGGTGCGCCCTTTGAGGATCTCGATACCTACCTGGAGTCGCTCGACTCCGAGGCGCCGCAGCTTTCCCAGCAGACGAGCGCCGTCTTCAACCGCCCCGACGTGATGGACATCGATGCCCTGCTCAGTCAGCCGGTTGAGAAGAACAAAGAGAAGCGTCCGGGCTATGTGCCGCCGTTCGACCTTTCCGGCGCTGAAGGCATGGAGTCGGCAGATCTCGGCTGGCTGGAACAGATGGGTGCGTCGGTGGACGAGGTTTCGGCGGCGGCGATGGTGCGCCAGCGTCAGGACCGCCCGGAAGAGGAGCTTCCCGAACGCCTGCGCAAACTGCGCAAGCGCGCCGGCCAGATTCGAACCGAAGAGGGAAGCTCTGGCGACTCGCTGACCGAACTGCTGCCCGGCGTCAGCGCCGGCTTAACCGCCGCCGACATCGGGCGCGCCCGCGAGACAGCAGCTCCCAGTGCCGAGCAGGGATTGCAGGTCAACCCGACGCAGCGCACGCGCGCCGATCTGCTGCGGGCGCTGGTCGGGGTTGCGCCCGCGCCCAAGAAGATGACCGCCATCGAAATGACATACGACTCGCCGTTCATGGAGGAAATCCAGAGCAGCGAGGAGATCGTCCTGCACCCGCCCGTGCAGACACAGGAAGCGGTTCCCGTCCCCGCTGCCCGTCCCAGGCGGCGCTGGCGCATTCGCATCCAGCTTGACCGGCTGCTGATTGTCGTGCTGCTGGCGGCGGCGGTGATCGCGCCGTTCCTGCTGCCGGCGCTGCGCATCGGCAGCGCCCCGCCGATGGATTTCAGCGGCAGCCCGCTGGCGCTGGCGGGGTTTGCGGCGGTCGATGGGCTGACGCGCGAAGAAGCGGCGCTGGTGGCGCTGGAATACAATCCAGCGGCGTCGGGCGAACTGGACCCGCTGACCCAGTCCATCCTGCGGCACATCCTGCTGCGCGGGGCGACGCCGGTGGTGATCAGCGGCAACCCGCTGGCGCTGCTGCGCGCCGAAAGCCAGTTCGACGCCATCAGCGCCGATGCCGATTTCATGGCGCGCATCAATGCCGTACAGCCGCTCGAACAGGGCTACGAGTTCTATCTGGCGCGCTTCATGCCCGGCGGGCTGCTCGGGCTGCGCACCTTCAGCGCCGACACCGCCGCCCTGCTCGCCAGCGATCTACGCGGGCAGGCGAGCCAGCTTGGCATCGACAGCCTGGATGACTTCGCGCTGATCGTGGTGATCGCCGACAGCGGCGAGACACTGCGCGATTACACCGAACAGATCGCGCCGTATGCCCGCGCCCCGCTGGTGGCGGGGTCCAGCTACAGCGCCGCGCCGCTGGTCGAACCGTACGCCCGGTCGGGCGCGGTCGATGGGCTGCTGATCGGCTTTGGCGATGGGCTGACCTATGACGGGCTGCTGTCCGGCGTCGAAGCCGTCCGCCGCAGCCCGCGCCCGGTGCGCACTCCGCCGCCGACTCCTGCGCCTCAGTCCGAGATCGCCCCGGTCGGTTCCATCGAACTGACCCCGGAAGTCACGCCGGAAAGCACCGTCGAAGGTGCACCCCTCGGCGTGCCCGAAGCCACGCCGACGCCGCTGATCGCCGTCGTCTCCGCCGAACAGCGCGTCAATCTGCGCGCCGAGCCGAACGGGACCATCGTCGGCGGGCTGGAACCGGGAACTCGCGTCTTCCTGCTGGGGGCGAACGATGACAGCACCTGGGCGAACGTGCGCCTGGAAGACGGGACCGAAGGCTGGGTGAGCGCCAGTCTGCTGACCCTGGAGACGCCCGCGCCCGCTCGCAAAGCGCGGCAGACGGCAGATCCGCGCCGTCAGGATGTCGATGTCCCGATGACCAACACGCGCGCGCCCACCCGCAGCGTCGGCGCCACGCCGACGCCCAGCCCGACGGCGAGCGCGACCACAGCTCTGCCCACGACCGCGCCGCAGGCGACCAGCACGCGCCAGCCTACCGCCTCTGCCGAACCTTCGACAGCGCCATCGGCGGAAGCGACCGCTGAAGTAGCGGCAACCGATTCGCCGACAGCGACCCGCCGCCCTTCGGCGACGCCGATGCCGACCGATACGCCGGAACCGACGGCGACCGCTGTCCCGGAGATCACCGAGGAGGCGAACGTGTCCGAACTGAGCATCCCCCCTACGCCCGCCCCGCTGACCTTCTCGGCGGGGCTGCGCGCTGAGCGCTGGTATGGGATCAACCTGGGCATCATCGCCTCCGTGCTGGTCATCGGCAGCGGGGCGATCCTCAACATCGCGCGGGCGCTGCTGCGCGGGCGCAGGAGACGACGTGGATAAGCGACAGAATTGCCCCTGCATCTTGAAGGTGTATGCGTGATGGAACAGATCGGGCTGTGGGGCGGGTTCATCCTCACGTTGATGGTCTTCAGCTATTTGCTCGGCGACAATGTCCTGTACCGCCTGGCGATCTACATCTTCATCGGGCTGGTCGCCGGGTATGTCACCCTGGTCACCGTCGAAGCCGTTCTGCTGCCCTGGCTGCGGCAGACCGTGCTTTCGGGCGATCCGGCGGTGGGGCTGGTCGGCGTCGTGCCGCTGGCGCTGGGCGGACTGCTGCTCTTCAAAGCGTTCGGACGCTTGCAGCGGCTGGCGAACCTGACGCTGGCGTACATCATCGGCATCGGCACCGCAGTCGCCATCGTCGGCGCGGTCAGCGGCACGCTGCTGCCGCTGGTGAGCGCCACCACCGGGGGCGTCGCGCAGACGGACGCCGGCGCGCTGCTCAACGGCATCCTGATCGTCCTGGGCGTCGTCTGCACGCTGGTCTACTTCCAGTATCAGGCGCGGCGCATGCCGGGCAGCGAACTGACTCAGCGTTCGCTGCTGGTGCGCGCGCTGGCGGCGGTCGGACAGGGCGTGATCGCCATCACCCTGGGCGCGCTCTACGGCGGGGCGATCCTCAGCGGTCTGGTGATCTTCAGCGAGCGGATCGCCTATCTTCTCACCCGGATTGTGGGGGGCTGACATGGCTGAAAACTCCGTCCTCGCCGTCGATTTCGGCAACATTCACACCCGCGCCGTCCTGATCGATCTCGTCGAGGGGGCGTATCGCGTCATCGCCTCGGCAGAGGAACGCACCACCGCCGGTTTCCCCATCGACAACGTCGGCGTGGGGCTGCGGCGCGTGGTGGAAAAGCTGAGCGCGCTGACCGGTCGGCAGCTGCTGTCGCGAGACGGGCGCGTCATCACCCCGGAGGCGGTTGACCGTACCGGCGTCGACATCTTCCTCACCACCGCCAGCGTCGGGCGTCCGCTGCGCACGGTGGTGATCGGACTCTACCCGGAGATGAGCATCGCCAGCGTGCTGCGCGCGGCGGCGGGGACTTACGTCAAGATCGTCGAAGTGATCAGCGCCGTCGATCATCGAAGCGGCGAAGATCGGCTGAACGCCATCGCCCTCGCCAATCCTGACCTGATCGTCATCGCCGGCGGCACCGAAGACGGCGCGCGCGATCCTATTCTGGAGATGGCGCGGCTGACGCGCCTGGCGATTCGCCTGACCCGGCGCTCCGTCCCACCGACCATCCTCTACGCCGGCAACAGCGCCCTGCGCGAATCGATCCACGAGATCTTCCAGAACGTCGCCCAGGTGATCTACGCGGAAAACGTCCGCCCGTCGCTGCGGCGCGAACAGGTCGAAGATGCGCGGGCACAGCTCGCCGTCGCCTTCGACGCCTTTTCGGAACATCGCGGCATGGGCTTCGATCAGGTCAGCTATCAGTCGCGGATGGGCATCCTGCCGACGGCGCAGAGCTACGACAGCATCGTGCGTTATCTGGGCACGACGGTCGGCAAGGGGCAGGGCGGCGTGCTGGCGGTCGATGTGGGCAGCGCGGTCAGCACCATGTCGGCGTCGGTCGGCGGCAGTGTCTCGACCAGCATCCGCACCGACATCGGGCTGGGACACAGCGCCGGCAGCGCCCTCGACGCGGCAGGGCTGGAGCGCATCCGCGCCTGGCTGCCCTTCATCGCCGACGACGATGAGATCACCGGCTACGCACTGAACAAGACGCTGCGCCCGGCGACCATCCCCCAGATTCGCCGGACGCTCTACCTGGAACACGCTCTGCTGCGCGCTGCGCTGCGGACGCTTCTCGACGCGGCGCGCCCGCTGTGGACGCCGGACACCGCCCTCGACGCTCATCGCGAACCGATGCCGCCGCTCAGCCGCATCATCGCCGCCGGCGCCGGGCTGACCGGGACCGGGCGTCCCGGCATGTCCGCCATGCTGCTGCTGGACGCCCTCCAGCCGGTCGGCGCGGCGCGCCTGCAGATGGACTCCGCCGCGCTCATCCCGGCGCTGGGAGCGCTGGCGCGGCTCAACCCGACCGCCGTGGTGCAGGTGCTCGACGCCGGCGGGTTGGAAGACCTGGGCACGGTGATCAGCCTTTCCGGCAAGCCGCGACGTGGACGCGCCGCTCTGCAGGTGACGGTGCGCAAGGAAAACGGCGAGACCGACAGATTCACCGTCGAAGGCGGCAGGCTGCACTGTTACGCGCTGCCCATCGGCGTGAGTGCGACGGTCAGCGTGCGCGCCCGCGGCGCCGGGCTGAATATCGGCGGGCGGCGGGGGATCAAGCTGGAGGTCGTCGGCGGCACTGCCGGGTTGATCCTGGATGCGCGCGGACGCCCGCTGCCGCTGGAAAACGCCCTCAAAGCCCGCGCCGAGCAGATCGTCGGCTGGTACGCCGACGCTACCGGAGACCCGGTCTATGAAATCCCCGAAGACTGGCTGACAGCGCGCAAGGTCGAACCCAACGTCGAAAGCGTGCTGGACCGCGACTCGCGCGTCAAAGATCGCGTGCCTTCGGTTGTCGCGCCGGCTGAGGCGGAAGCCGATGCTGCGCCCGCCGCCAAACCCGCCGGCAGAGGAAGCCGCCTGTCGCGCCGGCGCGGACGTGGAGCCGAGACCGACGCGGCAAACATCCCTGAATCAGGCGCGGTGAACGCAGCGCCAGAGGACGATCTCGATGACCTTCGAACCCTATTTCCCTGATCACCGCCACCTGCTGGGCGTCACCATGGTCCGCCGGGCGCGCATGCTGCCCAACGCCGCCACCGGCGACGTCGAAGTGGCGCGGGGGACGCGGGTGACGCAGACCGACACGGTGGTCCAGGGCGCAGCACCTGCCCCGTTCAAGCTGATCGACGCCGCGCGCTTCTTCGACGTGCGCCCCGATAAGGTCGAGCCGCTGCTGCAGGTCGGCGACGGCAGCAGCGTCGAAGCCGGGGATGTCCTGGCGCAGCGCGGGCGGCGCAGGCTGCTCGCGCCGATCGACGGCACGGTGATCGCCGTATCGCGCGGGCAAATCGTCCTGCAAGGGATCGCCGAGATGGTGGCGATCCAAGCCGGGTTGAATGGCACGGTGATCGACGTACAGGTCGGGCACGGCGTCGTGATCGAGGGCTATGGCGGCGTCGTCCAGGGCGTCTGGGGGAACAATCGCCAGGTGATCGGCGGCTTGCGCCTCGAACCGCCCGACGGTATCGAAAGCATTCACGGCGGCGGGCTGGAAGCCGATTATCGCGGCGCGCTGGTCGTCACCCGCCGCACGCTGCGCCCGCTCAGCCTGGAAGTCGCGCAGGATCAGGAAATCGTCGGGATCATCGCGCCGAGCATCGCGCCCAACCTGCGGCGTGCGGCGGAAGCCAGCCCGGTGGCGATCCTGCTCGTCGAGGGCTTCGGCACGATGCGCATGAGCGTCCCGGTGATGCAGTTTTTGGAGACGGTCGCAGGGCGACCGGGGTCGCTCGATGCGGCAACGCCGGGGGCACTGGAATCACGCCGCCCGGAATTGATCGTTAACGTGCCTTTTGATCCCAACGACCGTCCGGTGCTGCCCAATATCAACATGACGCTGCGCCCCGGCGCGCAGGTGCGACTGGCGCGCGGCGACTCGGCAGGATCGATGGGTGTGATCGTCAATTTGCCAAAAACCCCGATTCTCATGGACAATGGACTGCGAGTACCGTGCGCGCAGGTCGAACTGGCAACCGGCGAGAAAATCACGGCGCCACTGGCGAATCTTGAAGTAACTGGGGCATAATCCCCTAAATTAGCCCTCGCGCATCTGAGAAGGGGGAGGCATGAGCAACCGTAGAGATGATTTCAGCTTCGACGACAGCGACGACTTTTTCAATGACGACAGCGATCCATTTGGCGATCTTGACGATGATTCCGGGGTAACCGGCGGCTTAGGCGACTCGATGGGCGGAGATATGCCCGATCTCGCCGACGAGCCGGAACCGCAGGGCGGAAACCGAACGTTTGTCGTCCTCGCCGTGCTGCTCATCCTCCTGTTCGTCGTCGGGCTGGGCGTGATCTTGTTCCTGGCGACCCGCCAGACAGGACCCACCCCGGTTGATCTGACGCGCTGGGCGATTGAAACCCAGAACGCCCAGGTGGTCGCCTTCCTGGCGGAGACGCAGACGCAGGATGTCGCCAATATTCAGCAGACGCAGACCGCGCTGGCGGCTTCGCCCACGCCTTCGCCGACTCTCACCCCATCCGAGACGCCGGTCCCGACGGACACCCCGCCGCGTCCGACGATCACGCCGACCCCGACCGATGATCCGACGCTGCTGGCGCTGCAAACACTGGCGGCAGACGTGATGACCCTCACTGCGGCAGCGGCGCTGACGGCGCAGGTGACTCCGCCGCCGCCGCCGACCGAAACGCCCTCGCCGGAAGTGATCGTGAGCGGCGACATCCGCGAACGCTTCGCCACCGAAGTCGCCTTTGCCACGCTGGCGGGCGTCGGGCGGCAGAGCGAACTGGCGACCCAGCAGGCGCTGGCGACCCAGGGCGCGCTCGAGGCTGCCCAGGTCGCGGCGGAAATCCTGGCGACCGTCGAAGCCGACCGCGCCGGCGCGCAGTCGGCGATTGATGCCGTCAACCAGCGGCTCAACGAGATCGCCCAGGAGCGTGACGAACTGGCACTGATGCTGACCCAGGTGGTGGTGGAAAGCGCTATGACTCAGGCGGCGCTGGAAGCCCCCTTCGGCGCAGCGACTCAGGCAGCCGGCGCGACTCAAGCCGCCGCCGCCACGCTGATCTCCGACCTGGCGGTGCAGTTCAACGACCCCAACCTGGCGCAGCCGGGCGGCATCGCGACGGCGCTCGCCCTTTCGACGCAGTCCGCCTCTGAAACGCAGACCTTCTTCGAGCAGCAGGCGACGGCGGGTGCGGATTTCGTGACGCCGGCGGTGCTGGCGACGCAGGTCAGCACGGCGACCCAGGCGGCGCTCGACGCGCAGGCGGCAGTCGCCAGCCAGATCGCCGCTGCTACCCAGGACGCCCTCAACGCGCCGCGTATCTTCGCCACCCAGGCGGCGATTGCCACCCAGGTCGCCATCGCCACCCGCGACGCGCTGATCGAGATGGCGCTGTTTGAAAGCCCGACGCCCGGACCTTCTGAGACCGTTCCGCCAACCCCGGAAACGCCGGCGACGGTGGAACCGACCGTCCCGCCGACCGTCGATGCCCTGGCGGCGATCAACCTGACGGCGACGGCGATTGCTGCTCAGTTCCAGACGGCGACCGCCTCGGTGCTGACGCCGGACGCGGTGACGCTGACGCCCGGTCCTTCGCCGACCCTCGGCGCGCAGCAGGTTGAAGCCTCGCCGACGGCGCTGCCCGATACCGGCATCTTCGATGATGCCTTCGGCGGGAGCGGCGGCGGGTTGGGTGGTCTGCTGCTGATCGTGGTCGGTCTGGTGGGCGTGCTGGTCGGCGCGCGGGCGCTGCGCAGCGCCCACCGCCGGGCGCTCGACGACACGCCGGAAGATAAACCGCAGCAGTAAGCGGCGTCCTGACGCTCAGAACACACAGCCCCCGCTCCATGCACTTCGACATGGAGCGGGGGCTGTTTTTTGGGAGACTTCGCCAGCCGTCACGTGCTGCGAAGAATGAGCAATGAGCGAAAACGCTTGACGGCGCGCGCTCAGCCCTGAGAGCGTATCTGATGATTCATCAACGCTCTCGTAGGGCCGGCTCGCGAGCCGCCCGCACTGCCTGAAAAAGCGTCACGGTTACGGCGGGCGCGTCGCGACGCGCCCCTACCAAGGGCAATTATCAGACAGTCACTCAGCACTCAGTCCTCAGCCCTCGATCCTTTCGACTCACGCTTCCCCCTCCCACCGCTCGCTGATCTGGAAGCCGCGCCGGCGCACCTCTTCCAGAAAGCGCGTCGCCGCGATAGCTTTTTCCAGCGACCACACGCCCGGCGGAACTTCCCGGCGGGCGATGAACTGCGCCATGATCGCCGCGTGCCAGCCGGTCAGCCGCTCCATCGCCGTGAAGCCCGTCTCCGGGTCGTAGCGGTCGATCAGCTCGATCACCAGCGCCACCTCGCGCCCGTCGCGCGACCCCGTCCCTTTGGCGCGCATCAGGCAGACGTCGATCACCTGCTCCGTCTCGACGCTCGGACCGAGCAGGGCGTGATACATCTGCCGGGGGATCACCGTCACCCCGTCGGCGATGGTCAGCGGCTCTTCACGGAACAGCCCCAGGTCCTTGAAGGCTTTGAACTGGCGGTAGTGTCCCGGATAGCGCAGGGTCTTGTTGTCGTAGACCTGCAGGACGCCCTCGTAGCTGTAGGGCACGGTGGACGTTCCGCCGGAGGTGACGAACGCTTCCAGTTCGCCGAAGCCTTCAAAGACGACGACTTCCGGCTCGGTCAGCGCATCCACCGGCGTGACCACGCCGTCGCGCAGCACGAGCGCCTGACCGTCATACTCGTTGGTCAGCCCATTGATGTGGAAAGAACACTGATAGCCCCAGGGTTCGGGCGGGTTCTGCGGCAGCCCGCCATCCCACAGGCGCACCTCGCGCGGGACCGCGCCGCGCGCCTGAAGCTGCTCGACGGCGTAGACGCCCAGGGTGTTGTTCATCCCCGGACCCATGCCGCAGTCGGGCACGACGGTGATGCCGGCGGCGCGCGCCTCGTCGCCCATTGCCAGCTGCTTCAGGACCGTCTCGGTGTGCCCACCCAGATCGACCATGCCGGCGCGGGCTTCGAGCGCCGCCTGCATACAGTTCAGGATGAAGCGGAACGGCGTCGCGCACAGAAACACGTCCACCCCGCTGAGTGCGCCGACCAGCGCGGCGTGATCGCGCACGTCCACCTGTGCGGCACTGATCAGCGGGCGACCGATCAGCCGGTTGAGGCGGTCCGCTGTCCGCTCGGCGGCGCTGCCGTTCGCATCCAGCAGCAGGACGCCGCTCGCATCGCCCCACTTCGCCATGTCATAAGCCGCCGCCGCCCCCTGGCGTCCCGCTCCGACGACGGCGTATCGAACCTGTCCGCTCATTCGACAGCGCCCCTCTGCGACATATGCCCCTTCGCCGATCTCATCATTCGCCCCTTCTCACAGCCGGTCGCCTGAAGCGGCGTCCAGCACACTCTGAACGAACGGCTCCATGCCCACATCCAGGCGATCCCGGTGGAACGCCTGCTGCGCCACCATGCGCCCCCCCTGTCCCATCAGCAGGTCAGTGAGCTTATTCAGGCTGCCGCGCGGATTGTAGCGATAGGTGCAGTACGCGCCGACCGGTTTGTTCATCAGCGAAGGCAGCGCCGGAACCCACAGCGATGCGCCGGCGGGTTTGACCCCGAACAGGATGAACCCCTGCGTCCAGGTCCCGATGAACAGGGCATCCGCCTGGGCGACATCCGTCGAACGGACCTCCGCCACCGAACGGACCGATGCGAAATGCCGCTGACTCTGGACCGCCTGGGCGATTGCCTGCGCCGCCGCGCGCGTGTGTCCGTTCCGGCTCTGATACAGCACAAGGACGTTCATCGTTCCTCTCTCCTCCCCAGCAGGGCGTGCGGGTTCGCGTTGCGCAACCCTCTATCGATTTTGACGTAATACAAGTTGAAACGGCATGAAGATGCTCTCTTCTTTTTCTGCCGCAGTTCACCCACCATAAAAGCGAGGCAGCAATGGCACTTTCCAGCTTGACCCATCGTGAGCGCGTGGACGACTTCCTCGCGCAAAAGCGAATCGCCGTCTGCGGTTTGTCGCGCAGCAAAGACAGCGGCGCAGGCGCAATTTACCTCAAACTGCGCGATCATGGCTACCAGGTTTTCCCGGTGCATCCCAGCGCCGAGGCGCTGCATGGCGATGACTGCTATCCCACACTCAGCGCCATCCCCGGCGGGGTCGATGCCGTCTTCATCATGAACAGCCCGGATGTGACCGAGCAGGTCGCCGACGAGGCGCTGAGCCTGGGCATTCGCCGCGTGTGGATGCACAACAACACCATGATGCCGTCCAGCGTGTCGAACGCCGCCGCCACCCGCTGCCGCGACGCCGGGATCAACGTGATCGACGTGGGCTGCCCGATGATGTTCCTGGAGCCGGACTTCTTCCACAGCTGCATGCGCTGGATGATCCGCGCGCGCGGCAAGATGAAATAAAGTCCCTTAGCACCCGAACGGCACGGTGATGTTGAACGCCGTGCCGACTTCGTGCAGATCGTAGCGCAGCCGCACCGACCCACTGACCGGAAGCTGCCGGTCGAACAGGATCACGCTGTCCACGTCGAGATTCAGATAGTAGCGCACGGCGGCGTTGATCTGCGGGGCGATCCACAGTTCGCCGCTCTCCAGCGTCACCCGCCCACCATCCGCCGGGCGAATCGGCGGCAGGATCAGGTCGGCTTCGCTGAAGGTGTACAGATACACCGCCTGACCGTTGATCACCTCCTGACGCCCGCCAGGGGTCGCCTGGCGCACCCCGCCGGCGAGATCGCCGGCGCGCAGGTCCGCCGCCGTCTGGGCGTCGCCGCGCGCCCCGACCAGGCACGCCCCATCGCGCACCAGGAAGGAATCCGGTCCCAGGCGCACCGCCTCGTAGGCGCTGTCCTCCGTCTGCCCGATCAACTCGCCGGTGGTGGTCAGGCTGACCCGGCGCGCCGACGCCATCTGGTTGAACCACACCTCCGCCTGCGCCGAGGCGCTGGTCTCGCGCGGAGTGCGGGCGAATGTCCCGTCGAACTCCAGCTGCACCACGTAGCGCCAGCCGGGCAGCTCGTTGAGGTGATTGTCGATCAGGTCGAAGGTGGTCAGGACGCGGTTGAACGGCGCGGGCGGGGCGTTCTGAGTGAGCGGCAGCGCCGTCGCCATATCCTCGACGGACGCTGCCGTCGGGATGTCCTCGATGCGCTGCCCCCGATTGGTGCAGGCAGCGAGAAGCAGCAGGATCATCATCCCCACCGTAGGGGCGACCCGCTGGGTCGCCCGCGCTAAACGGGTCGCCCGCATCAGGCGAGCCGCCCGCATCAGGCGAATCATCGATGGCGGGCGAGCCGACGGCTCGCCCCTACGGACCGGGTTGGCAGGGGTCGCGCGTGAAGTCTCATTCATCTTTCCACCCGTACAGCGTATAGCGCAGACCGTCGGACCAGACCGGCGTCATGTGCGCCTCCAGGGCGGACATGAACGCCTCGTCCAGGGCGCGGTCGCGCGAGACGGTCAGGACCTGTTCGTAGAGCGCGTGAAAGACCAGCAGATAATCGTCTCCCGCTGTTCGATAGGCGGCGAACACCTCTTCCGCTGAATCGCCGGTCAGGCGTGGGCGCAGCCAGTGATCGAACAGCACATCCGGCAGGCAGTGGACGGACTCCGGGCAGTACAGGCTGCGCGGCTCGTACATCAGGCGCACCTGCGACCCGGCGGGCAGGTTCTGCATGGCGTTGGCATAAGCTCCGGTGTTCTCGTAGAGATATACTTCCGGCGCGATCTCGCCGAAAAGATAAGCGGCGGCGCGGTCACGGACCAGCGTGTGCGCCGCATCGTAAAACGTCAGCAGCAGGGTGACGGTGAAGATCGCCCGGATGATGAAGCCGATCATGACCGGCTTTTCCGGGAAGCGCCGCAGCGCCGAGAAGACCAGCCCGCCCGCCGCCGCAAACGCCGGAAACGCCATGATCATCAAGCGAGTCTGAATGCCGACGCCGCTGGACCATCCGGCAGCCGCCCAGAACGCCCACAGCGCACCGATGAAGATCAGCGCCGCTCGCGCCAGCGCCCGC
>JAEURA010000009.1 GCA_016789005.1 Anaerolineae bacterium
ACAGCATCGGCAATCAGCTGGTTGAAATGCTGATGCTCCATAAGGCGGACGACCCGAAGACAGCTTATGAGCGCGCTGTACACATGCTCCGGCGTGTGCATATCGCCAACCCGGAACAGCGAATGCGCGAGTATCCACACCAGCTCTCCGGCGGAATGCGTCAGCGCGTCATGATCGCGATGGCGCTGTCCTGCGAGCCTCGTCTGCTGATCGCCGATGAGCCAACGACCGCGCTGGACGTGACCGTGCAGGCGCAAATCCTGGATCTGCTGCGTGAGCTTCAGACTGAGTTCGGCATGTCTGTCCTCTACATTACCCATAATCTGGGCGTCGTCGCAGAATTGTGTGATGAAGTAATGGTCATGTATCTCGGACGGATCGTCGAGTCGGGCGATGTCCGCAGCCTGTTTCATCACCCGCTGCATCCCTACACCCGGCGTTTGCTCGAATCAACGCCGCGCCTGGGTCAGCAAAGCGACCGTCTGAACACGATCAAAGGCAACGTCCCCATCCCGATCAATCTTCCGGTCCGGTGTGGCTTCTATTCACGGTGTTCCGAAGCCATCGCCGGAACGTGCAACCAGTCGGTTCCTGCGCTGACATCTGTCGGCGAGAGCCAGAAGGTGCGCTGTTTTTTGCATAACCCTGCTAAGGAGCCGTTATGATGTCACCATCAGTGGAGAACGGCTATTCGACCGATGTTCTGCTTCGGGTGAGCGATCTCAAGAAGCATTTTCCGATTGAGAGAGGCTTTCTTCGCCGCGTGGTGGGGCACGTTCAGGCTGTGGACGGCGTGACCTTTTCGATCCGTCGCGGTGAAACGCTCGGTCTTGTCGGCGAATCAGGTTCGGGCAAGACGACCGTTGGGCGGTGTGTCATACGCGCAATTGAGCCAACTTCTGGCAAGGTGGAGTTTCAGAACGAAGACGGACAGCTCGTCGACCTGATTGGGCTGGAAAAATCATCCTTACGCCATCTTCGTCGGTCCGCCAGCATGATATTCCAGGACCCCTATGCTTCGCTCGATCCGCGCTGGACGGTCAAGGACATCGTGGCAGAACCGCTGCGGCTCTCTTCGATGGCTTCAGGCAAGCAGTTGGATGAGGAAGTCGTGCGCCTGCTCAAGACGGTGGGGCTGGAGCCAAAACACATGCTGCGCTACCCGCACTCTTTCAGCGGCGGGCAACGGCAGCGAATTGGTATCGCACGCGCCCTGTCCACACGCCCCAGGTTGATCGTCGCCGATGAACCGGTGTCGGCGCTCGATGTTTCGATCCAGGCGCAAATCCTGAATCTTCTGCAAGATCTCAAAGTGCAATTCGGTCTGTCCTATCTGTTCATTGCCCATGACCTCAGCGTCGTAGAGTTCATCGCCGAACGAGTCGCCGTAATGTATGTGGGGCGGATCGTGGAGATGGCGCAGACGCGCAGCCTGTTCACCCAACCTCGGCATCCTTACACCGAAGCCCTGCTCGCCGCCGTACCCAAACCGGATCCCGATCTGCGCGGCAAGCGTGTGTCGCTATCTGGGGAAATCGCCAACCCGGCGGCGCCGCCACCCGGTTGCCACTTTCATCCGCGCTGCCGCTATGCCCAGGCTATCTGCAAACGCGAGGTGCCAGGCTGGGAGGAAATCGCACCCGATCACTTCGTGGCTTGCCACTTCGCGCGCGAACTCACGCTGCAAGGTGTTCCCCGTTCGGGAGATGCACCTGCCCGTGATTAGGTGAATTCACCGGCAGTCGCTTATGGAGCCGCATCCATGAAAAAAGCAAGAGTAGGCATTCTGACTTTTTCTGACGGACGCCAGTACATTCACGAAGATTTGCTCGAAACGAACCAGCGCTATCAAGCGCGGCTGGCGCAGGCATTGGAAGCGACCGGCGAAGTCGAGGTCGTCGCCGGGACAGAGATCATCTGGACGCCGAAGATCGCGCGCCGGGAGGCGCAGCGACTGGCGGCGGAAGGCGTCACAATGACTATCTTGAATTATGCGATCTGGGCTTTTCCCCATCTGACGGGGGTTGCTGCCCAGTTCGCGCCCGATCCCTATCTGCTGTTCAGCAATCTGCATCCGTCTGAGCCGGGGATGGTCGCTATGCTTGCCGCCGCCGGGCTGATGGATCAGATCGGCGCGACCTATAAACGCCTGTGGGGAGACATCGAGGAATCGGCGGTCACCGAGGATGTGCTCTCTTACATTCGCGCCGCGCACGCCTTGAGGAGCCTCAAGGGGCAAACTTATGGGCTGTTCGGCGGACGTCCTCTGGGCATGCTGACGGCGGTTGCCAACCAGGACGAATGGCTGAAGACTTTCGGCATCGATGTCGAACATATCGAGCAGCACGACATCGTGCGTTATGCCGGACAGGTTGACAGCGCAAGGGTTGATCGCGCGCTGGCATGGCTGGAAGCCCATGTGGGCAATATCGCCTACGACGGGAGAAATCTTACCCCCGACAAACTCAAGCTGCAGATTCGATCCTATTATGCGATGCGTCAGATCATCGATGAGAAGCAGCTGGACTTTGTCGGCACCAAGGCTCACGGCGATCTGACTGATCACTTCGTCACGATGGATATCGCCGAAGCCTTCCTGAACGACCCCTACGATTGGGATGGTCCGCACGAGCCGATCGTTGCTGCGACGGAAGCAGACATGGATGGCGCCCTGACCATGCAGATCTTCAAGTACATCACCGGTGAACCAGTGCTTTTCGCCGATGTGCGCCATTACGATGCGCAGGATGACGTCTGGTATTTCGCCAACTCCGGCACGCATGCCACCTATTTTGCCGGTCGCTCGACCGACCCGGCGGTCAATCTGCGCAAGGTGAGCTTCTTCCCGGAAGTGTCCTATTATCCGGCAGGCGGTGCATCCGTACAGCACTTCGCCGCCCCCGGCACGCTGACACTGGCGCGGCTGGCGAGAAAGCAAGGAAGGTACTGGCTGGCGATTGTGCCGGCAGAGTTCATCGAATTCCCCGAAGAAGTCGCCCGTGCGAAGGCAGCTACGACGACTCCGGAATGGCCCCACGCCTTTGCTCGGCTGCGCGTGTCGCCAGATGAATTCCTGTCCAGCTATCCCTGCAACCACATTCATGGCTGTTATGGCGACTGGGTGGATGACCTGCTCAACGTCGCCCACATACTGGGCATCGATGTGAAGGTTTACGCTTGAACTGTGAAGGAAGGTCTTCATGAACAAAATTGGCATTTACTATGCCTACTGGACTCACGAGTGGGACGCCGATTTTCACCCGTTCATCGACAAGGTTGCCGACATTGGCTTCGACATTTTGGAGACCAATGCCGGCACTGTGGCGCGAATGACCGCCGAAGAGCGCCGATCCCTGAGGTCCCATGCTGACGCGCGCGGGATCGCGCTCACCTACTGCATTGGGCTGCCCCACGAATTTGACATCGCCTCGCCCGATGCCACGACCCGGCGCAAGGGCATCAGCTACCTGGTGCAGATGGCAAAGAGCGTGGGTGAAATGGGAGGCGGAAAAGTCGGTGGCATTATCTACAGCTCATGGCCGATGAACATGCCCAAAGGCGAGTCTGACAAACGCCCCTATCTGGAACGCAGCATCGCCAGCATGAAAGAAGCAGCGAAAGCGGCGGAGGATAACAACGTCATCTTCAATGTCGAAGTCGTGAACCGCTTTGAGCAGTTTCTGCTCAATACCTGCGCCGAAGCGGTCAGCTATGTCGGGGCGGTTGGCAGCCCCAATGTGAAGATTCTGCTCGACACCTTCCATCTGAACATCGAGGAGGATTTCGTCGGCGAAGCGATCATCCGAGCGGGGGACAGCCTCGGCCACCTGCACATCGGGGAAAACAACCGGATGCCGCCAGGGTACGGTCACATTCCCTGGACGGAGATCGGCGCGGCGCTGCGGCAGATTCATTACACAGGCGATGTCGTGATGGAACCGTTCCTCATGCCTGGCGGGCAGGTCGGCGCAGACATCAAAGTCTATCGCGATCTCAGCGTCGGTCTCGACCTTGACGAGGAAGCCCGGAAAGCGCTGCTGTTCATGCGCGGCGTCCTGAAATAGGGTACGTTCGGGGCGAACTTAGTCGTTCGCCCCCACATCACCATCACGATCAGCGCCGAAGACCGAGGCAGCATTTTTGAAATCGGCAACCAGGTGTTCGCCAAGATCGCGGTAGACGCCGTAGATTTCGCTGTAGCGTTCGTGCCGGCTTGGATCGGGTTCGAATGTCCGCTGGATACGCACTACGGATCGGATAATCGCCGTCAGGTCCGGGTAGAGTCCTGTCCCCAGCCCGACCAGCAGCGCATCCCCATAGGGCGCGCCGGTGCTGGTCTCCGGCACGGCGATCGGAATGCCCAGGATGTCGGCTTTGATTTGACACCACAGCAGGCTCCTGGCTCCCCCGCCGACCGAGCGAATCTCCTTGAGTTCGAGTCCTGCGGACCTTGCTGTTTCGACATTGTGGCGGAGGGAAAAACTCGTTCCTTCCAGGATCGCCCGAATCAGCGCTGCGCGGGGGGTGGTGAGCGAAAGACCGAAGAAAACGCCGCGGGCTTCGGTGAGCCACAGCGGCGAGCGTTCGCCCATCATGTACGGCAGGAAAACGACCCCACCGCTGCCGGGAGCAATCGCTTCCGCCTGAGCTGTCAGCAAATCGAAGGCGCTGCGCCCCTGGTCGCCTGCCGCCTGGACCTCCAACTGTCCCAGTTGGTCGCGAAACCACTTCAGCGAAGCGCCGCTGGCGACCGTCGCGCCGACCAGCAGATTCAGACCCGTCAGCACGTGGGGAAAGGCGATCAGCGCCGGATGGGTGACGGCGCCGGCATTGGACATGATGAGTACGGTGGACGTACCGGTCATCTCGGCGGCAGTCCCTCCCTCGATGACGCCGGTTTCGAGCGCGGCGGCAGAGGCATCGACCGTGCCGACCAGGACCGGCGTTCCGGGGCGAAGACCCGTCACGTCGGCGGCAGCAGGCGTGACCTCACCGAGGATGTGGTGTCCGGGCTGGACAGGCGGGAACTGGCGTGGCTCCAAGCCGCAGCGAGCCATCAGTTCATCAGACCACGCATCGCGGCGATAGTCCCGCAGGCTGAGCAGCCCGGCGTGACCGTTATCGAGACTGTAGTCGCCGCTCAGCCGGTAGACGATGTAGCCGTTGACCTGCACGAACTGGTGAGTCCGAGCCAGCAGCTCCGGCTCGTGTCGACTGAACCACAGCAGCTTAGCCGCCACATAGTAGCTGTCCACCCGATTGCCGGTGATCTCGAAGAGGCGATCCGCGCCAAGCTCGCGCTTGAGCAGATCGACCTCCGCGTCGGCTCGCCGATCCATCCAGATCAGCGCCGGGCGCAGCGGGCGTCCTTCGCGATCCAGTGGCAGCAGGGTCGGCGCCTGCGAACTGACCGCGACGCCGGCGATCCGGTCGGCGGCGGACGGGACACCGTCCAGCGCGCGCCGGATGGCGACGCAGACGGCGGTCCACCAGTCTTCTGGATTCTGTTCGACGTGATCTGGACGCGGACTGTGGAGCAGGTATTCCGCCTGCCCTACACCCTGGGTGTGCCCGTCCAGCGAAATGGCGACCGCTTTTGCCGCACTGGTTCCAACGTCGATTCCGAGCAGCAGATCGCGCATGTGCGTTCGTCCTGTCGGGGTTATGGGACGTGTTCTCTGTCCAACGCATTTTCATGTATTACTGAAGAGGAAGCAAAACACATATTCAGCACTATCGACTGACAAAAACGTATCATGTTCTGCAATTTCTGTCAAAAGAAACCATTTGACAAGGGAGTGCCAACATGCTACTTTACGAGAATACTGTCGCAGCCTGAACGTTTTTGCGCGGCGCTCGTTGCTACACCTGTTCTCTTTGGTACCCTCTCTCCCTATCGGGACCGCCAATGCCTGCTCCTGTTGATGGCTTCATCTTTGACCTCGACGGCACCGTCTATCTCGGAAAGGCAGCCCTGCCCGGCGCTGTTGACGGCATTGCGCGGCTTCGCCAGATGGGAAAGCGCGTCCTGTTCGTGAGCAACAAACCCCTTGAGCCTCGGGAAAACTATGCGCAGAAGCTGACGGGTCTGGGTATTCCTACCGCCCCGGACGACGTGATCACGTCGGCTTTTGTCCTGGGCTACCATCTCTCTCAGACCGAGCCGGATCTCAACCTGTACGTCATCGGCGAAGAGAACCTGCAGGACGAGCTGCGCGGACACGGGCTGAAGATCGTCAACGAATTCCTCGAGCAGGACCCGCTGGAAGTGATTGAACCGAACGGGGTGGATGCCGTCGTCGTAGCTTTCGACCGGACTCTCACCTATCGCAAGCTGAATACGGCTTACCAGGCGCTCCTCAAAGGAGCGCGCTTCTTCGCCACCAACGCCGATAAAGCCTGCCCGATGCCGGGCGGAGCCATCCCCGACGCCGGCGGCACCATTGCCGCGCTGGAGCATATGACGGGTCGAACGGTCGAACTGCTGGCGGGCAAGCCATCCAACCTGATCATGCAGGTTGCCCTGCAGCGGCTTGCGCTGCCGGCTGAACGGGTGATGATGGTCGGCGACCGGCTGGAAACCGACATTTTCATGGGGCAGCGCTCCGGTATGCAGACGGCAGTGACGCTGACAGGAGTCGCAAAACGCGAAGACGTGGAAAAAATGACCTCACCGCCGACCTTCGTCATCGAAAACCTCGGTGAGCTTCCCGGCATCGTCGGTGACAGGCTGTAAACCGAGTTCAGGCTAATGCCCAACGATGCGCAGCACATACTTGCTCAACAGCGGAACGGGGCGCGACCCGAAACCCTATCCCGCAGATGAGATACCCAATGCCAGTCGCAGCGCCAACAGGCTCCAGTAAGGGGATAGTTTCATGCCAAAAATCGATCCGATCTACGTCGGTAAGGACGCCATCGGGCAGCTCCTTGCCTATATCGAGGCGCACCATCTGAATCGCTTCGCCCTGGTGGCGGATACCCACACGTTCCCCGCCCTGGGCGAGCGAGTCGCCGCTGCGCTGAAAGCAAGCGGATGCGATCTGACCACCATCGTCCTCGAAGGGGACCACATCCATGCCGACGAGCACCAGGTAGTCCAGGTGCTGATCCAGGCGCCGCTGGGCGACTGCACCTTCATCGCCGTCGGCTCCGGCACGATCACCGACATCACCCGATTCGCCAGTCACCGCACCGGACGGTCGTTCATCGGCATGCCGACCGCGCCTTCGGTGGATGGCTTTACCTCGAATGTCGCGCCGATCATCCTGGCAGGCGTCAAGACCACAATCCTGAGCCAGGGTCCGCGCGCAGTCTTCGCCGACCTGGACACGCTGCGACAGGCGCCGCACCGCCTGATCGCCGCCGGCTATGGCGACATGATCGCCAAGATCACCTCGCTTGCCGACTGGCGTCTGGGCAGCATTCTGTGGGATGAACCGTACGACGCCGAAATCGCCCGGCGTACGCAGGCGGCAGTCGCCAGCGTCGAAAAGCATGCGGCGAGCATTGGCAGCGCATCGGAAGAAGGTGTTCGGGCGCTGATGGACGGGCTGATCGAGTCCGGGCTGTGCATACTCGACTTCGGAACCTCGCGCCCGGCTTCCGGGGCGGAACATCACGCCTCGCATTTCTGGGAGATGAAGCGCCTGAAGGAAGGGCGCGAGACGCCCCTGCACGGTGAACAGGTGGGCTACGCCCTGACGCTGGTGGCAGAACAGTATGCCCGCATTCGCAACCTGAGCCGGGGCGAACTGATGAATCGCCTGGAAAGCGCGACGCTGCCCGCGCGCGCGGCGGAAATCGCCCGCCTGCGCCAGGGCTACGGCGAACTTGCCGACGATGTCGCCAAAGATCATGGCGCATTCCTCGATCTGAGCGAAGAAGCCTTCGAGCAGCTCCGGCATCGCATCGCCGACCGCTGGGATGAGATTCAGGATGTCGCCGCGCATGTCCCCTCACCAGAGGCGATCAGAGCCTCGCTGGATAAGGCTGGCGCGCCGACCAGTTGGACGGCGCTCAAGCTCGACGCTGAAGAGGTGCAGCCCGGCTTGGAGTACGGGCACTATCTGCGCGACCGCTTCACCGTCCTGAAGCTCAGCCGCGTGCTCGACGTGCCGCTCGGATAGAGACGGTCTGGTCGAGACATTGGGCAGCGCGCGGGTGTTGTCCCCTCGTGCTGCCCCGCGCCAGCAGGGAGGGTCGGGAGAGGATCAGGGGCGTCTACGGCAATGGTTCGCGAAGCCGGGGAACTGAAACAGCCGGCGCAGGCGAATCGGCGCAGCCGCGTCTTCGGAAGCCGTCATTCCACCCAGCGCAGCCAGTAGAGGTAGCCACCACCACCGCCGGCGGCGATGTGCCTGCCGGCGGGCGACCAGGCGCAGCAGCGCAGCGCAGAGTCGGCGTAGAAGGTGGCGCGGCAGTCCCCTGTCTCGGCATCCCACACTTTGAGCATCTGGTCCGCTGAGGTGCTGATGATTCGCCGTCCGTCCGGGCTGTAGGCGGCGCTGGTCACCGCGTCCTTATGCCCCGCCAGCGTCCGGACCGCCTCGCCCGTCTCGGCATCCCAGACCCGGACAGCCCAGTCACGTGAGGCGCTGACGATCCGCCGCCCATCCGGGCTGTAGGCGGCGCTGTTCACAAAATCCGAATGCCCCGCCAGCATATGGACCGCCTCACCCGTCTCGGCGTCCCAGACCCGCACTGTCCCGTCATATGAGGCGCTGACGATCCGCCGTCCGTCCGGGCTGTAGGCGGCGCTGGTCACAAAATTCATATGTCCCTCCAGCGTTCGGACCCCCTCCCCCCTCTCGGCGTCCCATAACCGCACCGTCAAGTCAGTTGAGGAGCTGACTATCAACAGTCCGTCAGGGCTGTAGGCGGCGCTGAGCACAAT
>JAEURA010000017.1 GCA_016789005.1 Anaerolineae bacterium
AAGCAGCCAGAACGTGTCGTAGGGGCGCATCGCGATGCGCCCGAAATCGCGGGCGGTTCACGAACCGCCCCTACAAGACCCAGCATGTCTGTTGTGACCCCATCGGGAAATTTGATGCGTTTGCCCTGCCCCCTGCCCCTCTCCGCACGGAGAGGGGCGGTTGAGCGCAGCAAAACGGGGTGAGGTTTGAGGGGGTCAACCACCAGAATCATTGGAACGAAAACCATGTAAAGCCAGGTCAAGCATCTTGTCAGCGGGCGAGCCGGGTCTCCCGCTCGTGGTCATCGATGTCCGCGCGTCAGGCTTTCTGCTTCGCCGCCGACTGGCGTTCGGCGATGGGCAGCACCTTGAAGCCCTGCTCGCGGATGATGCGGCGGACGTAGGGCGTGGTGATCACCGGCATGTTCATCTGCTCACCAGCGCGTTCCAGCGTGAAATGGTAGATCACCACCAGGCGCGTCCCAGCCTGCCAGCGCTCCTCCATGTAACAGGTATCGGTCACCCGCCACTTATTATCGACCGCCGTCAGCAGGGCATCCCCGCCGGCGTACTGTTCCGAACCGCTGTGCCAGTGACGGTGAAAGACGGGATAGGTCGAATGCCAGTTGGCGCTGTGCTGTAGCATAGACATCGCTCCGTGAACTGAAAACCAAACCGCGGCGACCGATGATTTTATTGAGCGTAGAGTATAGACTCGAACAGTAGGGAATCAAGAGATTTGGCTGAGTCTGTGCTAAATCAACAATCAACGTCGGCTAACCCATTACTCATCAAGGCGTTCTACTTTCGTTACATGCCCTCAGGCGCAACCCCTCACACGGCGCTGCGTAGTAACCTTCAGGCGGGCTGGCAGATTTCGCATCTCACTCAGGAGTTCCTCGATGGCGCATATCATCGTCGTCGGCAGCGGTTTCGGCGGGCTGGCGGCTGCTATTCGGCTGGCGGCGCGCGGTCATGAGGTCGATCTTTACGAAAAGCGCGATAAGCTCGGCGGGCGCGCCTACACGTATACCATCGACGGCTTCACCTTCGACGGTGGTCCTACGGTCATCACCGCCCCGTTCCTCTTCGACGATCTGTTCGCCGCAGCAGGGCGCAAGCGCGAAGACTACGTCGAATTCATCCCGCTGAACCCGTACTATCGCATCTTCAATCATGAAGGACGCTCGTTCGACTACAACGGCGACGAAGCGTTCATCCTGGACCAGATTCGCCGATGGAACCCGGAAAACCCCGCCGATGTCGAAGGCTACCGGCGCTTCATGGCTTCCACGAAGGACATCTTCGAGACCGGCTTCGGGCTGATCGACAAACCCTTCCTGCATTTTGGCGACATGATCAAAGTCGCGCCGGACTTGATCCGGCTGCAATCCTATCTGAGCGTCTACCAGTACGCCTCGCAGTACATTCAGGATGAGTTTCTGCGCCGCTGCTTCTCGTTCCACCCGCTGCTGATCGGTGGCAACCCGATGGATGCGCCGTCGCTGTACGCGCTCATCCACTATCTGGAACGCAAATGGGGCATTCACTACGTCCGAGGCGGGACCGGCGCGCTGGTCGAGGCGATGGGGCGGCTGTTCACCGAGATCGGCGGGCGCATCCACCTGAACGCCGAGATCGAGGAGATCCTGGTCGATGAGCGCCGCCGTGACCGGGTGACCGGCATCCGGCTGGGTGACGGCATGGTGGTCAAGGCGGATCACGTCGTGTCCAATGCCGATGTCGGCTTCACCTACCGCAACATGATCCCGGAACAATACCGCCGCAAGAATACCAACAGCCGGATCAACAGCCTGAAGTACAGCATGTCGCTGTTCGTCATCTACTTCGGGACCAAGCGCCGCTACCTCGACGCCGGGCTGGCGCACCACAACATCATCCTCAGCGAACGCTATCGCGGGCTGCTGAACGATATGTTCCGCCGTAAGGTGGTGACCGACGACTTCTCGCTTTATCTGCACATGCCGACGATCACCGACGAGAGCCTGGCTCCCCCCGGTCACGAGACGTTCTACGTGCTGTCGCCGGTCCCCCACCTCGGTTCGGGCACGGATTGGCGGACCTTTGCCAAGCCCTACCGCGACCGCATCATGGGCTTCCTGGAAGACAACTACCTGCCCGACCTGCAGGCGAACATCGTGGCGGAGCATCACATCGACCCGCTGCACTTCCAGACCACCCTCAACAGCCACCTGGGAGCGGCGTTCTCGGTGCAGCCGATCCTGCTGCAATCGGCATGGTTCCGCCCGCACAACCGCAGCGAGGATTTCGAAAACCTGTACTTCGTCGGCGCGGGCACGCACCCCGGCGCAGGACTGCCCGGTGTGCTGTCGTCGGCGATCATCGCCGAAAACCTGATCGGCGGAGGCAGCCCGCGCCTGGCGGCATCGGCGGCGGTCCCTTCTTTCGAGGCATCCCTCTCATGAGCTTGCAGATCGGACAGCCGACCGCCTGGGAAGCGCTGCTGATCGACTGGGCGGAGCGCGCCCTGCAAAACAGCGCGCCCAGCCACCACCTGGTCGCCGACTCGACGGCGCTGGATCAGGCGTTCGCCGTCTGCAAAGCCATCACCGCGGAAAACAGCAAGACTTTCTTCATCGCCTCGGCGCTGCTGCCGCCGGAAAAGCGCCGCGCCGTCCGCGCCCTTTATGCCTTCTGCCGGGTGACCGACGATCTGGTGGACCGCGCCGAAGGGGGCAGCGATCCCGCCGACGTGCGCCTTTCGCTGGAGGAATGGCGGACGCGGGCGCTTCAGCCGCACCCTCCCGTCGATCAACCGGTCGCGCTGGCATGGGCGGAGACGCGGGCGCGTTTCGGCGTGCCGGTCGGCTACGCCGAACAGCTGATCGACGGTGTGGCGGCAGACCTGACCAAAAAGCGCTACCAGACCTTCGAGGAGCTGGCGGCGTATTCCTACGGCGTTGCCTCGACCGTCGGCTTGATGGCGATGCATATCGTCGGCTTCAACAAGGCGGATCGGTCGCGGGCGCTGCCCTACGCGGTGCGCCTGGGCGTCGCCCTTCAGCTGACCAACATCCTGCGCGACGTGGCGGACGACTGGCGCGGCGGGCGGCTGTATCTGCCGCTGGCGGAACTCGAAGCGCATGGGTTGAGCGAAGCCGACATCGCCGCCGGGCGGGTCGATGACCGCTGGCGGGCGTTCATGCGCGAGCAGATCGCGCGGACGCGCCGCCTGTACGACGAAGCCATGCCGGGAATCGCCATGCTGCACCCGGAAGGGCGCTTCGCCATCGCCGCCGCCGCCGAACTCTACCGCGCCATCCTGGACGACATCGAGGCGCACGATTACGACGTGTTCAGCCGGCGCGCACACCTGAGCGCCTGGGGCAAGATGCGCCGTCTGCCGGGAATCTGGTGGCGCAGTCGCGGGGCGGTCATGGTACACTTATAGCCATTGTGGACTGTCTATCGCGAGCCTCGGAGAAACGATATGGCGACCGACTCCCGCACCTGGTTTTATACCACCCCTGAACAGCGCCCGTTCTTCATCGAAGAGCGTGTCAATCACACCCTGTGGAAAAATCGTCTCGCCAACATTCATATGATCTGCACCCAGTACAGCAACCCTTTCCGTATGGAAGGACGCTGGCACGGTGAAATGCCCGTCACCTTCGAATGGTCGCCCGGCAAGTATTTCATCCTGCGCACCGGGCAGGAGAGCAAGGAATTCATCGGCGTCATGCGCCAGATACTCATGCTGCGCCCGGCGATTGCCTACCAGGACACCGAGGGCATGTTCGTCGTGGAATGGCACACCGACGGCGGCGAGGCGCGCTGGAAAGAGATTCAGGGCAAACCGCAGTATCAGGCGCTGCGCCGGCTGCGCCGCGCGTAAGGTCTTCGCGGCTTACCTCGTCAAGAATTTCACAATGTCATCGACAGGGCGCGCAGATGTGCGCCCTTGAATTACCCCCACACAGGCAATGGAGTTTGAACCTATGGCAATCAGCGCTAAAGTCACCCTGGGCGCAGGGCTGACCACGAGTATTCGCATTCGCGATTTCACCCTCACCGCCGACGAGCCGCTCGCCGACGGCGGCGCGAACCTGGGACCTATGCCGACCGAGCTGTTGCTGGCGTCGGTCGGGGCGTGTTCGGCGATCACCGCCAAGCTTTACGCTCAGCGCAAAGGCTGGGATTTGCAGGGTGTCGAAG
>JAEURA010000069.1 GCA_016789005.1 Anaerolineae bacterium
CGGTCAGCGCCGGCGAGACCTACGCCTGGAGCGTGACCTGGTGCGCGACCAGCGCCGCAGCCCTGGAACGCGGGCTGCGGGCGATCAGCGTAACGTTCGCCATCGAAGGCAGCCCCGTGCCGAGCAGCGTCGTCACCGAGGCGCGGCGCGACAGCGACGGGCTTGCCTGTGCCGATTACGGCGTGGCGCTTGCCGGATGGCAGGGGAGCAGCGTGCTGCTTTCGGCGACCCTGCGGCTTTCCGCGCCGGTGCTCGATGGCATCTCGATCTATCAGGCGGGCGATTACGTCTACGAATATGTGCTGACGATTGCGCCGTGAGCGGCGGATCACACGGACCAGGGGGTGTTCAGGTGAGTTCGGAAGCTTATCGGGAGACACGCGAACTGGCTGAGGGGAGCTGGATCGGCGTCGATGTGGGGGGGACCAAGATCGACGCTGTGCTGATCGACGCCGAGGCGCGTATTCTGGCGGAACTCAGCGCCCAGACCGGCGCGAGTGAAGGCGAAGAAGCGGTTGTGGATCGCATTGCCGAGGTGATTCGCGCGCTGGCTGATGCGGCGGGTGAGCACCCGCTCCTGGGCGTCGGTGTCGGCTGCCCCGGACAGGTCAATGCCGCTGATGGAGTTGTCCGCGCTGCCGTCAATCTGTCGTGGTTCAACGTGCCGCTGCGCGATGGTCTGAAAAAACGCCTGGGCAGCCTGCCTGGCGCGCCGGAGATACAGCTGGCGAACGATGTGAACGCGCTGGCGCTGGGCGAATATCGCTTCGGCGTCGGGCGTGGAGCGCGCGGGCTGGCGTATCTGGCGGTAGGGACGGGCTTAGGGGGTGGGGCGATCATCGACGGCAAGATCGTCGGCGGCGACAACGACTTCGCGATGGAAGTCGGTCATCTGTCGCTGCGCCCGGAAGGGCGGCGCTGCGGCTGTGGGATGCGCGGCTGCCCGGAATCCTATGCCAGCGGGACCGGCATCCTGTCGGGAATCTGGGAATACCTGGGAGAACATCCTGACAGCGCGCTCAATGCCGATGTCACGCTGACCATGCCGCAGATCCTCAAGGCGGCGCGCGCCGGCGATGCGCTGGCGCTGAAGGTCATCGACGAAGCCGGCGAGATGCTCGGCATCGTCATGGCGATGTGCGCCGTGCTGCTCAACCCCGATCTGATCGTGGTAGGCGGCGGGCTGGGCAAGGCAGCGGCGGACCTGCTGCTGCCGCGCGCCGAAGCTTCCTTCAAGACGCGAGTGCTGTATCCCAGTTCAGAGCGCGTTCGCGTCAAGCTGGCGAGCGTCGAACGGGCGGCGGTTGGGGCGGCAAGTCTGACGATGGCGACGTAGAAGATTTGCGACTCAGACGAGAAGACGCTCGACGTAGTCGAGACGACGACAAGGAGAAGAGCTATGACTGAATTGGAGCGCGAGATCGCCGAACAGCCGGCGGTGATCGACCGTCTGGTGAGCACGCAGCGCGACCACGCTCGACAGATCGCCGAGGCGATCCGCGCCTTTGACCCGGCGTACGTCCTGATCGCCGCGCGCGGCACGTCGGACAACGCGGCACGCTATGCCCAGTATGCTTTCGCCATTCACACCGGGCTGCTGGTGGCGCTGGCGACCCCTTCGGTGCATACCCTGTATGATTCGCCGCCGCGCATGAGCCGGGCGCTGGTAATCGGCGTGTCGCAGTCGGGGCAGCCGGAAGATGTGCGCCAGGTCATCGCCGACGCGCGGGCGCAGGGCGCGCTGACGCTGACCATCACCAATGATCCGGAGTCGCCGCTGGCGCGTGCGGCGGACTGGCACATCCCGCTGAATGCCGGCAAAGAGAAGAGC
The DNA here is from genome assembly GCA_016789005.1 of Anaerolineae bacterium. Classification (GTDB taxonomy): domain Bacteria; phylum Chloroflexota; class Anaerolineae; order Aggregatilineales; family Phototrophicaceae; genus Flexifilum. The sequence goes on from JAEURA010000069.1 coordinate 1,832, forward strand.
GTCGCGGCGACCAAGACCTACACGGCGGAACTGACGGCGTTCGCCCTGTTGGCGGCGGCGCTGGCGGACGACGCCGAGATGTGGGCGGCGCTGGAAAATCTCCCCGCCTGGGCGCAGACGACGCTCGATCACGCCGCCTCGACCTCGCAGTGGGGACAGCGCTACCGCTACATGGAGCGCTACGCCGTGATCGGTCGGGGTTACAACTACTGCACCGCCTTCGAGATCAGCCTGAAGGTTAAAGAGCTGTGCTACATCTCCGCCGAAGGCTACAGCGAGGCGGATTTTCGGCATGGACCCATCGCCACCATCCTGCCGGGTTTCCCGGTGCTGGTGGTCGCTCCGGCGGGCAGAACTTTCGAGCAGCAGCGCGACCTGCTGGTCAAGCTTAACGAACGCGGTGCGGAGTGTCTGGCGGTGAGCAACGATTCATCGCTGGCGGCGCTGACTCAGCGCGTCCTGCCCATCCCGGCAGACGTGCCAGAGTGGCTCAGCCCGATCCTCTCGGTCATGCCGGGGCAGGTCTTCGCCATGAATCTGGCGATGATGAAAGGGCTGCCGGTCGATCAGCCGCGCGGGCTGACCAAGGTGACGAACACGGTCTGAGATGAAACCTCACCCCTGCTGCGCTGCGCTTAGCTTCCCCTCTCCGTGCAAGCTTCTCTTGCCTGCATGGAGAGGGGATTCAGGGGTGAGGTCAGAAGGGTTTCTTAGCGCTTCGGCGTGACCCGCAGCGTGACAATCTCGAACGGATGCAGCGCCAGATCGACGGTGCGCTGGTCGGTACGGAGCGGAAGTTCTTCGAGCGCCGACTCGTACAGGTCGGTCCGGTGCGCCGATTCGACCGGGAAGCCAAAGGTGATCTCGATCTTGTGCGGCGCGCCCGTGGACTCGTACAGGCGGAAGATGAGCGCCTGATCATCCTCGCTGCGCTTCACCGTCTCAACGGTCGCGCCGACCAGGTGCGAGATCAGGGCGGTCGGCGCCGTCGGGCGTGGACTGCTCCCCTTGCGGCGGCGGATCGGCGCGGCGATCAGGGGGTGATTCAATTCATATGCCGGCTGTGACAGGTCGCGGCGGAACAACAGGCTGCGGATCGCCAGCCCATAGCGCATCCGGCGCAGCCCGGCATCGCCGTCCGCATCGGGCCAACCGCCCTGTTTGACCAGCGTCAGCGCCATCACACCGTCGCGTACCAGACTGCCATAGATGCCGTCGTCGAAGAGGGCGGCGCTCACGCCTTCATCGGCGATGGACATCCAACCGTGATGGGCAACTTCCCACCGGGCGGCGTCCCACGTCGTGTTCGTGCCGGTGGAGCGCCTGACGCGCCCCCACTGAATGCCGTAATCAGCTTCATCCGCCTGAATATCGAGCGGGAATTCGGCTTTGAGCAGGGCGAAGCGGTCCTGCCAGTCGATCTCGGTATCGAAGAGGAGGTCCATCCCGCCATACTGCGGATGCGAACCGTATTCCGAGACGCCGCGCAGGGAGACGCGCTGCGTGATGCTGCTGCCCAGCGCCTTCAGCCTGAATTCAATCGTGCCGACCAGCGCGCCGCTTTCGACCACGCGCGGCGGTTCTGCCATTTCGGCGAAGGCGATCGGACTGCCCAGCGTTGGGTCGATATTCCAGGCGGGGTAGTTCGCCGGGCGATCTTCGTAGACGGCGAGCAGATTGGCGGCGCGCCCCGCAGGGATCAGCTCGCGCTGGCGAATCTTGTCGCGCAGCCGGGTGATCCGCCCCGACTCGTCGAACTCGACGCGCAGGTGGGCGTTATCCAGGACTCCCGGTTCGGCGTGGACCGGCTTGGCGGCGCGCTTCGCCCCCTTCACCTTCTTCAACAGGGTGACCCCCAGCGGCGGGACATCGACTTCCAGCAGCCGCCCGGCTTCTGTGTCCTGCTCCAGAAGACTGCCGCCTTCGGGCAGGACATAGCGGCTGGCGGGCGTCTTCGGCAGCGCCAGCAGGTCGTGGCGCGGGCTGCTGATCGTGTTGATCGCCAGCAGGTCGCCGTCGAACTGCGCCGCGAGCGCTTCCAGCGCCGCCTGCTTGACCGCGCCGATGCGCTCCATGACCTGCTGCACGCGCGGTTCGGCTTCCAGGTAGACTTCGTTGATGCTGCTGCCGGGCAGGATGTCGTGGAACTGGTGCAGGCAGACGATCTGCCACGCCCAGTTGAATTCGCTGTGTGGATAGTGGTAATCAGGGTCGATCAGGCTGGCGTAGGCGGCAAGGAATTCGGCGTCGTGCAGCAGCGTCTCGCAGTCGTGATTCCAGCGCTTGATGCGCGTCTGGCTGCTGAGCGTGCCCTGGTGCGTCTCCAGATACAGCTCACCCTTCCAGGTCGCGGCGCTTTCGCCGTACCTTTCTTTCAGCCGACGGAAGAGGTCGATGACGCGGCTTGGCTGATGCCGGGGCAGCGCCGGGAACTCCCGCATCGCCCGCAGTGAGTCGAGCATGTCGCGCGTGGGACCGCCGCCGCCGTCGCCCCAACCGTATGCCATCAGCACGTCGCGCTGGCGCTTGTCCTTCAGCTTGGTCCAGGCATGGAGCGCCGCCGCCGGGCGCGGGTCGGCGTTGTAGGTCGCCGCCTCGTGCATCCTGCCCGCCCAGGGGACGGTGCTCATGTGTGCCAGCAGGCGCGTGCCGTCGATGCCCTGCCACCAGAAGGTGTCGTGCGGGAAGTCGTTGACCTCGTTCCAGCGCAGCTTGATGGTGAAGAAGTACTCCATGCCCGCCAGCGCGGCGATCTGCGGCAGCGATGCGGGAAACCCGAAGGCATCGGGCAGAAAGAACACCGGCGAAGCGGCATCGCCGCCGAAGTGTTCGCGGAAGTACGCCCGACCGAGCATGAACTGGCGCACCAGGCTTTCTGCGCCGGTGATGTTGCAGTCGGATTCGATCCACATGCCGCCGAGCGGCTCCCAGCGCCCCTCCTTGACCCGCTGCTGAAGGCGGGCGAAGCTTTCCGGGTGCGCCTGGCGGAAGAACTCGTAGAGCTGGGGCTGGCTCGCCGAGAACAGGTACTCCGGATACTCGTCCATCAGGTGCAGGACGCTGTGAAAGGTCCGTGCCACCTTGCCGCGCGTCGTCTCGACCGTCCACAGCCAGGCGGTGTCGATGTGGGCGTGCCCGGCGGCGTGCAGCGTGAGCGGATGCGGCGCGCCGGCTTCGGCGATCCCCTGTCGAAGCCGTTCATGGGCTGCCGGGATGCTGGCGGCGGTGGCGCGCATCGGGTGGCGGCTGTCGACTGCTGCGAACGCCGCTTCCAGCGCCGTCAGCAGATCGTATTTCGCCGGCTGATTCTCGTCCAGCGTCTCAATGGTCTCGATGGCGGTGCGCGCCAGCGTGACGAAGCCGCTCATCGTCTCGTCGTGGATAATCAGCGCCGGCTGTCCCATGTGGAGGCGCTGCTGGTAGTCGCCTTCCAGCGAACCGCCCAGACCGGTCCAGCCGCGCAGCAGCAGGCGGTGTTCGCCCCGTCCTTTGAAGGCGCGCGGCAGGATGAACAGCTGGTGATTCATATCCACCGCTGCCAGCGGCGCGTCGTCGATCAGGATCAGCGCTTCGGGGTGCATGAACTCCGCCGCACTGCCGATCGGCAGGTGCAGCCCGACGCGCTCGGTCGTCTTCCACGATTTGGGCAGTGCGTAGACGCCGCGCATCTCGAACGGCGTCTGCCAGGTCCCCCAGTAGGACCCCGGCGGGATGGGGGTCCAGCGGGACGCGCCGGCGGGACGGTATTCGAGCGCGGCGAGCGGGTGCGTACGGGCGTGGATCAGCGGCATAAGCGTGCGCAGCCGCGTGCGCAGGGTGTCGAGCCGTTGTTTGAAGGTCGGGAACATGGTGATCAGGTGCTCCTGAAGGCAGCGCAGCGCTGATGAGTCGCTCGATTAAACCGCGATCTGCGCGGAAACGCCAGCGCGCAGCCTCTTGACAATCCATCTAATTTGATGATAATCGAATTAGATGAGTTTCGTTTATGAAAGGAGGCATTATGGCGCTCCATGACCCGATGGGCTTGGTGTTCAGCTTCAAGGCGCTGGCGGACCCGGCGCGGCTGAAGATTGTGCGCATCCTGGCGCGCGGCGAAAGCAACGTCAAAGACCTGGCGGCGGCGCTCACCCTCAGCGAACCGACCGTTTCGCACCATCTGTCGAAACTGCGGGCGATTGGGCTGATCGCTCTGCGCATGGAGGCGAACCAGCATTTCTACCGGCTGAACCCCGAGGCGCTTCAGCGCTTCAAAGCGCAGGTCGCCGAAATGGAACAGGGCACGCCGAGCGCCGTGCAGGCGGCGGACGACGACTGGGTCGACTCGCTGGACATGAGCGCTGCCGACAAGAAGATTCTACGGGAATATGTGTTCGCCGGTCACCTGCGCCAGATTCCATCCAAGCGCAGCAAGCAGCTGGTGATTCTGCGCTGGCTGGCGGGGCAGTTCGAGAAGGACCGCACCTACACCGAACGCGAAGTGAACAGCATCATCCAGCGCTTCCATAGCGATTTCGCCACGCTCCGGCGTGACCTGGTCGATATGGGCTATCTGCGCCGCGAGAAGGGTGGACAGTCCTACTGGGTGACGCCCGACGACGAGACACCACCTGGCTAGGGTCTGTCATGCACTTTCCCCCTCAACCCCCCAGCCCCCTTCTCCCACGCAAGCGGGGAGAAGGGGGAGACAAGCCCCCTCTCCTCGTTTACGTGGGAGAGGGGATCAAGGGGTGAGGGGAACTGCTGCCGCGAAAGTGTATAACAGGCTCTACGGTCCCACTTCGACGTGATGCACGCCGATGCGCCCGACTTCGGCGAGCAGGGCGATTCCGCCGCCCGTGAACAGGTTGTCCGGGTCCTCGGCGCTGAGGATTTCTCTGCCATCGACGATGCCGATCAACCGGCTGCCCTGCACCTTGAGGATCAGTTCGTAGGTTGATCCGAAATGCCAGCCGCCGTCCACCTCGGCGAGCACCGTGTCCTTGCCTTCAAACGCCCGGACGAGGCGCGCCTTATCGCGGTCGATCAGCATGGCGTAGTAGCGCATCATGCCCTGCACCCGCACCGCCACGCCGCCCGCCTGGCAGAGATGCGGCGTCATGCTCACCTTGACCTGGTAGTCGGTCCATTCGCGCGTCCCCTGAATCAGCAGTCCGCGCCCGCGATTCTGGATCAGACGGTAGGGTTCGGGCCAGAAGTCCATCGGAGCGAGCCGGTCGTGATTGTCGAAGCCGTCGATCCATGCCTGCTTCCACATCGTCGGCACGGTCCCCCGCGTGATGCGGTTGAAGTCGCGCTGGTACGGGCGGTCGAGGGTGATCCGGGGCGTGCCATCCCAGGTGAGCCAGTCCAGATAGACCGTGCCCGACTGCCCCAACGCGCCCTGAAGCTCGACGCCGGCGAAGGCGATGGGATAGCCCTGCGTGTTGGGAACTTCCCAGGCGATCTCCTGGGCAGCGCCGGCGGCGAGGTCGAACCAGGGGCTGTTGAGGACGACCAGCTCTTCCTGGATGTCGTAGTGCTTGATGTAGAGGCTGAGGCGCACCGGCTGAGCGTTGGTCGGCGCGGCGGCGACCCGCGCGCGCAGCGTCTGACCGGAATACAGGGTGGGCGAAGCCAGCAGCCGGTAGCCGCGCCTTTCGAAGTAGCGGGCGACTTCGCGCGACGGGATGAACGTCGGCGTCTCGACCCGCCCGACGCGCCCAACAGCCAGCCCGCGATAGTGCAGCGCCAGCGCGCGTGCGCCGGCAGCGCTGAAGCCTTCGACGTTTTCCAGGGTGACCACGCCCCGCGCCGACGGCGTATCTTCGCTGCCGAATCCCTGCACCGCGCCGGGCAGCTCGAAATGGAAGCGCGCCCCCTGTTTGGGCTTGATCGGCTCCAGCCCTTGCAGCGCGCGCCCGGCGTTGACCAGCGTCACCGTCTCGCTGACGGCGTCGCTGATGGCGCGTCCGCCGTCGGCGGTGGGCAGGTAGAGCCGGTCGCCGACCGGACCGCGCCAGTCGGGACCCTGATTGATGGCTGCCAGCCCGTTCTTGATGCCCAGCAGACAGCCGACGTTGCCGGAATTGCAGTCGGTATCCCAGCCGGAGGTGTTGACGATCTTGAGCGATTTCTGGAAGTCGTCCTCGCCGTACAGCAGCGAGAAGACGATCAGCCCGTGATTGGGGACCATGTGACAGTTGCCGCCGTACTTGTCGTTGCCGTAATGGGCGGCGATCATCTCGCGCCCCTTGTGCCAGTCGGGCAGCTCGGCGTGCCATTCGCGGATGTCGCTGATCATCCGGTAGATGACCGAATCCTTGGGGATCAGCGAAACGGCGGTGTCGATCAGCTTGTTGAGGTCCGATTCGACGAACGCCTGCGCCTCCATCGCGGCGATCACCTGCGCGCCGTAGAGGGCTTCGCCGTCATGGCTGACGCTGCCGGCGCGCCGCGCGAAGTCGGCTGCCAGCTCCGGATCGCCGGGCGCGACCATGCCCCAGCCGTCGATGAAGATCTGCGCGCCAATCTGTTCCGCCACAACCTTGCCGTTGGTGGCGATGGACCCGCTGCGCGGCGCTTCGATGCCGGACTTGAGGCGCAGATAGGCGGTGTGCTCGGTGGAGTTGCCCATGCCGCCCCACCACAGGATGGTCTGCTCCTCGATGATGTAATTCAGCCAGGTATGCCCGATCTGCCGCGCGCTCACGTCGCGCCGGAAGCCGTAATCGGCGAGGGCGCGCACGAAGGTGAACGTGCCGGAGATGTCATCGTCGGTGACGATCAGCGGGACATCGAGCTTCTCGTGGACGTAGTAGTTGATCTCGCCCAGATGCTCCATGATGATGTCGTAGTCCCACATCTCGAAGGGACGTCCCAGATAGACGCCGATGATTTTGCCCAGCACACCCGCGTAAACTCGTTCCAGATAATCCGATGGCAGTGACATGAAATGCCTTTCTTATGGCAGGGCAGGGCTTCAGGCTTTGAGTCCGCCCTGGGTCAGACCTTCGATGAAGCGCCGCTGAAGCAGCAGGAACAGCACGATGATCGGCAGCACCATGATGACCGAACCGGCGCTGGTCAGCCCCCAGTCGCGCCCGAAGCGCTGCTGGAAAGCGAACAGGCTGGTGGCAATCGGGCGGTTTTCCGTGCCCGGCAGGAAGGTGACGGCGAACAGGAACTCGTTCCAGACGTTCAAGCCGATCACCAGCCCCGCCGTCAGGAAGCCGGGCCAGGACAGCGGCATGATGATGTGGCGGAAGACGTGCCAGTTGGACGCGCCGTCGATCTTCGCCGCCTCGACGAACTCTTCCGGCAGCGCCACCATATAGGAGCGCAGCAGATAGGTAGCGAAAGGCGCGTAAAGCGCGCAGTAGATGATGATCAGCCCGATGTGGGTGTTGACCAGCCCGATCTCCCGCCAGACGAAGAACAGCGGGATCATGAACAGCTGCGCCGGGACGCTGGTCCCGACCAGGAAGTAGAAGGCGATCAGGTTGGCGCCCTTGAGTTTCAGACGCGCCAGCGCGAACGCCGCCAGCCCGGCGATGGTCAGCGTGCCGGCGATGGTGCTGACAGTCAGGATGATGCTGTTGCGCGTGGTGACGGCGTAATTGCCCTCTTCCCAGGCTTCAGTGAAATTCTCGAAGAGGACATTTTCCGGTAAGCCGATCGGGTTTCTGCCGATCTCCGGTGTTGATTTGACGGAGTTCATCGCCAGGATGACCAGCGGCGCCAGGGCGAAGATCGCCAGCAGGATCAGCACGATGTAACTGGGTATCGAGGACTGGGTTCGTCTTTTGGCAAACATGGTTTAGATCTCCCATCCTCTTCTTCTCAGGTATACGAATCCGGCGACCGCCAGCGCAACCCACAGGCTCATCATCATGCCGATGGTCGCGGCATAGCCAGCATCAAACCGGTTGAAGGCGTTGTCGTAAAGGTAGGTGGACATCAGCTCCGAGGCATTGGCGGGTCCGCCGCTGGTCAGCATGTAGACGTAGTCGAACGTCGTCGAAGACCAAATGATGATCATCAGGATGGTGAAGACCAGCGTCGGGCGGATGCTCGGCAGGGTGACGAAGCGGAACTGCTGGAAGCGTGAAGCGCCATCCAGGCGCGCCACCTCGTACAGTTCGACATCGACGGAGGACATCGCCGACAGGTAGAGCACGACCAGGAAACCCCAGAAATGCCAGGCATCGACGAAAGCGACGCCGAAGAGCGCTGTTTCGCGTGTGCCGAAGATCGGGAAATCCAGAAAAGTGATTCCCCGTTCCGCCAGAAGGGGACCGATGCCGACGCGGGGGTTGAGGAGCTGCCGCCACATCTGCGTGTTGACGACGCTGGCGACGACGTAGGGGATGAAGTAGATCACGCGGAAAACCATCTGTCCCCGCTTGATGGTCGAAAGGATGTACGCCCCCATCAAACCGACGAAGATCGGCGCGGTCAGGAACATCACCGTCCAGACTAAGTTGTTTTTGAGCGCCAGAAAGAAGACGCCATCCTGGAAGAGGCGTTGGAAGTTTTGCAGCCCGACGAAACTGGGGACGTTGTAGCCCGTCCAGTCGGTGAAGGCGACCGCCAGACCCGCCACGGACGGGATCACCACCACGACCAGGTTCAAAAGGAGGACCGGAAGGACGAACGCCCATCGACCGAGCGCGCGCAGCCATTTCGCTGCGCGCGGCGATGTGCCAGCCTGTGAGGAATAGGTCATGGAATCTGCCTAACGCTGAGAGAATCCTGGCGACAAACGCACACCATATGCCGAAGGTCGGCTGAGGTCAGGCGCGGCGCAGACTGCCTGCGCCGCACCTGACTCTGCTCATCAGAGAGACCGGACCCTAGGGTCTGTCTGCAAACTGCTCACCTCACCCCGTTTCGCTGCGCTCAACCGCCCCTCTCCAATTGGAGAGGGGCAGGGGGTGAGGTTGTGTGAAAACCGGGTTTGCAGACACGCCCTAACGCGCCGGGATGGGCAGTGTAGCGCCGTCGGCGCGCGCCTGCTCCCACAGCGCCTGGTGCTCCGCGAGATAGTCTTCAACGCTCAGCTCGTCGAACCAGACTTTTTCGACCGCTTCCCACAGATGCACGTTGGGGTCGGCGGGCCAGAACGTCCACGTCGTATAGCCGACGCGCCCTTCACCGGTCACGGCGGCGAAGTCGGCGAAGAAGCGCACGATGCGCGGGTCGGCATCCGCCGGGAAGTCCTCAGCCGTGAACGCCAGCGGGATCATGAATTCGCCATAGCCATAGCCGGAGGCGATGGTGAGCACGCGCGCCGGGTCGCTCATCAGCCAGTCCAGGACGGTGATGACCGCATCGGGGTTCGCCGTCTCGGCGTTGACCGACAGCGTGCTGCCGGTCGCCAGTTCGTAGTTGTACGCGCCGGCGTTCTCAGAGAAGACGGGCAGCGGCGCCCAGTCCCATACCTGTCCGGACTCGTCGAAGAATTCGTTAGCGCCGCGGAAGCCCCAGGTTCCGATCATCATCATGGCAGCCTGACCGTTGGAAAGTTCCGCCCAGAAGTCGTCCCAGCCGAGCGAGAAGTAGGTTTCCAGGCTGCCGCCGAACCAGCCGTTATCGGCGATGTGCGTCTTGAGCAGGGAGATCGCCTCGGCAAATTCCGGGTCCGTCCAGGACTTCTCGCCGATCAGCGCCTTGTAGACGTTCTCTGGACCGGCGACGTTGTTCAGATAGATGCCGACCAGATGCTCATTGGTGGGCTGCCAGCCGACGTTGCCATAGGTCAGAGGGTTGATGCCGGCGGCGAGCGCCGCTTCGGCGACGGCTTCGAATTCCGCCAGGTTCGTCGGCACGGTCCAGCCGTTGGCTTCAAAGACCGTCTTGTTGTAGAGGAGGATCATGCTTTCGTAGGTCAGCGGGATGCTGTACAGCCCGCCTTCCAGGATGCCCGACTGGTACGCCCAGGGCAGCAGCTTCTCTTCCCAGCCGAATTCTGCCGCGGCGGCGGACAGATCGTAGATCAGCCCGGACTTGAGGAACTCGGCGATGAACGACGCGCCTGGAGTCTGAAGGATGTCCGGCGCTTCGCCCGACGCCAGCGCCGTGCGCAGCGTGTTGTTCAGCTCGGTCTGCGGGGTGATGACCAGCTGAATGCCGGGGTGTTCGGCGTTGAACGGGTTGACCAGCGTCTCGTTGATCTGATCCAGGTCGATGTAATCTTCAGTCCACCAGTTGACGATCACGACATCGCCCTGGGCGACGGCGGCGGACCCCAGCATGCCAAAGGCGAGTATCAGCAGAGCGACCAGCACAGAAAGCCGGCGAGTCTTCATTTTTTGCTCCTTAAGTGCAGTGCGACAACCACTTGCTGTGAAAAAAGCGTCGTGAAGCATGTTCTGTTGCCGGTGTACCTCCTTCACCGCCTCATGCGGATTCCCGGATGATCAGTTTATATGGCATCTGCTGGCTCCGTCCTGTCGGGGGAGCAGCGCCATTTAAACGCTCGAACAGCATCTCGGCGGCGCGTTTGCCGAGATCGCGCTGGAACTGGGTGACGGTCGTCAGCGCCGGGTAAACGAGCCTGGCGGTGGGGATGTCGTCGAAGCCCATGACGGCGATGTCGCCCGGAGTCGTCAGCCCGGCTTCGCGGATGGCGATCATCGCGCCCATCGCCATCAGATCATTGGCGGCGAAGACGGCGCGGGGGCGAGATTCGCCTTGCAGCAGCCGGTTCATCGCCGCATAGCCGCCATCTTCGCTGTATGCGCCCAGGCTCAGCAGGGCGGGGTCGATGGCGATGTCGTAGGCTGCCAGCGCCTCGCGGTAGCCCATCTCCCGGAAGCGCGCCGGACCTTCCTGGCTGGTGAGCATGGCGATGCGCCGGTGATCTCGCTCGATCAGGTATTCAACCGCCGCGCGGCTGGCGGCGATGTTGTCGATGAAGATGTTGTCGATGGGCATCGTGCCGGGGACCTTGGGCATGCTCTCGAAGCGGACGACGCCGATCTCCTGCTCGATCAGCGCGCCCAGGTCCATCGCCTGGAGGTGGAAGAACACGCCGACGATGCCATCGACCCGCCCTTGCAGCATCGATGACAGGCACTTGCGCTCGCGCTCTGCCGTGCCGTCGGTGTTGACCATGATCAGGTCATAGCCGTAGCGGTCGGCGGCATCCTGAATGCCCCGCTCGAACGCCGGATAGAACGGATTGGTGATGTCGGGGATGACGCCGGCGATGGTGAACGTCTTGCTGGCGCGCAGCCGCCGCGCGGTGACGTTGGGGACATAGCCCAGGCTGTGCATGGCGTCCAGGATGCGGCGGCGCGTCTCGTCCGGGATGGACACGGCGCTGTTATTGTTGATGACGTAGGAGACCATCGCCTGTGAGACGTCTGCCTGCTTCGCCACATCCGCCTGGGTAGGACGCTTCTTGCCTGGCATTTCTGGTCAATAACCGTTCTTGAAGAAGTCAACAAACGCTTATACGTATCACTTATACGTATAAGCTAACATAGACCGGATGGCTTGTCAACAAGCCCGGCGCGCCGATTTCGCCAAGTGCCGCCGTTACCGGCTATAATGGGTGGTTTAAGCCTATGCTTCACATGTCTGGAATGAACCAATGCCGGAAAAACCCCTGCTTCTGCCCTACCCGCGCAGCCTGACCTTTGCCGATGGCGTCTTCGAGGGTGAGATACACGACCGCACGGTGACCTATGCGGTTGATTCGGCAATCGTCCCCCAGGGCTACCGCCTGCGCGTCAGCCCGCGCGGGATCGCTATCGAATACAGCGATCGCGCCGGTGCCGAGTACGCGCGGCGGACCCTCACGCAGCTGGTGGCGCACTACGGCAGGGCGATCCCGGCGATGGAAATCGACGACGCACCCGACTTCGCCCGTCGAGGTGTCATGATCGATTGCAGCCGCGACCGCGTCCCGCAGATGAAGACCCTCTACGCGCTGATCGACAAGCTGGCGGCGTGGAAGATCAACGAGCTTCAGCTCTATATGGAGCATACCTTCGCCTATGACGGTCATCGGGA
>JAEURA010000090.1 GCA_016789005.1 Anaerolineae bacterium
AATCTTTCGTCATAGCTGCAATCGCGTGAGAGAGAGTTTCGGTGGTCAGCTTCGAAAATGGAATTGGCGCAGACCCCACACCGAGTTCGTGAGTTCTTCGTCCCCAAAACGGCTGATCTGCTGTGAAAGGAACGACCATCGAGGGGACGCCAGAACGCAGCGCAAACCCGGTTGTTCCCGATCCGCCGTGATGAATCACCGCCGCCATGCGTGGGAACAACCACGCATACGGTGCGTAGTCCAGCGCAAACACCGTCTCCGGCAGCTCAACCGCGCCGATTTTTGACCACCCTGCGCCTAGAATCCCGCGCTTGCCCGCCCGCCTGAGCCCCTTAAGAATCAGCGTGGTTGTTCCTTGGGGATCAGGCACGGGCATACTTCCAAAGCCAATGAACACCGGTGGATCTCCCGCGTTAAGAAATCTCAGCAGGGCATCGGATGGTTGCCAACCGGATTCATCCAGAGACCAGTATCCGGTCGTATGCACATGCTCGCCCCATTCTGGTTGTGTGGGAATAACCTGCTTACTGAATCCCTGAATCACCAGGATGCGCTCGCGCTTCATGCGTCGCATGTTCCCCCACCAGAAAGACGCGGGCGGCAAGCCGAGCTGCCGTCGAAAGACATTGATCGGCTTGCGGAATGGATGCCATGCCAGCTGCTGACCCAAGTAGTAAGTCAGAGGGTTGTACCAGCTTCCCAACGAGAACCGCATCGGCAGCAGCGACAACGGATACGCCCCCGTGACTTCCTGCGGGATGACCGACAGCGCGATATACGGTATACACAGTGCTTCCGCCAGATCGTATCCGTAAAAGCCACCTGGCAGCTGACTCAAGATCGCATCGGAGTCGCGTAGCGTATCGGCGGCGAACGCCTGCTGATAACTTTGCGTAATCGCACCGAACGTCCGCATAATGCCGCGATACATCGAGAAGAGGTTGAGTCCTTTCCCTTTCATCCTGGCCAGTATCATCTCGTTGGTCAGCGCCTGAGCATCCCCCTCCACAGAAAAGAACTCAAGCCCCTGCCCGCGCACCATCGCCTCGAAGCTCTCCAGCGTGACGATCCGCACCGTATATCCGGCATCAAGCAGTCCACGCCCAAGCGCGACAATGGGCTGCACATCCCCGCGTGATCCAATAGCAATGATAGTGAGTTTCATGGGGCACCTAACCCTAAAATGTAGTCTGTCACTTCTGCGACCATCGTTCGCGGATAGTCGTAATCCAGCTTGGCAGCCGTTTCTTCGGTCAAGCGTGTGAACAAACGCAGCGACGCGATCAGCGCCTTTCGGCTGTCAAGAGCATCGAAATGCGCGAATACCTGATGCAGTTCACGCCATGTGATTTCACTCACCCAATCGCGCATGAAATCGCCGCGATAGTAAGTATCGACGGGTTGTTCATGGGTGGAACGACTGTGCCATTCCAGCATTTCAAGCAGCATCCGCTGTTGAATCTGATCTGCCCATTTGGCTTTCCACAAATTGCCGCACTTGATCTGCTTGGCGAGGTACACTGCGCCGTAAAAATAACCTTCGACGCGCTGAATGAACTGCACCTGTGTTGGCGGAACATACGGCGGCGGATCGAACGGCGTGGGCGCTGGAAGCTGCGCCGCGATCCCGTCCTTGTCTAGGAGAATTCTGTAACCGCGCTGCTGATCATCCCACAGCCGCTGCTCGGCGATCAATGGTTGAAGCGTGCTGATCGGTGTCACAGAAAAATCGACCTTAATGCCGGCTTGATAGAGGATGAGCCAGCTTTTTGTCTCGTCATGATGCTCGTCAAGAGTCATCCAGACTGGGACAAATTCTTGCATCCATTGAAGGTAGGATTCGGCCTCTTGTTCATGATTCCCGATGACATAAAGCGATATATCCAGATCAGAATATTCATCTGCTGGCTTGACCTGCCGCGCCTGTGAGCCAACAACCAGAATCGTCCGAATCTCTGCGATACCTTCAGCCCAATCGACCAGTTCAAATTGTATGTTTTTGTAAAACTGACGTGTATTCATCAAGGTAGTTCGGTGAGATTATTTCCACCCCGGAGGGAGCGGGCGGATAGAATGCAAGTATGCGAAACCAACACTCCCACCCATCCCGACCCTCACTGTCCCCCTCCGCCTATTCCATCCGCGACCTGCTGCTCGCTCCCCTGTACCCTATCCCCCTGCGGAGATAATCTCACTGAACTACCCGCCCGCGGGGGCGGGGGCAAAACGACAGATGGCTTTCCCCTCTCGCGCGTGCGTAACAGAGGCGTTAGGGGTGCGTGATTCTATAGAATACGCCTCTTCCCTATAGAGTATCGCCTTTAGCCAAGCGTCACGGCAGCGTGGCGAGCTGATCGTAGATCGGTACAAGTGCCTGATAGGTCGCTTCGAATACGGGGAACATCTCGCGGTAGGCTGCCTGATGCGCCGGATCGGGATCAATGATCTCCGCGACGGGGTTCATTTGGTCGATCAGGCTGTAGTCACTGTACAAGCCAACGCCAATCCCCCCCGCCAGCGCCGCGCCCATCGAGGTGGCTTCTTCCAAGAAGCTCATACGCTGGATCGGCATCCCGTAGATATTCGCCATCATTTCATTCCAGAAGCGACCACGTGCTCCGCCGCCGATGACGCGCATCGCTTCGATCGTCGCGCCCTGCGAGGTAAACGCCTCCAAGATGATCCGCAGATTCATCGTTACGCCTTCCAGCACCGCTCGGAGCATGTCGGCGCGGGTGTGGCGGATGGTCAATCCGACGAACGCGCCGCGCGCGCGGGTGTTCCAGCGCGGGCTGCGTTCCCCCATCAAATACGGCAGGTAGAGCAGCTTGTTCGCGCCAACAGAGGATTTCGCGCCTTCGGCGTTCATCAGTTCGTAGGGGCTGACATTATGGGCTGCTGCTGCCTGCACTTCGGGCAGCGCCAATTGATCGCGCGTCCACTGGTACGACGCGCCCGCGGACTGCATCGTCCCGGTTGGCGTGAACATTTCGGGGAGGATATGCCCCCATGTGAAGGTGCGAAACGCCGGATCAAAAATGGGCTGGCGGGTGGCGACGCCGATCCACGAGGATGAACCAACATAGTTGTAAGCGACGCCATCGCCGACACAGCCCGCGCCTGCCGCCGCGCTCGCCCCATCACCCGCGCCGATGACGACGGGTGTTCCGGCAGGTACACCGAGTTCATCCGCGACGTTCGCCAGCACTTCGCCGACTATCGCCGACGACGCGGCGAGATCGGGAAGCTGCTCACGCGTGATCCCGGCGGCGTCCATGATCGGTTCTGACCACGTGCCGCTTTCCAGATCATAGAGATTCATGCCGGAGGCGTCTGAGGGGTCGGTGACGAAGTTGCCCGTCATGCGCGCGACCATCGCGTCTTTAGCATGGACAAACTTGTAGGTCTTGGCGAAGATTTCCGCCTGGTGATCGCGCAGCCAGAGCATTTTGCACAGCGAATAAGACGCGCTCAGGCGGTGACCGGTGATGCGGTAGACCGCTGCCCGGTCGATGCGTTCCGACATCCACTGTTCTTGATCGGTCGAACGCTGATCCGCCCAGATGATCGCGTTACGCAGAGGTCGCGCTTGCTCGTCGAGCGGGACGCAGCCCATCATCTGCCCGCTGAAGGTGATGCAGGCGATATCATCTTTGCTCACCCCTGTCTCACTGAGCAGCTGACGGGTTGAGGTGCAGACCGCCTGCCACCAATCCTCAGGATTCTGTTCCGCCCAACTGGTGCGGGCGTAGTCTGTGCCATAGCCGAAGAAAGCGCTGCCGCAGAGTTTGCCTTCAGCATCAAAAAGAGTCGCTTTGTTGCCGGTGGTGCCGAGGTCATGCGCGACCACATAATGTTTCATTATCGAGTTCCTCTTGTTTTTGGTGTGAGGGGAAACTTCCTCACGGCTACAGTTCGATCATGACCTTCAAATAGTCGCCGTGCGCCGCCTCGATGGCGTGGTAGGCATCGAGCTAGCGATCAAACGGGAAACGATGCGTGATCATGGCGTCGAGGTGCATTTTGCCGCCCGCCGCGAGTTCGATTTGACCCGGCGCAGTCATCACTGCTTGCTTCATGAGTTATTTCCTTTCATGAGAGCGTTTTGGTTATCAAGTCCATGCCAGTCGCTCAGCGACATTGCGCGCGATCAGTCGCTTCATGATTGCTGCGTCCAGCCCGATCTGCGCCAGGCGCGGAAGAACCTCCTCCTGCAAATAGGTCAGTCCTGGTCCGCCACCGAACGATTTCCACATCGACGGGAAGGCGAAATCGAGACACACCGCCATCGCGCCCGCGAGTCCATCCGCAGCCAGCGCGGGGATCAACTCCCATACGTTATGATCAGGATCATACTTTTGCCGTCCGAAGGTGTCATACCCGAGCAAAACGCCTGCGCGCCCTAACTCGCGGTGCAGCCCGATATCCGGTCGCTTATCGACATGACACATGTACAGGCGGGTCGGCGGAACGCCATGCTTCTCGAAAAATGGGATCAGCGCCTCGATGTTGCGCCCCGCTTCGGTGTGGAACAGGATGGACGCGCCCGTTTGCTGCGAGGCGACCGCCGCCGCTTCCATCAAGACCCGCGTCTGCCCCTCGATCACGCCTTCGTAGCCGATCTTGATCACGGCGGCGCGCACAGGTTCGCCGCCTTCATCCAGCGATTCGACTGTGCCTTCAGTCAGCTCGCTGATGAAGAAGCGAGCCGCTTCGTCAGCGTCCGCGCGCCACTGCCAGCTTTCCGGCGGGTAATATTTGCGCTGATGCGCGCCTGTCGTCGCGGTGATCAGCACGCCCGTCCCTGCGGACAGCCGCCGAAGTTGGCGCGAGTCGCGTCCCGCGTCACCTGGTTGACAATCGACCAGCAGGGTGCCACCCGCCGTTTTGAAGCTCACCAATTCCTGACAGATGCGCGTGTAATCATTAAGTTCAATGCGTGCTTCCGTGCTGACCCCGTCGGCGGGGTTAATCCAGACATGCTCATGTCCGTCCGCAAGCTGAATCGCTTCAACCGGGACGCTTCCGGTCACGGTTTGAATGTGGGCACTCATGCGGTTTTCCCACAGCCAATCACTGGATTGAGGGCAGGTTCGCCGCGCAGAATAGCGAGGCAGTTATCAAGTGCCCCCCACCCCATCGCGTTGGTCGCGCCGTCGGTGTGTGCGCCTGCGTGCGGTGTAGCAATGACATTGGACAGTTGCAGCAGCGGATTATTCGCGCCGGGGGGTTCGACCACGAAGCAGTCGAGCGCCGCGCCGGCGATGTGCTTCGATTGCAGCGCCGCCAGCAGCGCCACCTCATCGATCAGGTCACCGCGTGCCGTGTTGATCAAAAAGCTGCCGCGCTTCATCTTGGCGAGAAAGTCGGCATTGACCATATTGCAGGTTTCCGGCACAACCGGGAGGTGCAGCGAGACGAAATCGGCAGCGGCGATCACGTCGTCGCGAGCAGTCAGCGTCACGCCGAGGACTTCGGCGGCGGCGGCGTTGGAATACGGATCGTAGGCGAGGACGGCGCAGTCGAACGCTTTCACCCGTTTGGCGACGGCTCTGCCGATGTTGCCAAAACCGAGCAGCCCGATGGTCTTGCCTTCCAGCGATACGCCTGACATCCTCAGCCATTCGCCTGCGCGCGTCGCGGTGACGGCGGTCGGGATTTGCCGCGCTAAAGCGAGCATCAAGC
>JAEURA010000092.1 GCA_016789005.1 Anaerolineae bacterium
ATCCGCGATGGCGAGCGTTCCCAGCACTGCCTCGGCTGTGACGGACTCGCCCAGCGCCCGAATGATCAGATGCGCCTCGCCGGGCGGCGTGTCGAGTGGAATCCGCCAGCGCACCCGGTCCGCGACAATCTCGCCGACTTCCCATTGGTCGCTCGTATAGCGATCATCGACAGGCGCGCCCGACCACAGACGGACCGCATCGGCGTCCCCTGAAGGCAGCAGATCGACCTGGATGACCTGCGCTTCGTCGTCGGCGGCGCGCTTCTGCCAGTAAAGGGTCAGTTCAAGCCAGTCCCCAGGGCGTCTTTCCCCCAGAGCGCCGTCGAAGCCCAAAAGCTCAAGCTGCGGACTCACTCGAAGCTGGGTCGAGTGTTCCATCGGCAGATCGTCCGGCGAACGGGTCGTGAGCGCCTTCTCGACAGTGACCGTACCAATCTCCGCCCAGATGCCGCCTGGCGAGCCGTCGGGGTTGAGGTACGAAGCATAGCGGTCGGCGGAGCGCGCGACCCATGCCGCCCGGACCCGATACTCGCCTGGAGCCATCAGCGGCGGAAGTTCGATGCTGACCTGCTGGAATAGCGTCTCGCCCTGCCCCCAGCGGTCCGTCCCCGCCATATAGGCGTCGCCGCGCGCGTACACGGAACCGTGCCGATCTTCGATCTGGATCAGCGGGGTGAAGTCCGCTGAGTCTGGCGGCGCGGTGACCTGCCAGGCGGTCGTGATCCAGCCGCCCGCCCCTGCCCGAATCACCGGCGCATCAAGTCCGACGAAGCGCAGGACGGGGTTCGCCGGGGCGTCGTCCGACAGCTCCCGCGCCACCCCGACCAGACGAAACGCCTCGAACGCCGTCCGCCCGTCGGGTCCCAGCGGCAGATCGTCCAGCCTGCCGGGTTCCAGCAGGGGCAACCATTCCGGCTGCGGCGGCGCGCTGCGCGGAAACAGATACAGCGCGGACTGTCCTTCAGGAGGCAGGAAGAAGCTGTCGGTGCCCAGCCAGGTGATCTCCGGCAGAGGTTCGATCATCACGGTGGGGTGTCCTTTGTCGCGTGCTGCCACGTACAGCCGCTCTCCCGGCTGAAGATGATCGACCGCCCAGCGTGCCGCCGCGCTCAGGTCTGCGTCGGTCTCGTAGTAGACATCGGCGCGCGCTGCCCAGGCGAAATACTGCGCGCCGGTGAAAAGGCTCCCCGCCAGCAGGATGGCGATCAAGCCTGCCGGAAGAAGATGGCGCACCCGCCCGCGCGCATCCAGCCCCGTCAGAATGCGCTCCACGCCGAAGGCGGCGGCGGCGAAGATCAGCGGAACCATGCCGAGCGAACGCATGTGACTCGGCGGCAGCCCACCCACGCTGATCACGCTGGGGATGACCATCAGCGGCGATAAGGCGATCAGCGTCAGCCCCGCCGCCGTGATCGGGTCTGTCCGACGGACGCTCCGCCGCAGGAGGGCAGCCCACGCCGCCCTCAGCCCGACGATCAGCGCGATCCCTTCCGGCAGCGTGAAATACGCCTGACCGGGGTTGTTGTAGCGGAAATACGGATCGCCCCTGATGAAGAACATCTGCGCGTGCAGAAGCGCACTTTCCAGCAGGCTGACAGATTGATCGGACTGGGTCACTTCGTTCAGCCGTCCGAAAAATACGTCAGGTCGCTGAAAGGCGTAGGCGATCATCGGCGAGGCGGTCAGGGTCATAACCGCGCCGAACAGGATGACCCGCAGCGTCCGCCGTTCGAAGCGCGACACCAGCACTAGGATCAGCAGGGCGACGCTCAGCCACACCGGAAATAGGCGCGACGAATTGTAGGTATACAGCGCTCCCCCGGCGAAGATTCCGGCAGCGATCAGCCACGCTGCACCGCGCCGGGCGCGCAGCCCGCGAAACAGGAAGACCAGCGCCAGCGCCTGCATCAGGGGCAGCGTCACCGCCCGAAATGCCTGCCGCCCCAACCAGACCTGGTGAAACGAGAACGCCATCAGCACCCCCGTAACCAGCCCGATCAGCCAGCCGCTTCTTCCAGGGAACACTGCCCGTCCCAGACCTATCGCCGCTGCGATAGTGATCAGGTTGGCGAAGGCGTTGGTCAGGTGGAAAGCGAACATGCCGTCCTGAACGAAGGCGATCATCGGCGCGTTCAGGTAAAAATAGAGCACCTCGCGTCCCTGATAGGCTTCCAGCATGGGGAAGAAGCGCGCCCCACCGTAGACGATGCTGCGGACGACCAGCAGGTTGACCGCTTCGTCGTAGTGCGGTCCGGGCGGATACACGGTCAGCCCGATCAAGCGGAGGCAGGCGGCGGCGAAGAGGATGACGACCGCAAGGAGAAGAAACGTGCTTCTGCGCATCATACCACAAGCCTAACGGTCAACCAGAAGCCATGCAAGCCGCAAGTGATCGCTCTTCCGCCTGCGGATGACTCCCGCTTTGCGTCTTTGCGAACGTCATGCCGATGGAGGATAATTCAGACGAACAAGTGAAAGCAGGCTGTTTCTTGCACAAGGAGGCGTTCGTTGGACCTATTTGAGTATCAGGGCAAGCAGTACTTTGCCCGCTTCGACATCTCAGTCCCGACCGGCGATATCGCCAGGACGGTCGATGAGGTCGTCACTCTCGCGAATTCCATCGGCTATCCGGTCGTGATCAAGGCGCAGGTGCAGGTGGGTGGTCGCGGCAAGGCAGGCGGCATCAAGATCGCCAATAACGCGGAAGAAGCGCGTTTCCACGCTGGCAACATCCTGGGTATGAGCATCAAGGGGCATGTCGTCCACATGGTGTGGGTTGAGCGCGCCTCAGACATCGCCGAGGAGTACTACGTCTCGTTCACCCTTGACCGCAGCGCCAAGCAGTATCTCGGTATGCTCTCTGCCAGGGGGGGCATCGACATCGAACAGGTGGCGGAACAGGACCCCGGCGCGATCCAGATCATCCACATCAACCCGGTGGATGGATTGACCGCCGACACCGCACGCGCCTGGGTCGCGGCGGCGGGACTGAACCCCATCGCCGTCGATCAGACGGTGGCGCTGGTGCAGAAACTTTATCGCGCCTTCACCGATGGCGATGCCGATCTGGTCGAGATCAACCCGATGATCCTCTCCAAAGATGGACGGGTCTATGCGCTGGACGCCAAGGTCAGCCTGGACGACAGCGCGGCAGGACGCCACCCTGAATGGGATGCTTTCGGCGTCGTGACCGTCGCCGCCGGCGACGAGCGCGAGAAGCTGGCGAAGGAAAAAGGGCTTCAGTACATCGGGCTGGATGGCTCCGTCGGCATCATCGCCAACGGCGCGGGGCTGGCGATGAGCACCCTGGACACGGTCAAGCAGGTGGGCGGCAGCGCCGCCAACTTCCTGGACATCGGCGGCGGCGCGAATGCCGAGGTGGTGACCAACGCCCTGACGGTCATCAACACCGACCCGAACGTCAAGGTCATCCTCATCAACATCTTCGGCGGCATCACGCGCGGCGATGAGGTCGCGCGCGGCATCGTCGAAGGGATCAAGAACGTTCAGCTGCGCGCCCCGCTGGTCATCCGCATCGACGGGACCAACGCCGTCGAAGGGCGCGCTATCCTCAAGCAGCATGAATCCGACCAGGTGATCAGCGAGGAGACGATGCTCTCCGCCGCGCGCCGTGCGGTCGCTATCGCCGAGGGGAAGTAAAGCATGGCGATCTTCGTTGACCAGAACACCAAAGTCGTCGTCCAGGGTCTGACCGGATCGCAGGGACGTTTCTACGGGTTGCGCAACCGCGCCTACGGTACGCAGGTCGTTGCCGGGACGAACCCCAAGAAAGCCGGGACAGATGTCGAAGGTATCCCAGTGTATGCCAGCGTCGCGGATGCCGTGAGCGAGGCAGGCGCGAATACCACCTTCATCATCGTTCCGTCGGCATTCGCGGCGGACGCCATCATGGAAGCGGCAGAAGGCGGCGTGGGGTTCATCGTCTGCGTGACGGAGCACATCCCCATGCACGATCAGGCGCGCGTCTACAACCTGCTCCAGCGCGACTTCCCGAACACCCGCCTTCTGGGACCGAACTGCGCAGGCATCATCAGCCCAGGCAAGTGCAACATCGGCTTCAACCCGCCGGAAGTCGCCAAAGAAGGCAGCATCGGCATCGTCAGCCGGTCGGGGACCCTCGCCTATCAATCGACGTATGAACTGACCCGCAAGGGACTGGGGCAGTCGTCCGTCGTCGGCATCGGCGGCGACCCGGTCCCCGGAACCAGCTTCATCGACTGCCTGCAGGCGTTCGAAGCTGATCCCGAAACGAAGGGCGTCATCATGATCGGCGAGATCGGCGGCACACAGGAAGAAGAAGCCGCCGACTATATCAAGGCGAACATGACCAAGCCGGTCGTCGCCTACATCGCTGGCGTCACCGCTCCGGCGGGTCGCAAGATGGGTCATGCCGGGGCGATTGTCACCGGCAACAAGGGCACGGCAGCCGGCAAGATGAAGGCGCTGGAGGCAGCGGGCGCGGTTGTGGCGCAGAACCCAACCCAGCTTGGCGATCTCATGGAACAGGCGCTCAAGGGCTAAGACGCCTTCGCAACCTATCGAAGACGATCTTTAACAGGCAGAGGCGCGCTGCCCCGGCGGCGCGCCTGCCGCGTCTCGAAGCGCGGGGTTGGCAGCCAGGTCTCAGCGTCCTGATGGTCGGCTGGCGCAAAGCTCAACAGCACTTTTCCGGCAGGTTCATCGAGATAGTACACCAGGTATTCCTGCCCCGGTTCGGTCGGCAGCTGCGGCGCAAGCTGTCGGGAAAAGCGAACTGTCACGTCATCCGCCGAGCGAAACTTCGGAAGTCGCCAGAACAACCAGCGGCGCTGAAATCCACCAGTCCCATACAGCCGCGCGAAGAAGACCGGAGTCCGAGCGTAGCGGCGGGCGCGCAGCAGCGTTGGCACAATCGCGACGATCACGAAGACCAGTAGGAACAGCCACCAGGCGCGAAACACGACGGCGAGGCGCGGACCCAGAATTACCGCCGTCGGAGCCGCCAGCAGCAGCAGCATGACCAGCGGTTCGGTCGCCAGGTCGAGCCACTGTGAAGGATGCAGCTTCCCCTCGCGGTTCGCGATCAGCCGCCGGCGCATTTCTGTTGAGACCCTATCGTGCTTAAGCTTCTCCATCGCGCCCCATCTCACCCCTAACAGAGAGTAACGAGCGATGAGGAAGAGTTTCGGCGTCGGGCGGCTTGCCTCATTCCTCATCGCTCGTCTCTCATCGCTCATAACTTGTCGCTTAGTGTGCCCGACCTGCCGGCGGCGCGCGCATCCCAATTCTAAGGGGTCGATGGCGGCGCGGGAATCGGCGTGTTCATCCGGCGGCGTGCGAGGATCATCGGCGCTTGCAGGACGATGATCGCCGCGACGATCACCACGCCGCCGATCCACTGATTGAGCGTCATCGCCTCGCCCAGGAAGATCCACGCCAGGATCGATGCCTGCATCGGCTCAATCGAGCCGACGATGCCCGCCTGTGCTGCGCCCAGCTTGGGGATGCCGTTGGTCAGCATGAAGACCGGGATCACCGTGCCGATGATGGCGAGCAGCGTGACCACCAGCCAGGCGGTCAGTGTCGGCGGCGCGGCGATGCCCATCGCCAGTCCGACGACCAGCACGACCGCCAGCGTGGCGCTCAGGATCATCGCCGTCGAGCCGATCGTATCGTCGATGTGTCCCAGGCTGCGGCTGCTCACGATGTAGTAGATGGCGACCACCAGGGCGTTGATGAAGGCGATGATCACGCCCGGCAGGTTTTCGCCGCGCAGCCCTTCGCTGAAATCCGGGGCAGCGAAGGCGACGCCGATCAGCGTCAGCACCAGCGCCACCCAGGCGGCGCGCGGCAGGCGTTCGCCCATGACAGCTTCGATCAGCGCAGTCATCATCGGGTAGGTGTAAAACAGCACCAGGTACGTCGCTGAAGGCAGGCGTTCCAGACCGTAGAAGCCAGCCAGCGCTGCCGCCGCCATCATCGCGCCCATGATCAGTAGCGCACGGAGCGACAGGCGCGGCAGTGCCAGCGATTGGCGCTGGCGCAGGCGCACGATGGTGCGGATCGTCCACAGCAGGGCGCTGGCGATCATGAACCGCCACACGCCGATTTCGACCGGTTTCATGCCCTCACCCAGCAGCGTCTTGGTGAAAACGGCGAAGAAGCTGTAGCCGGTCACAGCGATCAGGATGTAGATGATGCCCAGGCGGGTATCGCGAGTCATGCCGTTCCTTTGGTAAAAAAAGGGGCGCCTGCGCGCCCCTTTGGGTGAAGCTTCATGCGACGAGTGCCGACTGCTTCAGGGGAGCATACTGACGGCAAGCGAAACGCGGTCAGTGAGGGTGGTCACCAGCATCGGCGCAACACCGAGCAGCACCGTCCCGGCGAAGGCGACGTAAACCGTCCAGCGGACATACGAAGTCGCCCCCTCTGCGCTGTCGCCTTCCCCCTCGCCAAAGTACATATTGATGATGATGCGCGCGTAGTAGAAGGCGCTCACCACGCTGGTCAGCACGCCGATGATCGCCAGCGGGATCAGGTTCGCCTGAATCGCCGCCTGGAAGACCAGCCACTTGCCCATGAAACCGGCGGTCAGCGGGATGCCGGTCAGGCTGAGCATGAACACCGACATCATCGCCGCCATCAGGGGTCGGCTCTTGCCCAAGCCCTTGAAGTCGTCGATGCCCGTGCCCGAACCGTCATCTTTTTCGATGGACAGCGCAATGGCGAACGCGCCCATGTTGGTGAACATGTACGACAGAAGGTAGACCAGCGCCGCCTGCGCCGCCTGATCGCCGATGCCCGGCGTGCCGGCTGCGGCGACCGCCATCAGGATGTAACCGGCGTGCGCAATCGACGAATACGCCAGCATACGCTTCACGTTGCTTTGCGAGATGGCGACGATGTTGCCGAGGATCAGCGTCGCAGCGGCGATCAGCCACAGCGTCGTCTGCCATGCCGCTGCCGCCTGCTCGTTGACCGTCAGGATTGGCAAACCGACGATCAGGATGCGCAGGAGCGCCGCGAAACCGCCGGCTTTCGCGCCGACGCTCATGAACGCCGTGACCGGGGTCGGCGCGCCTTCGTAGACATCCGGCGTCCACATGTGGAACGGCACTGCTGCCACTTTGAAGCCCAGACCAACGATGATCAAGCCGGCGCCCAGGATCATCAGGAAGACCGACGGTCCGCCGGGCTGGCCCAGTCCGCCGAGCGCGCTGAAAATCTCCGGCAGGTTCGTCGTCCCGGTCGCGCCGTAAACCATCGCAGCCCCGAAGACGAAGAACGCGCTGGCGAACGCGCCCATGATGAAGTACTTGAGACCGCTCTCTTCAGATTTCAGATCGGGGGCACGGAAGGCGGACAGCACATAGAGCGGGATACTCAGCAGCTCCAGCGCCACGAAGACCGAGATCAGGTCATTCGCACCCGCCATGAAGATCATGCCGACTGTGGTGAACAGGATCAGCGAGTAGAATTCGCCCCGCTCGATGCCCGTACGGCGCAGATAATCGACGCTCAGCAGGATTCCCATGATCGCCGTCAGCAGGATGACGATATTGAGGAAACCGCTGAACGGATCGGCGATGAACATCCCCTTGAAGGCTTCCTCGTGACGGTTGTACATCACCAGATTCAGCACGAACGTCACCGCGATGCCGGCGAGGGCGAGCCACACCGTCAGACGGCGGCGTTCTTTCGGGATGAACAGATCGACGATCAGCAACAGTGTCGCCCACCCCGCCAGGAAGATGCCGGGGAGGGCAACATCAAGATTGAGAGAAGAAAAGCTCGGAGCCTCGAACATCAGCGCGCCCTTTTTATGGCACTGCCTGCGCAACCGTCGTCACGAACTGACCGACATGCGCCACCAATTCGCCGACGCTGGCGTTCATCGTGTTGAAGAACGGCGCAGGCTGCAAGCCGATCAGGAAAATGGCGATTAGGATCGGGATCAACACGGCGATCTCGTTCCACATCAGCGGCGGAAGATTCTTATTCTCTTCCTTGTCCAGTTCACCCAGATAGACCTTCTGGAACATGTAGAGCATGTAGACCGCTGCCAGGATGACGCCAATGGTGGCGAACATGGCATAGAAGAAGCCCAGAACGTCGCTGCCGAACGCGCCGAGCAGAATGGTGAACTCGCCGATGAAACCGTTCAGACCGGGCAGCCCCATGCTGCTGAGCGTGACCACCAGGCTGATCGCGCCGAAGAGCGGCAGCGCCTTCCAGATGCCGCCGTAGGCTGCGATATCCTTGGTATGACGGCGTTCGTAGAGCATGCCGACGAGCAGGAACAAGCCGCCGGTGCTGATGCCGTGATTGACCATCTGCAGGATGCCGCCCTCGATGCCTTGGGCGTTGAGGGCGAAAATGCCCAGTACGACGAAACCGAGATGGCTCACTGACGAGTAGGCGACCAGCTTCTTCACGTCAGTCTGCGCGTAGCTGACCCACGCGCCGTAGATGATGCCGATCACCGCCAGGACCGCGATCACCGGCGCCCAGGCGACCGACGCTTCCGGATACAAAGGCAGGCAGAAACGCACCAGACCATAGGTCCCCATCTTCAGCAGGACACCCGCCAGGATGACCGAACCGGCAGTCGGAGCCTGCACGTGAGCATCAGGCAGCCAGCTGTGTAGGGGCCAGATCGGCACTTTGATGGCGAAAGCGATGAAGAACCCAAGGAAGAGGAACGACTGCGTGCTGAACAGACCGTCGAAGGCGAAGCTGATCGTGCCGTTCTGAATGCCGGCGATAATTTCCGGCACGGCGAAAGTCCCCGCCTGAATGCCGACGTACAGGATTGCCAGCAGCATCAGGATAGAGCCAGCCATCGTGTAGAGGAAGAACTTGATGGCGGCGTAGATGCGGCGTTCTGCACCCCAGATGCCGATCAGGAAGTACATCGGAACCAGTGTGACTTCCCAGAAGATGTAGAAGATCACCAGGTCCTGCGCCACGAACACGCCGATCATCGCCCATTCGAGCAGCAGCATGAACAGGTAGTACAGCTTGACCCGCCCACGCTCGTGGAAGATGTGGCTGTTGAAGGAGGACAGGATGGCAATCGGCATGATGAACGTCGTCAGAATGACCATCAGCAGGCTCAGCCCGTCGATGCCGACGTAGTAGCTGATGCCGTAGCTTGGCAGCCATTCCCCACGCTGCACGAACTGCAAGCCGGCTTCCTGGTTGTTGAAGCCGATCCACAGGAGCAGCGATGCGACAAACGTCACAAGGCTCGTCCCGAATGCCGTCCACTTGATGGCAGATTCCTGCTGTTCACGGATGAACAGCAGAATGGTGAAGCCAACCAGCGGCAGAAACAGGACGAGTGTCAGCAGCGAAAAGCCCGTGTTTTCCATCTTTCAATAAGCTCCCGTTCAGCCGTTCGTGTTGATCAACGGCAGCAGCAACACGATGATCACGAGCACGACCCCCAGCAGGAACGTGATCGCATACGTCCGCACATAGCCCGTCTGCACCTGACGCATGCCACCGCTGATCCAGCGCACAAGCGCGCCGAGACCATTGACAGCGCCATCGATGATGCCCATATCGACAGGCTTGCTCAGCAGGGCGGCAATCCCGTTGAAGCCCTTGCCTATCACCCCATCGTGGAAGTAGTCATGCCAGAACGCCCAGTCCAGCTTATCGGCGAGGAACGTCGCCAGCACGTTGAAGGGGCGCTCAAAGAGCCGGTAATACGTTTCGTCCCAGTACAGCCGGGCATTCGCCAGCGACCAGAACGGTGCAGTCTCGGCGCGCAGCTGAAGCGGATCGCGGCGGTCTGCCGTGACTGCTTTGCTGTGCCCGTAGATGCGCCCGGCGAGGATGATCGCCGCAATCGCCAGCGCCAGCGCGCCGACGGCGATCAGCGGCTGGAATTCCGCCGCGTGGGCGTTCGCCACCGTCTGACCGAGCCAGTCGGTGAAGCGGTGCGCGCCGAAGATGCCATCCAGCCCCAGCACGTTCCCCGGCGTGTTGATGAAGCCGATGAAGATGCTAAAGAACGCCAGGATCAGCAGCGGGATGACCATCAGCGGCGAGCTTTCAGAGGCGTGTTCAGCGGCGGCGGTGCGCGGCGCGCCATGGAAGACCATGACCACCTGACGCCACATGTAGAATGCTGTGAACCCGGCTGCCACCAGCAGCCCGCCGATGGCGATGAAGCCGCCCAGGTTGTTATCGAGCGCACCCGCCAGCCAGGCATCCGCCAGAATTTCGTCCTTCGACCAGAAGCCGGCAAACGGGAAGATGCCCGCCAGCGCCAGCGTACCGATCACGTAGGTGATGTAGGTCAGGGGCATGCGTGAGCGCAAGCCGCCCATGTTGCGCATGTCCTGCGGATCGAATTCTTCCTTGTGTCCGTGATCGTCGTGCCCATGTCCGCCATGCCCATGTTCGTGCGCATGATGGTGACCATGCTCCACGCCGTGAATGACCGAACCACTTCCGAGGAAGAGGAGCGCTTTGAAGAAGGCGTGTGTGACGACGTGGAAGAGCGCCGCGCCATACGCGCCGACGCCGACCGCTGCCACCATGAACCCCAGCTGGCTGACCGTGCTGTACGCCAGCACGCGCTTGATGTCCCACTGTCCCAGGGCGATGAAACCGGCGATCAGCGCGGTCGCAGTGCCGACCAGGGCCACCACCAGCGAGGTGAACTCGGCTTCGTGGAAGAAGACGTTGCTGCGCACCATCATGTAGACGCCCGCCGTGACCATCGTCGCAGCGTGGATGAGCGCGCTGACCGGCGTCGGACCCGCCATCGCGTCCGGCAGCCAGATGAACAGCGGAATCTGTGCCGATTTACCGGTCACGCCCAGGAGCATGAACAGGGTGATCAGCACCAGCACATCTTTGAGCGCCAGCGTGAATGGACCGAAGTCGACCGGATGATCCGGGTTTTCCTCCATCAGGCGCTCGACCTGACCGAAGATGCCCAGCTGATCCAGCGCGATGTGAGAATTGTCGGTAAATTCTGCCGTCTCGCCTTCAGCGTGCGCCTCTTCGACCGCCGCCGTCTCGGCAGGAGCAGCTTCGCTGTGCTCGCCTTCGACCACCGCGCCTTCTTCCGCATGAGCATCGCCATGCCCGCCAGTCACCGCCAGCTCGCCCGGCTTGTAGAAGTCGAGCGTGCCGAACGTCCAGAAGGTCAGGAAGATCGCCATCAGCACGCCAAAGTCGCCGATGCGGTTGACGATGAAGGCTTTACGGGCGGCGTTGCTGTTGCGCCAGCCGACGCCCTTCTTCTTATCCCACCAGAAGCCGATCAGCAGGAACGAGCACAGACCGACGCCCTCCCAGCCGACGAACATCATCAGCAGGTTGTTGCCGGTCACCAGGATCAGCATGAAGGCGAGGAACATGTTCAGGTAGGCGAAGAAGCGAGAGAAGCGCTCATCCCCGTGCATGTAGCCGATGGCGTACATGTGGATGAGCGAACCGACGCCGGTGACGAAGAGCATCATCGTCACGCTCAGCGTATCGACGCGCATCTGCCAGGGGATCTCCAGGTTGGCGACCGGGATGCGCAGCCAGCCATCGAGCAGGGGCGGATTGACGACCGCCGCCTGATACCCGGTTCCGCCAAGGTAAGCGTAGAGCAGCAGCGCGATCACAAACGACAGCGACGAGGCAAATGTGCCTATCGTCGCCGCAGCTTTCTCTCCCATGCGCGCGCCCCAGAAAAAATTGATGAACGCGCCCACTGCGGGGAAGAGGATGATCAGCGGTACAAGCTGTGCATAGGATTCCATACCCGCTCAGCCTTCCATTTGGTGCAGTTCATCGATATTGATGCTGCGTTTGCTGCGGAATATCGCGACAATCAGCGCCAGACCGACGGCGACCTCTGCGGCGGCAACGGTGATGATGAAGAAGACGAACAGATGTCCGCTCTCCTGTCCCCAGTGCCGCGCGAACGCTGCCAGCGCCAGGTTAGTGGCGTTGAGCATCAGTTCGACGGACATGAAGACGAGGATGGCATTCCGCCGAAGCAGAACGCCCAGGGTGCCCAGCACAAACAGCACCAGGCTCAGGACAATATAGGCGTCGGTCTGAACCATGACAGCGCGTTCCTCCCGTTAGCTGCCGACGACTTCGGCTTCGTCAGCAGGTATGCGCTCGGCAGCGTCATCGGTGACGTCGTGTCCGACCTGCGCCGCAATGACGTTGACCAGCGGACGACTGACACGGCGTCGCACTCCAATACGATTGGCGATGGGCGCCATCTGACGGTGCGTCAGCACGATCACACCGACCATTGCAGCCAGCAGCAGCAGCGCCAGCAGTTGGAACGGCAGCAGGTAATCGGTGAACAGCGCGTACCCAATCGCCTGCGGTCCGCCAAAGCTGGGACGCGCCGGGCTGCTGAACTGCATCGTCGCCGGGCGAACCACCCCGGCGTCCGACCCATCCTGATACACTTCCTGAGCCACAACGACCAGGCTGCTGACGTTGCGTTCCACCTCGAACCCGTTCAGCGGGATGATGCGCGCTGAAGCATCCGCCGCATCAGCGAAGCTCCAGTCGGTCTCCCCTTCTTCGACCGCGAAGGGTGCAGACGCCGCGCCCAGGGCAAGACCTTCTATGATCGCTTCGGTGTCGTCTTCGACGAATTCGGAGCCGTAATCGACCACCGAGACCGCCGCCGATCCGGGATAGGCGTTGAAGACGACGACGCGCCCACTGCGCGGTTCATCGACCGTATCCAGGCTTTCAGCCGCATAGCCGACCCGCAGACCGGCATCCTGCGCATAGACGACCAGCGTACCGGTGCTGTCCGCCGCCAGGTTGACCGTACCCGTCAGCGGTTCGCCGTCGGCAGGGACGATGCTGAACTCGTAATCACCGGGGACAACTTCGAAGTAGTCGGAACCTTCGCCGTAGGCAATATCGCCGACGAGGGTGACATCCCCTGACAGCAGGCTGATGCTGCCCACGCCAAGAGCGGCATTGACCAGCCGAAGCTGCACATTGCCGCTCGGCGGAGTCTGAAATGTCGACTGATCCTGCGACGCTGTCGTCACCGCCAAGCCCACCCCGAACAGCAGCGCCATCGCCAGGACCAGCGCCAGCGGCACAAACCAGCGGAAGCGCCGCTGGGGTTCGCTGGATGTCTGCGATTCGCCCTGTTCCGACCCAAGCAGCATGATGACGAATAAGAACAAGACCATGATCGCGCCGGCGTAGACCGTAATCTGGATCATGGCGAGGAACGGCGCATTGAGCAGCAGAAACAGGAAGGCGATGCACAGCATAGTGGCGACGAGGTAGAGCGCAGCATGCACCGCGTTACTCGTCAGCAACATCGCCACTGCGGCAATCACCGCTAACGCGCCGACCACTGCGAATAGAATGAACTCTGTCATTGTCGATCCCTGTAGGGCGCTGTCTTCGACATCGTTTGTGCACTATAGCACAGGCATCGAGACAATTCAAACTTTCATCAGGCTAAAAACCAGCCCCGCCGGTTTGCTGAACCGCCTCGCTGGCACGGCACAAAAAAAGCACCTCGACCAGGCGGGTTGAGGTGCTTGTGTCCCCGATTCCCCAAGCTACTTCGGGTTTTCCATATCCGGGATGGAGCGGGTGTAGACGCCCGGTTCCACCAACTGCGGCGTCGGATTCCCGCCTTCCGGCACAGGGTCGATCAGCATGTCCTTAGTGAAGATGGCATCATTCCGGTTGGTGAATGACAGCCGATGCTCATGCCCCAGCTCGATCGCCTGAGTCGGACAGGCATCTTCGCAGTAGCCGCAGAAGATGCAGCGCAGCATGTTGATCTCGTAGGTCTTGGCGTAGCGCTCGCCAGGGCTGAACCGCGCTTCGTCGCTGTTCTCCGCCGCTTCCACCCAGATCGCATCCGCCGGACAGGCTGCCGCACACAGGGCACAGCCGATGCACTTCTCCATCCCGTTTTCGTAGCGGCGAAGGTGATGCCGTCCCTTGTAGCGGTCGCGGAATACCCGCTCCTGTTCGGGATACTGAACCGTGACCGGCTCCTCCAGGATGTGCTTGAACGTGGTGGCGAAACCTTTCAGGAAGTTCATGGGGCGGTCTGCTCCGTATTCGACTCGTCTTTCTTCTCTTCGGGCGCAAGCGTTGCCAGGTTATCCAACGCTCTCAGCGTGAAGTTCCATAGACTGAACGGAATGGCGATCAGCCCACCCAGGACCTGAAGCCCCACCCAAGCGATGCCCCGGCGTTCACCAGTGATGATCGGATCATCTTCCATCGCCGGCGCGCTCGGCGCGAGATCACCGCTCTGACGCAGCACCAGGTAACCGCCGATCAGGATGGCGACGAAGAAGATGCCCGCCACCACGCCATACGCTGCCGGGTTGCCCAGCGCATCGCCGACCATGACCGAGATTGCCGTCCAGAAGACCGCCACCAGCGCCAGCGGCAGCAGGACCTTCCAACCGAGCGCCATCAGACGGTCGTAGCGGATGCGCGGGAGCGTCGCGCGGACCCAGATCATGCCGATGATCAGCAGCACTACCTTGCCGATCAGCACGACCGGTCCCAGGATGGGCAGGTTCTGCACCAGACCGAAACCATCGTTGTAGCCGCCGAAGAAGAGCGTCGAGACGATGATGCTGATAGCGATCATGCCCAGGTATTCCGACATCATGAACAGCGCGAACTTCATGCCGCTGTATTCGGTCATGAAGCCCTGCGTCAGTTCCTGCTCGGCTTCCGGCAGGTCGAAAGGCGACCGGTTGACTTCGGCGAGCAGCGCGATCATCAGGATGGCAGCAGCCAGCGGGTTCTGGAAGACAAACCACTCGTAGATCATGGACTGGTTGCGCACGATGTCGCCCAGACTCATGCTCCCGACGATCAGGACGGGGACCGCCATCGTCAGTCCGAGGCTCAGTTCATAGCTCAACATTTGCGCCGAAGCGCGCAGACCACCGAGCATGGCGTACTTGTTGTTCGACGACCATCCTGCCAGCACGACGCCGTAGGTTCCGACGCTGGTGATTGCCATCAGCCACAGGATGCCGACATTCGGGTCGGTCAGTCCCAGGGGGACCTGATACCACATGCCGTCAAACCAGGGGACCAGCAGGTCGGGACCGATCGGGACCACCGCCAGGATGATGATCGCCGGGACCGCCTTCAGGATAGGAGCCAGCAGGTAAACCGGCTTGTCCGCGCCCGCCGGGATGATGTCCTCTTTGAAGATCAGCTTGATGCCGTCCGCCAGGGGTTGCAGCAGCCCGAAAGGACCCACGCGGTTGGGACCGACGCGCGCCTGGAAGAAGGCGATGACGCGCCGTTCCAGCAGGGTGACGTAGGCGAAGCCAGTCAGCACCACCAGGAAGAAGATCAGCGAGTACAGGATTGAATGGACAACGGGGCATCCGCGCCCATCAGCGCCGTAGCACTGGACCACCTGGCTCGGATCAAGCCGAGAGTCCACATTGAAGACGAAATTGAAGATCGGCTCGATGTTGCTGACGACCAGCACCAGCGGCAGCACGACCAGTAAGAGCACCGCGACGACGGCGGCGATGATCACCCGTGTTGGGATGCGCCGCCGGGGCGGCGTAGCAACCGTTCCAGCCATCCTCGTTACCCTTCAACCACCAATTCGCGAAGTTTCTCGACCTTCCCCTGCGTGATCGACAGTGGTGCGGGGGTGTCGGTCAAGTGGCGCGGCAGGAGCAGCGTCCCTTCGGGCGCGCCGCCATCCAGCCGCACGTGGCTGCGCACCAGGCGACCGCTGCCAGCATCCACCGCCACCAGGTCACCGTCGGCAATGCCCAGCCGTTTGGCGTCTACCGCGTGCATCGCCACGTAAGCGGCGGGGACGCGCGGCGTCATCAGTTCAGCCTCGCTGGCGCGGAAGTCGCGCGCGCGATTGTACAGTTCAGTCGTCGGGACGACGACGAGATTCTGCCCGGAAGCGCTGACCAGCGGCGGCAGCGTGACCGGCGCAGTCTTGACTTCGCCGCCCTCCGCCGCAGATGGAATCTGTACGCCCAAGCCGCCGGTGTTCTTGTAGGCGTTGCCGCCGTAATAGAGGTCCTGCCCGCCAACATCCGGGAACTGCCGCTCGACTTTCGCCAGTTCGGTGTAACGTGCGCCGGCGAACGCCGGGACGTTTTTGGCGATGTCCAGCATCACCGCGCCCGCCGAGGTCTTCGGATGCTCGCCGGTCACACCTTCGGCGATGCGCGCCGCGATCTGCCAGGCAGGCAGCGCCATGCCCATCGGTCCCTGCGCGGTGTAGAAGCGCTGGACGCGCCGCTCACCGTTGGTGAAGGTTCCGTCGCGTTCGGCGAAGCTCTGCATCGGCAGCGCCAGCTGCGCGCGTTCCGATGCGCCATCCAGGAACAAGCCGATGGTGATCAGCGTCTCGACCTTGCTCAGCCAAGCCGCAGCGTTCGGATCGTCGGCGGCGACATCTGCGCCGGCGAGGATCAGCACCTTGGGCGGCGTGTTGACGATATCCGCCGCCGCCTCAGGCGTGAAACCCAGGTAATGCAGCCCCATTGCATTCGCGCCGGGCAGCGCAGCGATCAAGCCGTTGTTCGCCTTGCCGACATGTCCGCTCTCGATCAGGAAATTCGCCGCCGCCTGATTCAGCGCTCGGCTGCCTTCCAGCGTCAGCCCTTCCGCGCCGGTCAGGATGATCAGATTCGCTGCGCCCGCCAGCTTCTCGGCGATCTGTGGGAAGCGCGTGCGTAGTTCGTGCATGACGTGGGCGGCTTCGCCTGTGCCATAGGTGATGGTTTCCTTGGCGAAATCCGCCAGCCGGGTCGGGCGGGCGTTGGCGACAACCAGATATACGCCGCGATCTGCCGCCTGCTTCAAGCGCAGACGCCACACCGGCGCTTCTTCCTCAAGATCGCTGGCAATCACCAGGACGGCGTCGCCAGATTTGAGCGCCGTTAGGTTGGTTCCGCTGCCAACACCGACCTGCGCCACCAGATCGGCGCCGGTCTGCGCAGGCGTCCAGGCACCGAGGCGGACGCTCTCGCCCACCAGCCGACGCAGTGCCCACAGATCCTCATTGGTCAGTCCGGCTCCGGCGATCACGGCGACGCTTCCGGCCGCAGCCTTGACCTTTTCGGCGGCAAGCTTATAGGCTTCCTGCCAGGTGGTCCTGGCGAGATTGCCGCTGGCATTGCGCAGCATCGGCGACATCAGGCGTTCTTCGCTGCGGCTGAAGTGATGCCCGAACCGCCCCTTATCGCAGATCCAGATTTCGTTGACCTCTTCGTTCTGGCGCGGCATGACGCGCTTGATCAGCGCGCGACCGCCGAAATCGCGGTCCAGGCGGGTGCTGAGACTGGTGTTGCAGCCAACCGGGCAGTGTGGGCAGATGCTCGGCACGTTGGTCAGTTCCCAGGGGCGCGCGCCGAAGCGGAAATCCGCCGTGGTCAGCGCGCCAACGGGGCAGATGTCGGTCGTGTTGCCGCTGAAATAGGTGTCGAAGCCGGGTTCGCTGACGGTGACGATTTGCAGGTTGCGCCCACGCTCGTGGAATTGCAGCACCGGGTCGCCGACGACTTCATCCTGGAAGCGGACGCAGCGCGCGCACTGGATGCAGCGTTCTTCGTCCAGGAAGATCAAGTCGCCGAGCGGGACGTGCTTGTCCAGGTGCATCTTGTCGGCATAGTTCATGCGGCTTGAGCCGCTGCCGTGCGCCATCGTCAGGTTTTGCAGCGGACACTCGCCGCCCTTGTCGCAGACCGGACAGTCGAGGGGATGGCTGGTGAGCAGGAATTCGACGACGTTTTCGCGCGCCGAATCGACCTGCGGGGTATTACTGCGAACGACCAGCCCATCGCTCACGGTGGTCGTACAAGCGGTCTGAAGCTTCGGCATCCAGCGCACCTGCGGCTTGCCCTGGTCATCCAGCAGCACCGCACCCGTTTCGCGGTCCTTCTGAACGCTGCCCATCTCGACCAGGCACATGCGGCACATGCCGACCGGCTTCATCTTGGGGTGGTAGCAGAACACCGGAATATCGTTGTCGGCGTAGAATTTGGCGACATCGACGAGGTTCGTCCCGGCGGGAACCTCATAGGTTTTGTCATCGATGTAAATCGTGACGGTCTTCGTCATGCGATCCTCCCGACCGCTCCATGATCACTCCAGGGAGTGCCCCGATTGTACTGTCTCAACGTCCGATCTCAAAGTTTCGTCTTCTGCGAATTCGAGGACGATCCCCCGTGCGATCAGCGCGTTCAGTTCCGCCAGCGCCCGATCTCGAACGAACTGCGCGCCGATGCCCCAATCTGCCACCTCAAGCTGCGCCTCTGCCAGCCGAACCGCCTTGTAGAAATCGACGGCAGCCGCCTCGTCGTCTCCGCGCCGCCCGCGCAGCAGCAGAACTTCGCCGCGTGCCAGGTAATTCCCGGCTTCGAAGGGATCGCGGGCGATTGCCTGATCCAGGTTCCGCAGCCGTGAGCGATCCGGGGCGATCAGCCTGCCCAATCGCTCGAAAAACCCGGAGC
The DNA here is from genome assembly GCA_016789005.1 of Anaerolineae bacterium. Classification (GTDB taxonomy): domain Bacteria; phylum Chloroflexota; class Anaerolineae; order Aggregatilineales; family Phototrophicaceae; genus Flexifilum. The sequence goes on from JAEURA010000092.1 coordinate 18,492, forward strand.
GCCGTCCGGGTTCCGTTTGCTCTGCGACCGGCGCTTCCGGCATCGGCAGCGCCGAAGCGGGATTCACCTCGGCAGCCTCGGCGTCCTGTCGAAACTCATCCGCCGGCATGAGCGGCTCGCGCGGCTCCACTAATCGCCCGCCCCCATCCGTGCCTTGAAATCCTCCGGGAAATTCTTGATCGTGTGGAGGATCGGGTTGGCGGCGAAGTCCCCCAGGGCACACAGGGTCATGCCCTGCATATTCCTGGCGACGTTGTTGATCAGGTCAACATCACCGGGGCGCGCCGTCCCATCCATGATGCGGTCCAGCGTCTTGTCCAGCCAGTACGTGCCTTCGCGGCAGGGCGTGCATTTGCCACAGCTCTCATGCTTGAAGAACTTGGTGATGCGCGACGCCACCCACGCCATATCGACGGTTTCATCCATCACGATGAACGATGCCGACCCCAGAATCGAGCCGAGCTTCTGGAAATCCTCGTAGGTCATCGGCGTGTCCAGACGGGGATCGTCGTTTCCGTCGAAGCGGATGACCGGACCCGACCCGCCGGAGGGCAGCAGTCCCTTGATCTGCCTGCCGCCGGAGATGCCGCCGCCAAATTCGTAGATCAGCTCGCGGATGGTGACGCCGAACGGCAGCTCATAGTTGCCGGGTTTGGCGACGTGCCCGCTCAGGCAGAAGACCTTGGTCCCGGTGCTCCCCTCAGTGCCGATTTTCTTGTATTCCGCCGCGCCGTTGCGCATGATCCAGGGGACGTTTGCCAGCGTCTCGACGTTGTTGACCACCGTCGGCTCGCCGTACAGACCGCCGCCCTTCTGCGCCGGGAACGGTGGACGCACGCGCGGCTGTCCCAGCTTGCCTTCCAGGCTTTCCAGCAGCGCACTCTCTTCGCCGCAGATGTACGCGCCCGCGCCGAGGTGCGTGAACATGTCGCAGGACCAACCGCTGCCCTGGATGTTCTTCCCCAGCCAGCCATTGGCATAGGCTTCAGCGATACGCTCGTCAAGCTGGGCGGCAACGTCCATGTATTCGCCGCGCAGGTAGATGTAGACCGCCTTCGCCTGAATCGCCCAGGCGCAGATCAGCGCGCCCTCGATCAGCTGATGCGGGTTGTTCTCCATGATCTGGCGGTCTTTGAACGTGCCGGTCTCGCTCTCGTCGGCGTTGACCACCACATACTTGACCGGTTCACTCTGCGGGATGAAGCTCCACTTCATGCCCGCCGAAAAGCCCGCGCCGCCGCGACCCCGCAGGTTCGACGCCTTGACTTCTTCGATGACCGCCTTCGGCTCCATGCCCAGCGCCTTCTTAAAGGCGGCGTAGCCGTCGTGGGCAGCATACACCTCGTAGCGCCGGATGTCCGGGACATCTTTTTCGCGGTAGATGATGTTGGGGTACTGCTTTTCAGCCATGTTATTTCCCCGCTTCTGCGCGCCACTGGGCGATCAGGGCGTTCATTTTGTCCATATCCAGGTTTTCGTGGAAATGGAAGTTGCATTGCAGCATCGGGGCGCGGTCGCACGCGCCCAGGCACATGACATGTTCGACGGTGAACATGCCGTCGGCGGTCGTGCCGCCATCATCGACGCCCAGCGTCTCTTTCAACTGCCCGGAGAACTCATCCGCGCCCCGCAGCGCACAGGCGAGATCAGTGCACACCTGAAGCCAGTACTTGCCCTTCGGCTGCTCGGAGTACATGGTGTAGAAACCGGCGATGGATTTCACCTGTGTGGGGTCCAATTCGCAAATCTCCGCCACCTCGCGGAGTCCTTCAGGAGACACCCAGCCATATTCTTCCTGCGCGATGTACAGCATCGGCATAACGGCAGAGCGCTTATCCGGGTATTTGGCGAAGACCTTTTGAATGCGGTCGGCGTACTTTTCTGCGAGCATGTCTTATCCTTCGTGCAAAACGCTGAGGACTGAGCGCCCTGTTTCGCTTCGTGCGGCGTGCCTCAGCCCTCAGTCCAATTGTCCTCGGTCGTGTCTTGTTTACCGGTCGCTGTCGCCCAGCACGCAGTCGATACTGCCGACGATGCCGACCAGGTCAGCGAGCATATGATTCTTGGACATCGCCCCCAACGCGCTGATGTGCATGAACGAAGGCGTCTTGAAGTGGACGCGGCGCGGTTTGTTGCCGCCCGTGCCGTGCAGATAGCAGCCGATCTCGCCGCGCGGGCTTTCAATCGAGACGTAGACCTCTTCATCCGGGGCGGAAAAACCCTCTGTCCACAGCTTGAAGTGGTGGATAACCGCCTCCATGCTCTGCCCCAGCTCGGCGCGCGGCGGCGGCACGAACTTGCGGTTCTGCGAACGGAACGGACCGCCAGGCAGCGCCTTCATCGCCTGCTTGATGATGCGAATGCTCTGGCGAAACTCCTGCATTCGGACGAAGAACCGGTCGTACACGTCCCCATGTTCGCCCAACGGCACGTCGAATTCGTAGCGATCATAACCGCTGTAGGGTTCCGCCTTGCGGATATCCCAGTTGACGCCGCTGGCGCGCAGGGTCGGACCGCTCAAGCCAAGGTTCAGCGCTTCTTCCGGTTCGACCACGCCGATGCCCTGGGTACGGTCGATCCAGATCGGGTTGCTGACCAGCAGCGACTCGTAGTCATCGACCTTCGCCGGCATGAAATCGACGAATTTCTCCAGCGCCGGCATGAATTCTGGCACGAGGTCGCGCCAGACGCCGCCCGGTCGGAAGTAGCTGCCCATCATACGCTGACCGGACAGCATCTCGAACATGTCGAGGATGAATTCGCGCTCGCGGAAGGCGTACAGGAAAATGCTCATCGCGCCCATGTCCAGCGCGTGCGTGCCCAACCATACGCAGTGCGAGGCGATGCGCGCCAGTTCCAGGCAGATCACGCGGATCGCCTGCGCCCGTTCCGGCACATCCAGCCCGGTCAGCCGCTCTACCGCCAGACAGTAGACCATGTTGTTGGACATGGGCGACAGATAGTCCATGCGGTCGGTCAGCGTGACAGCTTTTTCGTAGGATTTGGACTCGATATTCTTCTCGATGCCGGTGTGTAGGTAGCCAATATCCGGCATGCAGGTGACGATCTGCTCGCCATCCAGTTCCAGCAGCAGGCGCAGCACGCCGTGCGTGCTGGGGTGATGCGGACCCATGTTCAGCAGCAGGGTCTCGCCGGTCATGGCGCGGTCGGAAACCAGCCCGCGCAGTTCCTCGACGCTGCCCTCCCACTTGGCTACCGACTCGGTCGGCTGCGCAACAGGTGTAATCGCCATTCGAACGTCCTCGTCTCAGTCTTTCTTGGCGTAGGGCTTGTGCTGGTTGATCTCGTCCTTGTTGAACGAGAACATGATGGTTTCGTAGCCGAGGGGGTAATCGCGTCGGTGCGGATGCCCGTCCCAGTCCGCCGGCATGAGCAGGCGGCGCATATCCGGGTGTCCCTCGAAGCGGATGCCCATCATGTCGAATGCCTCGCGCTCCAGCCAGTTAGCAGCCTGCCAGAGGACGGTGACCGTCGGCACGACCGGATCATCTTCCGGCAAAAACGCCTTCAGGCGAATTCGCCGGTTGTAGAGCATGGAATAGAGGTGATAGCTGACCGCGAAGCGCCCATCGCCTTCCGGTCCGCGCACTTCAGGGTAGTAATCGACCGCGCTGATGTCCGAGAGGTAGTTGTAGACCAGCCCGCTGGTATCGCGCAGGAAACGGGCGACGCGCGCCACATCCTGCCGCCGGACGATCAGCGTCGTCTCATTGGCGAACACTTTGCTTTCGAGGACGGTGTCGTCCAGCGCCTCACGGGCGGACGCAATCGGGTCGAGTGCCTGAGGAATGTTCATGGTCAGTCTTCGCTACCCTTTAATCCAGTCCGCCCAGCGTTCAGTCTTGACCTTCTCCTGAAGCGTGAGGATGCCATGAATCAGCTGTTCCGGGCGCGGCGGGCAGCCCGCCACGTAGACATCGACGGGCAGAATCTCATCGACTCCCTGCACGATGGCGTAGTTGTTGTACACCCCGCCGCAGGAGGCGCAGTCGCCCATCGAGATCACGTACTTGGGCGACGCCATCTGGTCATAAAGCTGACGCAGCACCGGAGCCATCTTGCGAGTCACGCGCCCAGCCACGATGATCAGGTCGCTCTGACGCGGGCTGGCGCGGTTGAGTTCCATGCCAAAGCGCGACAGATCATAGTTCGACGCCTGCGTACTCATCATCTCGATGGCACAGCACGCCAGACCGAACAGCAGGGGCCACATCGCCCCTGTGCGCGCCCAGTTGATGGCATCCTCCAGGCTGGTCGTCACCACGCCCAGGTTGCCGAGCTTCGACGAGACTACTCCCATTCCAGCGCTCCCACTTTCCACTCGTAAATCAAGCCTATCGTCAGAATGAAAATGAAGATGCCCATCGCGACGAAAGCGTACAGCCCCATGTCCCTGAAGACTACCGCCCAGGGCAGGAAGAAGATGACTTCGATGTCGAACAGGATGAAGAGGACGGCGATGAGGTAGAAGCGCACCGAGTAGCGCCGGTTGGCGGGTCCAAGGGGCTTCATACCGCTTTCATAGGGGGCAGTCTTTCGCTCAGTCGGACGCCAGGGACCGAACAACCGCGAAAGCACCAGAATCAGGAGCGACACCAGAATAGCGACCGTCATGAGGGCGGCAATTGGGGCAAACTGCGCCAGTGTTTCCATGGAGGGAGACCCCGGTCAAGTGATTGTTCAAAATGGATCAAATAACGCAGATACAGATTAACATAACGACCGGAGGGTGTCAAGAAATGTAGAACGCACGGGTGCATTTCAGATTATTGGGGATACGGGCGCGACAACGCGGGCGTTGTCCCTACAAAATGGTCCTCCGTAGGGATGATGCCTGCATCGTCCAAATATTGAAATGCACCCTGAACGCCCTAACCCACCCGGTAGCCGGTGCGCTGCACGGCGAAAGCCCGGTCGTGCAGATCCAGGATATCCTGGACAATCAGCTCGCGATTCTGCGCGTGCTGGAAGACGGCGTCCGGTCCAACGCTGAACAGATAATGCGATCCGGCGACCACCCGCAGGTTCGCCGCCGGGAATTCCAGATCGGTCAAGAGATCGATCATCGGCACCAAACCGACCAGCGCGTCGCGGTGTCCCAGCGTCACGCGAACCAGGTCCCACTGCCGGGTGATCTCCCGGTTGTTGAGCAGCCCCATCGCCATGAAGGTCGAGGCAATCGTCCCGCGCGGCGTCTGCTCGTACTGGCGCGCGTGAATCTGGCGGACGTTCTGGCTGCCGCCGGCGCAGACCGCTTCGATCATCTGCGGCTTGATCGCCCGTTCCACAACTTCGAACACGCCCAGGCGATTGACGATGCCGATGCCGATACCCAGCGCGGTGAAGAAGATGCGCTTCATGTCGTCTTCCAGCAGGAGCGCCGGCGCGACCGCCAGCCGGGTTTCTTCGCCAACCCGCCAGTTCATGGGGTTCAAATAGAAGAGCGCCGCGCCGCCCATGCTGTGACCGACGAAATTGATCACCTTGGGGTTCGGCTGTCCGGGCTGACGGCGGATGCGCAGGACATCGACGAGCCGCTCCATGACGCGCATGGCGGCGGGCGGGCTGCAATGGTCGAGCGACGGCGTGTTGTCGATGAACGCCGCTCCGCCAAAACCGTTGTGATCGACGCTGATCGCCACCAGGCGCTTGTTGCTGGTCACCACCAGACCGGGGATGCTCTCCCAGATGGCATGGTTGCCAGTCCATCCGTGCATCAGCACGACGAACCCCTGCGCCCCGCCGATCACTTCGGGCAGCGCTTCGTCAGGAGTCAGGCTGTCATCCGCCCAGACCACCTGCCAGACGAAATCGAACAGGCGCGCGTCGAGCAGCAGCCCCCGCCCTTCCGCCGGCGCGATGTACCCCTGCTTGACCAGATCGGACATACGGTAAAGCGCCACCTGAGTGCCGGGCACGTCGCCAGGGGCGCGATGAAAATAGCCGCGCGTCCACTCCACATGCTCTTGAGCTGCCATGACGCTCCCTTCAGAACCAGCGAATGCCGGGATACTCGACGCGCAGCAGCGAATCGGGCTTCGGGCTGTCAATCGTCTTGACCTTGCCGTCCAACCAGCGCACCTGAACCCGGTCGATCTGCGGAGCCTGCCCCAGACCGAAGTGCGCGACCGGCTCCATCTGGCAGAGGTAGCCGCTGCCGGCGTCGATGGCGCGGCGCTGCGTGCGTCCGCCCGCGTCGAGCTGCACCACCGCCCCGCGCGCCGGCGCGCCAAACGGAGTCAGCGGCATGACGCGCAGCCAGTGATTCGGGTTAGGGCGCGCCCTGTACAGGGTGAGCGGCTGCATCGCCGATTCGCCGTGCGCGATCAGCAGCTCCAGATGCCCGTCTTCGTCGAAATCGCCGACCGCGCCGCCCGTCCCCAAGCCGTAGGGTTCAAGCGCATCGCCGATATCCACCGCCGCCCACCCTCCATCGCGGCGGGCGAACAGGCGGTTCGGCTGTCCGATGTTGTTGAAGAAGACTTCTTCACACCCGTCGTTGTCGAAATCCGCCGCGATCACCGTGCGCACCCGCGACGGTTCCGCCATTTCGGGCGGCGCAGCATCGACAAATCTGCCATCCGCGTCGCGCACGAACAGACGGTGATGCCCTTCCCAGTTGCCATAGACCAGCGCAAATTCTCCCGTCTCCTCGTTATCGACGACGGTGACTCCGCGCGCATGGTTGAAAGGATCATCGACGCCGTAATCCGCCCCGATCTCTTCGAAGACGCCGCCGACATTGCGGAACAGGTAGTTCGGTCCGCCCTCGTTGCCGGCGAAGATGTCCATGTGTTCGGTCACCAGCGGCAGCGCGACGGCGCTCCTGCCCCCCGTCCGCAGGTTGACGCGCGCCTGCCCCGCCATATCGCGCAGGCGTCCGTCGTCGTCCAGCTCGTACAGGCGGATCGGTCCGCCGTAGTTGGCGACGTAGAAGCCGTAGTAGCCTTCGCCCTTGCGGTCAACGGCGATCACCGAACGCCCGGAAGTCATGTTGGACTGCGGACGGTTGCCCGGCAGGGCGAACAGATCGATCCAGTTATCGTCGGTCAGGTCCATCAGGCGGTCGCCGAACTGTTTGCGCCCGGCGAAGGTGTCGGAATTCAGGATGTAGAGTTCTTCCTGTCCATCGCCGTCGATGTCCGCCGCCGCCACGCCGATTGCCTGGCGGAGCGAATCGGCGAGTTCCATCGTGGCGACATCGCGCAGATTCTCGCCGTCCCACTTCAGGATCAGATTCGGATAGCCGAAGCCCGCCACGACGATCTCGAAGCGTCCGTCGCCGTCCAGGTCGGTGACCGCCACGCCGTAGTTGAGTTGAATCGGGTTTGTGAGGATCAGGCGGCTGCAATCGATGAACATGCTTCTCACCCGCGCATGGCTCGTATAATGAAGCTGTTGATTATAACCAAGAGGGACAACCTGCGCAGCATGTCTGACTTGTGGCGGCGCGCCGCCGCCTACGGAATCGCCATCGCCCTCCTCCACCGTCTGGCGCTGACCATCTGGATGGCGCTTGCCTGGGCATTCCTGAGCAGCTATCTGCCGGACGCCCGCGCCGACTTCCACGCCACCGCCGACGCCCATCTGCCGGCGCTCGCCAGTCCCGCCGAGGAATACTTGCTGGGCGTCTGGCGGCGCTGGGACGCCGTGCACTACCTCGATCTCACCGTCAACGGCTACCGGCTCGACCAGGCGGGATCGACGGTGTTCGGCGTCCTCACCCCGCTGGCGCTGCGCGCCGCGTCGCTGGTCACCGGCGGATCGGCGGACATCGCCTCGATCCTGGTGCAGACGACCGCCTTCGCCGCCGCCCTGACGCTGCTCTATGTCTTCGGCGCGCGTTACTACCAGGACGAGGCGCTCGGCAAAGCGGCTGTGGTGACGACTGCTCTGCTCCCGCTTTCGTTCTACTTCGCCGCGCCGCTCTCGGAGTCGCTCTATCTGACCTTCTCGCTCGCCGTGCTGCTGCTGAGCCTGAACGGGCGCTGGCTGGCGGCAGGATTGACCGGCTTCCTGGCGGCACTGACGCGCACCCAGGGGGTCATCCTCGCCGCCGCCGCCGGGGTGATCCTGCTGGACAGCCAGGGCATCGACTGGCGCGCGCCGTCAACCTGGCTGCCGGCGGCGTCTCGGTCGCTGCGCCGGGGCTGGGCGCTGGCGCTGATCCCGGCGGGCGCGCTGGTCTTCATCGCCTACCGCGCCGCCCTCGCTCTGCCGCCGCTCGGCGACACCTATGCCCAGTATTCCTATCACTTCTTCGTGAACCCGCTGGAAGGGGCCTGGATCAACCTGCGCTGGATCGTCACTCACCCCGCCGAGGCGGCGGTCAGCCTTGACGTGTGGGTGATGATCGCCTCGTTCGCCGGGCTGATCCTGGCGCTGCGTTTTCCGCAGCACCGGCGGCTGCCGCTGATCGCCTTCACGCTGGGGCATCTGCTGGTCTACGTCAGTAAGATCAACTGGGTGTGGGGGACGACCGATCAGCCGTTGTACTCGCAGAGCTTCGCCCGCTACGCCGTCGTCCTCTTCCCGCTGATCCTGCTGATCGCCGACGGGGCGCGCCGCCTGCCGGCGCGGCCGCGAATCACCCTGGGAGCGGTGAGCGGGCTGCTGCTGCTGTTCGCCGGCGCCCTGTTCACGGTGGCGCTGGTCGGTCCGTGAGTTCTAGGGTTGATCTATCCGAGACACGAGGATTACCACATACGCGAGGCACACTGCCTGCTAAAGGGGGATGTAGGTGATACGTCCTGCCAGCTCATCGGGCTGAGTTGTCAGCAGTGCGATCAGGATTTGCTCAACGGTGTCGCCAATCGACAGGCGAATTCTGACTTCGATCACCCCAGGCAGGGGCAGTCCTGCTCGAATACGATCGTTTGCATGCTTCGTCATCGTCTGCACATCATGCGTCAGAAGAATTCTTTCCTCTTTGGCTGCCCATTCGAGCACTACCGGGTCTGACGCGCCGTAGAGTTCAGTATCCTGAACGCGCACAATATCGAGAGAAGCTTCGGCACGCTGGAGCGCGTCCAACACGTCGCCGTGAAAGTTCTCATCTGCCAACAACCGCATGACCTACCCGCCCGGGTTCCGCTTCTCAGCCAATGCGGCGATCAACCGCTCTCGCAGCGGATCATTCGGGTGATCCGCTTCATAGCGCCTGCGGGCATCCGCCGCCAAACGCTCCTGGTCGTCAAGATAAGCGTCAACATCGTCCTGATTTCGCAGGTAGTAGCCGATGACAAGATAGACATCTGACACCTGGAGCGACGAATAATGTCTGGCGATCTCTTCCGGTGACGCGCCCCGATGAAAATCGGCGATGACGGCGTCCAATGTCACCCGCGATCTTCCAACCCGTATGACGCCATCTTCAGTTCGCAGTGGAACATCCACCGCCGCAGGCATCCCCAGCATGGTACTCGCTCCCACCTATCGCTGCTGAGAGTCTACCATAAATCCAGAGGCAAAACGCCTCGTCGGGACAATCCCGGCAGGACAGCATGACTGCTCCCCAGAACACAAGGACCAGAGTCCAGAATCCAGAGATCGGAAAACAGGGCTATGTTGACCTTCGGTCAACCAGAGCGGACGCAGCGGAAACCATTGTAGTCGTACCCGACATCGGGGTTGTTCCAGTAGCGGTGGGCGGAACGCATACCGTACGATGGATCGATGAACGAACCGCCGCGCAGCACGCGCAGCACATCCGTGCTGCCGCCCGTATCAAGCTCACGCCCATCATCCCTGTCGTACGGATAAGGCTCGTGCAGCGAACTCGTCCATTCTCGAAAACTGCCGCTCATGTCGAGCGCGCCCACCCATGACGCCCCACCCGGGTAAGCGCCTGCCGGTGAAGTCCCGCCATAACCGTCATCGTTCTCTTCATTCACGTAATGGAGTCCAGATGCCCAACGCTCTTCGCTGCACCTGCCGTCGCAGTGGTTAGCCAGGCTGCCGTCGAACGCGCTGCCCCAGGGGAATATCCAGCGCTCCGGTCCGCGCGCCGCATATTCCCACTCGGCTTCGGTCGGCAGGCTGCCCCCACGCCAGGCGCAGTATGTCTGCGCCTGAAACCAGCTCACCCGGTTGACGGGCTGATCCGCGTCGGTCGAAAAGTCGGAGTCGGGAGTCTGCTCGCACCCCCCTGCTTCGACGCAGCGCTGATACTGCGCCCGCGTCACTTCCGTCTGATCGATCCAGAAGGGCTGTGTAAACGTCTGGGTGTTGGCGTCATGCGCTTCATCCTCGAACCAGGCATGTTCACAGGTCGAGTCGTCGGCAGCCGCCTGCCGGCACATCTCGAAGGCGGCATCGATCTCAGCGGCGGTGCTGCCCATCTCGAAACTGCCCGCCGGGACCAGCACCATCGTCACGCCGTCCGCAAAGGTGTGTTCGAAGCCGCCTGGATACAGCGCCCCCCAGTCGGCATTGCCCCCGGTGAACCGGCGGGCGGCGTCCAGCGCCGCCGGCACTGGGTCCGGCGTGAGCGTCGGCGTGTCGCTCGCCTGCACAACGGCGGTCGGCGGGCTGTCGCGCAGCAGCGGGGCAGCCGCCGTGATCGTCACCCCGCTCGCCAGCAGGACGCTGAGAACAACCCCGCTGATCTGCCGGCGCACACCGCGGCGCGCCTCCTGATCGGCGGTGCGGCGGTCCAGCGGCGGCGCGCCATCGCGCCACAACTTCAGATCGGGGAACGCCATCCGAAGACGCCCGACGAGTCGCTTGACGAAGGCGCTGTCAACTCGGCTGTAGCTGATGAAAACCTGCGGCATGGTTTCCCCGTCGGCGGTGGGATGAGTGCATGGGCGGAATTATACGGAGACCGTCTCATCTTTGCTACAAAACGATGTATTACTGCACAGGCGCGTCTCACCGGGCGCATCGCGATGCACCCCTACGA